>CAYPZM010000228.1:4493-8363 GCA_964414825.1 uncultured Cytophagia bacterium | reverse complement strand
TTCACGCCATTGTTGCCAAAATTCGTAACTGTGCCGTTCCAAGCAACGAAAGTAACAAGTAAACCAAATATTAAAATTTGCGGTTAAATAAAATAGAAACTCTCTCTAGCCAGATAGCTCAAAATAGAAAATGCTGAACGTTGGATGCGATGGATGCGAGATGTAATGCTAACCCTAGATGCTAATCAAACATTGTCCGAATCCCCACCCTCAAGAAATGACTCAGAACAATGAGAACCCTTTTGCAACAATTAAACCAGTTCGTTTATTCATGAAAAATTTTAACATTCGCCCGCGATTAAAGTTGTACAGGATATCCTCACTGTAAAATCTAAGCTTACGACTCATAAGGTTCCTTGGTTCAGCATTGCTTAGAAAAAAGATCGAGACGATGCTTAAGACCCACCTCTCGGCCTTGGCTATCATGTTTCATCACGTAACACTGTATCATTTTCGAACAGACAAATAAAAAATAGCTATCATGTAAAACGAATTAAACGAACTGATAATTCCATTCATGGAAAAATTCTTGCCACTCTTTATTAATTTCGGTCTTTATCTCTTTCTCAATTGGTGGATAGGCGTTTCTTGCATAGTTTTTATCTTGCTTTTTTGTCAATTTGCTTAACAGGTTATCCACATTGTCGAGCTTTAAAGTTTCGTAAATAAATCGTACTCCCGCAATAGAATCCTGAATAAAATCTTCGTATGAAAGCTCGCAATAGTTTTCCTGAGGAATTAAAGCTTTCTGTTGCACAAAACTAGTATACATATTCCGATATGTGGTAATGATATAACGTTCAGTGTCACTTGTATTGTACGGATGCATTGCCATTGCGCGTATTGTTTTTGTGTGCAATGCCAAGGTTGATTGATAAACATCGTATGGATTTCTACGAAAATGAATGAATTTTGCATTTGGAAAAAGCTGCAAAATTAATTTGATTCGTGCCGTATGCTGCGGTGACTTGAACAACAGTTGCTTTTGGTACCGATAGGTTAATTTTTTGGAAAAATAAATTAAAGCGTGTTGCCAGCGCTTTAATTCCTCATCCGAAACCTCATTTAAAAACAGATAACGATCGTAATAATTGCGCTTTTGGGGAAATGTCCATCCCAGGACCGGCGAACAAAGTGACATTAAAGCGAGAGCAAATTCGTCCTCTGCCGGGCTGTTATAACGAACTTTAACATTATCCATCGGTCGCTTTTGATCCGTGGTAGCTTCCAGTTTGGACGCCAATTCTCGGTGTAGACTTAGAAACGTGTGTGGATTATACGATTCGAACAAATTCGGAAACGCAAACTGCTCATCCCGACACAACATATTGTGCAACATGGTCGTGCCACTTCTCCAATGTCCTAATATAAAAATGGGGTCATAAGCAAGGTTCGTTTGGGCTATGCTTTCACCAAATTGCGACTGTTCTTTGCGATAATATCGGTCATTTGCCAAGCTTTTTCGCCTATAATACCATTTTATCGGGATGTATTTGAATCCAAAGGTATTTGCTGAAGTGATGGTTTTCCAATCGTTGCTTAAAATCCCGGCAAAAATACTCATAAATCTTCCCTTAACAAATTAGAGCAATTCTCAAGACAATGGATTAAGGATTAGTGTAATCCGATGAAGCCTTGGAATAGCCTTGCTGATTTTATAAATTTATCGATGATCTCCCTCGTGCATTTATTATTGACTACAACCAATTTTTATCGACTGTAATCCCAATAGTCAAAACTTCGTTTCAAGTGATTATAAATCAATTCTTTTTCGTGCGCAGCGAGTTCTTTGTATTTATTTTTTTGGTAATGGAAGTCTTGCTCGGTTTTTTCTTTCAAAATAGGCAAAAACGTTTCAAAGTTGTCAAGACCCAGTGTCTCATAAATCCGTCGAATACTTTGTAATGGCTTTTCCTCAAACTCTTCAAACCCGATATCTATAAAGGTTCCTTTTGCAAAACCATCTTTATGCTCGAAAAAGGAATCGTACATCTCATTATAGATACTCACAATCCGTTCAGGCCAGGTTTCTTCCGCCGGCACGCGCTGCATACTTGATGTGTAAATCGCCGTTTTGTACAATTTTCTAGTCGACTGAAACAAGTCATACGGATGCCGGTGAATGTGCACGAACTTGGCGTCCGGAAAAAATTTCAACAATAGCGGAACCCGTGCGGTATGCTGGGGCGATTTGAGCAATATTTGCTTTTTATAAGTTAAAGTGATTTTTTTGAGATAATATATAAAAGTCTGGCCCCATGCTTCGATTTCCTGGGTTTTCGCGCCCGCAAAGGTTAAATATTTATCATATCGACCGCAATTGTTGGGAAAAACCCAGGAGTAAAGTGGAGAATATAACGTCATTACGGCAAGGGCAAACTCGTCCTCGGCAGGGCTGTTTAAATGGACTTCCACATTATCCATAGGGCGCTTTTTGGCGGCCTGAGATTGTTGCAAACTGCCATTATGGCGATGATGGTATCGAACCAAACTATTTGGGTAAAGCACATCCGCCAGCCTTGGGGTGGCAAATTGCGGATCGAGCGATAGATAATTTTGCAGCATGGTAGTGCCGCTGCGCCAGTGGCCGAGAATAAAAATTGGACTCTTGATAAATTGCGTTTGTTCGATATTTTCGCCCCATTCCAATTTTTCCAGATTGGCGACTTTGGAATTAAAGAGGCTCTTTGCGGTGACCGTTAATTGTTTGCCCCAATATTGGGGCGGTATTAAGCGCGAATTTTGACGAAGCAATTCACGCCACTTATCAAATGTAATTCCAACAAGACTGTCCATTTTAATTCTCGCTTTTTAGCATTGCGATTGGAAAAAAGCCTGACCATCAAAAAAGTGAATATGTTCGACCGGCTTTTCCGCAGTAACAGCGCCGCTGAAACGCGCATATGGTCGAAATGGAATTATTTCAAAATCGTTTGGATCTTGTGGATACAAACGGGAGACTTCAAGTTTGGCGGTGTTCTCATTCACCAAACGTGTGGTAAAAGATTCCAAGGGCAATGAGACGCCAAATCCTTTGGCTTTGATGTACGATTCTTTCCTACTCCAGCAGTCAAAAAAGTGATCGGCGTAGGTTTCCGGTGCAACAGTTTCCAAATCCAAAACCTCTTGTTTGGAAAAAAACCGTCGTGCAATATCCATCGCTGCAAACCCCGGTTTGTGATACTCGATATCGATACCCACCACCTTTTGACTGAAAATAAAGGCCCCGGCATAATTGGAATGCGAAACGTTAAACTGAAGATGCCGCAGCGCCTTGTCTTTGAGAAATGGTTTTCCGTACTCGTTAAACACAAAGTTTACGTTTTCGGGCTGTATATGGAGATAACGCGCCAACAGATAGCGCAACATGGCACGCGCAACTATAAACCTGCGGCTTTCTTCTTCAAACACGTAACGGTCGGCTCTGCGTTGTTCTTCTTTGGATAATATTTTGCGCGCATGATTGCTTTTGACGCCATTAACATTCAATCTCCACACATGCAAATGGCCGTCCTGTGGTAAATCCACTCGAGTTGGACTCGACCATTCAAGAGAAGATGCGTTCGCGTTCATTTTTTCCCACCATAGCTGCCAGTTTATCAGATAGCACGGGTAAAAGTGTCATTCCTGCATTATGAATAAAAAAATGGTCGCCTTCGAACATGTGTACACTTGTGGGCCCGTTTGTCATATGCTCCCATGCTTCCAGGCCGCTTATATCCACCTCATCGTCGTCAATTCCACCAAAGACGGTAATCGGGCAGTCCAGCTTGGGGAAAGAACGATATTCGTATGTTTCGCAGACCTGAAAATCGGCGCGAATGATTGGCAAAAACAGCGAGCGCAGTTCCTCATTCTGCAAAACTTCGG
>CAYPZM010000228.1:1410-4483 GCA_964414825.1 uncultured Cytophagia bacterium | reverse complement strand
AACGAACTCTTGCTCTGGCAGTATATGCAGCGGCTCTTTGGTCCGCGGAAGTTGCGGTGCCCGGTGCGCCGAAACAAATAGTTGCCGGGGCATTACCAACCTGTGCCGTTTGGCAAACCGCGCCAGCTCCAGTGCCAATAGCGCGCCCATACTGTGACCCAAAAAAGCAAAAGGCGCATCCACGTGGTTATAAAGTTCAACACCAATGTTTTGCACCAATGTTTGCAAGTTATCGATTCGCTGTTCGGCTAATCGTTTTCCATGTCCCGGCAACTCCACTCCAACCACCTGAACATTAGCTGGCAAACTCTGTTGCCAGGTTCGAAACACGTTGGAATTGCCGCCGGCATAATGAAAGCAGAACAAGTAACATTTTACATCGGCAATTGGTGAAAAAATTGTAAACCATTTTGAAGTCATAAAACAATTCCGTTACTCACATAATAAAATGTATAGTGTTGAGAGCTCACAACCGCGGCTTATTTTTCAGCCGCAGCATTCATTTTATCGCGCAAGCTTTTCGGCCGCATATCGGTCCACACCTCTTTGATGTGATCCAGACAGTCCTGTTTGGGGCCACTTTTTCCGGTTGTTTTCCAGCCCAGGGGGACTTCTTTATCCACCGGCCAGATTGAATATTGTTCTTCGTGATTGATCACGACATTGTAGATGGTGTTATCATCTTTGTCATCCCAACTCATGAGCCAACTCCTTTGATGTTTGTTATTTGAGAATTCTTGATTTTAATTTTTATGATTACTTGACATTTTCACATCAGCCTGAACTTTATAATGGCGGCAGTTTTTCCAACTTGAGATATTCTTCCTTTGCGTCATCATATACCAAAAACTCGCGATAATCGCGGAAAGAGACGGCCAGCAGGGCGAGAAGAGACATCGCTATACCGCATACCATATAAATCAGCGGGATATTGTGATGCAACAAATCCGCAGCAATTCCGGAGGCCCCCATGGCCAGCGGTGCGAGGCTGCCGGATAACATAGCCAGAACGCCAAAGACTCGGCCACGAATCTTGCTGGGGGTCGATATCTGGATTATGGTCATGATATTAACATTGATATATCCTTCACCAATTCCAAGCAAAAGCACATAACCGACGACGTGTAAAGGCACGCGAATCATGGCAAGCACAACGTAAAACAGGCCCTGCACAATAATCAATGCCATTAACAAGTGTGCCCGACGTTTTTTCTCAATTTTTAAAATGGCCGCGAGGGAAAAGCCAATCATCGCGCCGACGCTGAAAACGGCGGAGATGATGCCGACCCACATAGCGCCGGCATTTAAAAAATCTTTGACAAAAAAGGGGAACAGCGTCAGTATCGGAACAGAAAAAAAACTCAAGCCGGCTGAAACAAGCACAATAGATTTGAGCCCCGTATTTTTCCAGACATACTGAAACCCCTCTTTTAGATCTTGATTGAAAGAGGCGGGAGTCGATGCCGACACGTTTTCCGACGTATCATCATCAACCTTGGGAATCGTAATAAACAATTCACTAAAACTGGAAAAGAGAAACGATAATCCATTAACGAGAAACATTAACGGCGCGCCAATAACCGGGTACAGTGCCGAAGCAACCGGCGTTCCAATAAGTTGTGAAATACGACCGGAGAATTGTCCCATAGAGTTGGCCGCATTTAGTTTGGATTTTGGCACCAAATCCGGAATGGAAGCACCGATAGCCGGCGAGAAAAATGCCCGCAGTATGGAGTTTATTATTGTTACGACAAAAAGGACACTTATAAGTAGTTTTATATTCTCGGGCTGGATAAAGAACAACACAGCAAACAGTGTCACAACAGCGCCATTTAGAAAATCCGTCATGACGATAATCAACTTGCGCGAGGCGCGATCCGCCAATGTTCCGGCAAATGGGCCCAGTACGAGACTAACAATACCGCCGGACATCAGCAGGGTTCCCATGAGAGTTGCCGAATTGATTTCAAAAGTCAACCACAGCATAAGCGCCATGGAAAAAAACTGATCGCCGAACTTGCTGACAAACTGGCCCTGCCAGAGTAAAAAATAGTTTTTGTTAAAAAGCCTTGTAGGTTGATTCATTGATGTTCCAGTCTAAATAAGAGTTGCCCGTTCAAAGGGGTCATTAAAATCGAATCATTGGTTCGCAAATATTATGGGCTCGGTTCATTCGTTTTGACATTCTGTACAATGTCAATTATAGCTTGGATATTGTCATGTAACTCGGCAATCAGCTTTTCATTTGCGACGTTCCAGCGCAATCCGGGCATCATGGTGATGATGGTGCGATCCTGAAAGATTTGATAATGTAATGCAAAATAAGTGACATACGGCAGCCGCACGCCCGGCCGGCCGACCATGGCTATTTCCGGATAGATCGCCGGATGCGAAATTACGATATCACGGCGTATGCCGCGCATGCGTTTGGTTTTTCGCAACATGAAATCAGTGAGCACAAATAGTATTAAAGCCCGGATTTTCGCGAAACCAGTTTTCGACATCAGAAAAAGAGAAAAGACTGTTGACAAGGGAAACGCCGAGCGTTCAGCCGTGCAGCTCTGCTTTTGAGACTTGACGGCTTTTTTCAAAAGTTCAGCAGCATGCCCGGGCTCTGTGTGCTTTTGCTGCAGGTAGTCGCAAAATGCCTGCACCTCGGGCGTCGTAACGATGGCGGTCGTCAAATCCATGTAGCGATATTTTGACATGGTTAAAAACTGATGCAGAGCCGGCGGTTCATCCGTATGAGCCTTGGCTGTCATATATAAGGCGATGACAAACACCTCTATCGGTTCCAATTCAAGATCACGAAACAACTTTTGATGAACATGTTCCAAAATAAACGTGGCTGGTTGATCATCCTGAATTCTTTTATAATCTGTGCGAGCCGTTTGTAAAAATTGCGGATTGACCTGCCACGTGAGAAGCTGGAAATGAAGCACCTGTACACTGTTCGGACGCTTGGGTATCTCAACGGCCGCAGCGTATCGACAAATTTCAGCAGCGCCGCGCATCATCGTGTTGCCGTCAAGATAGGCGCTAAAATTGCAAATGGCGCAAACCTTTGCATTGC
>CAYPZM010000228.1:0-1400 GCA_964414825.1 uncultured Cytophagia bacterium | reverse complement strand
CCAGTTGTAAACTCTGCCAACTCCAGCGGTTTTCCGGATGTTTTGCATGCGCATTAACAAAAGATTCGGAATCGCTGCCGGGCGTTTCGTCAAGGTCAAGACACAGCGTCACAAAACTGTGTTTCAGCTTGTCCAGGTTCTGACGATTTTCCTCTACGCTCTGCATGCGGGTGAATCCACGTACCTGTACAATTTGAGATGAAAAAGTTGCCAAACCGACCGGCGGTTGAGATTGCGTTCCATGATCAGATTCTTTAACAATTGATTGTAGCGCCGATCTGATTTCATGAAATACCGAATCATCGTCCCATGAACTGACCTGTAGGATGTAAATTTGTCCCTTGACCAAAACAGTGATTTGATCAACTCGTGTGCTTTTGAATATTCGAGACCGTTTATTCTCAACGGTCAGGCTTGTTGAAAAGAGATTGGGATATTGTCCCATTTCCAGCGGCGCATCACGGTACCGATCAGGCTCAATTCTGCCGACGTACAAGTCATCGTGAAACCGTTTAGCGCCAAGGAGTAACGTTACAGCCCGATTGAATGGATCATCGATCCGGGGATCGTCCTGCAATGTCAGCGTGGCTGAAATAACCGGAGCCTGCAAACCGGCGCGGCGCAGATCGTATGTCTTTAGCATCTCGTCCAGTTTTTCAGGAAGCTTTTTATAAAAACTTGCAAAACCGCTTGGTTTGTACAGCATCCATAAAGCACACTGACTGAACCAATCCTTTTTCAGATGCAGAGCCCGAAAGACGTTATCGGTGGAAATATCCATTAGCGGAATTTGTCGAGGACGCGGATAAGCGGCAATATCCTCGTAAATATCTTGTGTTCTTTCATGTGGCGCGAGAGTCATAACCGCTTTTTCCTTCATGATGATTCATTTACGATGCCTCTGTCGTTAGCTTTCGATGCGTTCATATACAGATTGCATATATTTCTTGAAATGTGTGACAAGTTTTTCAACATCCGGCGCCCAGAGAATGGAATTATGATTTCCGGGCACAATCGTTGTCTCGATGTTACCGGTCACAATATTGCCCCATCCCAAATCTTCTGAAGAGTCGGCATGCGGCAATTGTTCTTTGGCTTTAATGAGCAGCATGTTGCCATCATAAGATTTAAACTGATAATCGCGCCACGCTTCCATCTGCGCTTTGAGCATAATGACATAATTGCGGAACTGCTCCAGCGTCAGGTCGGGCTGCAGCAAACCGACGCGTTGCGCGCGCTTCAAAACGGCTTCCAACTGATCCAGATAAGGCATCTTTTTCAATTTTTTGCGGCTGATTTTTAGACGTCCCATGAACATATCGAGCAGAAAATCAGTATCGTCCGCGGGAATGTCGCGCGGCATCACCGGGCCCTGATCCAGATCGGAAGAGCGTGTGTAG
>CAYPZM010000227.1:2392-8403 GCA_964414825.1 uncultured Cytophagia bacterium | reverse complement strand
AATTTCGGGAAGAATTTTAATACCTTTGGCTTTGCAATTCAACGCCGCCTCGATGATTGCGCGGGTTTGCATTTCCGTAATTTCCGGATAAGTGTTGCCCAAACGGCAGCCGCGGTGACCGAGCATCGGGTTAAATTCCGCCAGGTCTTCCACTTTGCTTTTTACTTCTTCCGGAGAAATGCCCATCTCTTTGGCCATTTCAGCCTGGTTCTTTTCTTCGTGCGGCACGAATTCGTGCAATGGTGGATCGAGCAAGCGAACCGTTACCGGGAATCCGTCCATGGCTTCAAAAATGCCTTCAAAATCCTCGCGCTGGTACGGCAGGATTTTGTCCAGAGCTTTGCGTCGGCCTTCTTCGGTATTCGAAAGAATCATCTCACGCACAGCTTTAATGCGCTCGCCTTCAAAAAACATGTGCTCGGTACGGCAGAGGCCAATACCTTTGGCGCCAAATTCGCGCGCGACTGTAGCGTCGTGCGGGGTATCGGCATTGGTGCGCACGTGCATTTTGGTGTATTTTTCTGCCAGGTCCATCAATTTTCCAAATGCGCCGCTCAATTCCGGCTCTTTGGTATCGACTTTACCTTCAAGCACTTCGCCAGTGGAGCCGTTTAAAGAAATCCAGTCGCCTTCTTTAAACGTTTGGCCATCGGCAACAAATTCGCGTTTTTTGTAATTGATTTTTACACTACCGGCACCAGAGACACAGCATTTGCCCATACCGCGGGCCACTACTGCAGCGTGGGAGGTCATACCACCGCGAGCAGTCAAAATGCCATTGGCGGCGTCCATACCGGCCAGGTCTTCGGGAGAGGTTTCGATACGCACCAAAATAACCTCTTCGGCTTTGGCTTTCCATTCCACGGCTTCATCAGCAAAAAAGACGATACGGCCGGTGGCGGCACCCGGAGACGCGGGCAAGCCTTTGGAAATCACGGTAGCATGTTTGTAGTTGTCCATATCAAAAACCGGGTGCAAGAGTTCGTCCAACCGGTTCGGCTCCACACGTTTCAACGCCAATTTTTCATCCAAAATACCCTGGTCCAACATATCCATGGCAATTTGGACCATGGCGGCTCCGGTACGTTTGCCGTTACGGGTTTGCAGAATCCACAAACGTCCATCTTGAATGGTGAACTCGAGGTCTTGCATATCTTTATAGTGGGCTTCCAATTTCTGCTCGAGGTCGCTCAATTGTTTGTAAACTTCGGGCATGGCTTCTTCGAGAGATGGGAATTTGGCCTTGCGTTCTTCTTCGGGAACGCCAGCCAAAGTAGCCCAACGTTTCGAGCCTTCAAGGGTGATCTGTTGCGGCGTACGCACGCCGGCCACCACATCTTCACCTTGGGCGTCGATCAAGTATTCGCCATTAAACAGGTCTTCGCCGGTTGCCGCATCACGGGTAAATGCAACACCCGTTCCCGAATTGGCACCCATGTTGCCGAACACCATGGCTTGCACATTAACAGCGGTGCCCCAATCGCCGGGGATGCCGTTCAAACGGCGGTAGACGATGGCGCGCTCGTTGTGCCAGGAGCCAAAAACAGCGCCAATGGCGCCCCAAAGTTGGTCCCACGGATCTGTCGGGAAATCATGGCCGGTTACGCGTTTTACAGCAGCTTTAAATTCAGAAACCAGTCGTTTGAGGTCTTCGGTGGTGAGATCGGTGTCGTTCTCAACGCCTTTTTCTTCTTTAAGGGCTTCCATAATTTCTTCAAACGGATCGATATCTTCTTTGCTTTCCGGCTTTAAGCCGAGCACAACATCGCCGTACATTTGCACGAATCGGCGATAGGAATCCCAAGCAAAACGTTCATTGCCTGATTTTTTAGTCAATCCAACAACCGCATCGTCATTCATACCGAGGTTCAACACGGTATCCATCATTCCAGGCATGGAGACGCGAGCGCCCGAACGCACGGAAAGCAACAGCGGGTTATCCTTATCGCCAAATGTGGCACCCATCATTTTTTCCGTTTCTTTTACGCCGTCCTCAACCTGCGGTTTAATCGCTTGTACAGTGGCTTCTACGCCATCTGCGTACCATTTTGTACACACTTCGGTGGTAATGGTAAAACCTGCGGGTACCGGTACGCCGATGCGATTCATTTCCGCAAGGTTGGCGCCTTTACCACCCAGCAAGTTTTTCATGTCAGCTTTACCTTCGGCGTTACCACCGCCGAATTTGTAGACGAATTTGTCAGACATTATTTCTCCTGTTTGTTTTTTGTTATATGTTGCATTTCTATTTTTTTATATGAATTTGTTCGTAACTGTTATTACGAGCGATTTTTAGGCTCAAATCATTATCCGCGGCACATTTTAATGTAATGGTTCTGTCTGATGTTTTGCAACAGTTTGGATCCCAAGAATGCGATTGTATTCTTCTTTGTTTTTTAAGACCTCAACCGCTTTGTTCAAGATCACATCACGATCAAAACTCGTTGCGTACGCAGCGTCGGTGCCGTACAGCTTGGCCATCAATTCACGTTTTAGGATGTATTTTACATCCTCTGTCGACTTTTTCTTTTCTTCAACTTTGACATCCTTAAACTTGCCACGCATTTGCTTAATAGAGGTTTCCATGGCCTCAAAGTATTCTTCCTCTTTGGCAATTTTTTCCAATTCCGAAAGCTGCTCCATGCCGGCGGGTTCATAGTCGAATTCATTTTCCGCTATGAACGTATTAAATTCGGCCAGGATTTCATCGGTGACTTGGAAATCCTCAGCCAGTTCCTGATGATCCGCAGCATATTGCAAGCTAAAATTAAAAAACATGGATTTGCGCAGCAGCTCGGCCACGTATCGTGTGGTGCCGGGATTCTCAGATTCAATATCCGGATTTACACCACCGCCGCCATTCACTTTTCGGCCATTTCGTGTATAAAAGATCTCGGCTGCGGACGTTTCTAAAGAATCCTCAACGGCTATGCTGCCTTGGGTTTCCTCATCTTCGCCCCAAAACACCGAATTTTGACCTTTGTTAAACACTTCTGGTTTTTGAATGAGTCGACCGCTGGGCAAATAATATTTTGCTGTGGTCAATTTTAGGGAGACCTCACCTTCGCTCGAACGGCTGATTGGCAATACGGTCTGCACCAGGCCTTTGCCAAAGGTCGGCTCGCCAATCACAACACCGCGATCCAGGTCCTGAATGGAACCAGCGACAATTTCCGAAGCCGATGCGGAGAAACCATTAACCAAAACTGCCAGCGGCATGGTTTCGTACAGGGGTGAGCGCGTTGTGTGGTACTCTTTTGAGCTATTTGCATTTCGACCCTGGGTATACACTACCATTTCTCCTTTTGGCAGAAAATTGCCGGCCACGGATACGGCAACGTCCAACAATCCGCCGGGGTTGCCGCGCAAATCAAGAATGAGCCCTTGCATGCCCTCATCGAGCAACTCTTCGATCGCATCCGCAACCTGCTTTTCAGCGCCACGATTAAACACATTCAGTTTGATGAGGCCAATGCCTGGTTCAACAAAACCAGCATATTGAATGTCGGATACAACGATTTCATCACGCACCAGGCGAAACGTAAGCGGTTCATCCTGCGAGATGCGCTTTATTTTGATAACCACGGTGCTACCCTTTTCCTGACCACGCAGTTTTGCCGCGGTTTTAGACAGAGACAAGCCTTTTGTGGTGGTGCCATCAATTTCAATAATTTGATCGCCTTCGCGAATACCGGCTTTTTCCGCCGGACTATTCGGGAACGGCTGTTCGGCAACGGTGGGCCAGCCATTGCGCAGCGTAATGCGCATGCCCACGCCAAAGTATTTGCCACGCGTCATAATCTCGATATCGTCTTGTGCTTCGCGTTCAAGATAGACCGAATAGGGATCCAGCTCATCCAGCATGCCGTTAATTCCGGCGCGCATAAATTTTTCTGGATCGATATCTTCTACATAGTTATTGGCTGTATGTTTATACACTTGGCCAAATATTTTCAGATTTCGGACAACATCCGCATAAAAATCGTGTTCACTTTTGCTAGAAAGGCCGGTTGAGACGGCGCCGAACACAAAAAGAGAAAGTAAAAGTGTGATCAGAATCGTTTTATGTTTGAAAATCTTCATGTTACATCTCCGGAGCTAGTTTGCTCGCAAATTTATGAATAAAAATAGATTGAATCTCTTGCTGAATCGCCTCAATGCTTTGAAATCCATCAATTAACAATAATCGTTGGGGTTCGTTATTATGAATCTGTTTAAATCCGTGACGTACTTTGGTCTGAAATTCCAATCCTTCTGATTCCATTCGATCAGAACGTATGCCCAGATGCTTTTTGCGCGTAGCCGCAATTTCAGGGTCGACATCGATGCAAAACGTTAAATCCGGCACAATTCCGCAAGAGCCAATGCGGTTAGCCTGTTCTACCGTATCCAAATCCAGACCACGCCCATAACCCTGATATGCGGTTGTCGAATCATAATAACGATCACACAGCACAATCGTTCCCGATTCTAAAGCGGGCAAAATGGTTTCTTGAACCATCTGTGCGCGTGCCGCTTCGTACAGTAACAACTCGGTCCATGCCGACATGTTTGTGTGACTGCGATCCAATAGTATGGCTCGGATTTTCTCCGAAAGCGTCGTGGTTCCGGGATCACGTAATTGTAAAACCGCTCTGCCGATTTTGCGGATGAACTCGCACAACAGCCGGATTTGGGTGGTTTTTCCGCACGCATCAATGCCTTCGAACGTAATAAAGAGTCCATTTGAATTATGTTGCATCCGCTTCCTTTTCTCTCCAGGTTCCATTTACAAATCGTAAATAGTGCAAGCCAAATCGAACCGTTTCATCTGCCGCTTGAATCGCCCAAATACCGTACAGGCCCCACGAGAGCATAAACAGAGCAACATAATTAAATCCGACCTCAAAAACGATCACAAAACCAAACGTCGTCAGCATTAGCCAATTCAACTCGCCAATACCGCGCAAATTCCCGCTAATGACATTGTTAAGCGCTTTGGGAATTTGCGCCAACGCAAACACGTAAATCGCTTTTTGGCCCAACGCCACAGTTTCGGGATCCGTTGTAAAGACGGAAATCATGGATTTCGAAAACATGATCATCAAAACTACAACGATACCGACAAACCCTGCCATGGCGCGATGCGCCGTATGCGCGGCTTTTTCTGCCAACACATTGTTGGAGGCGCCGAGATTCTGTCCCATTTGGCTCATGGCCGCCAAACTAAATCCCATATACACCATAGAGAGCACGTTTTGCACGCGCATAAAAATGGCGTGCGTGCTGAGAACGACCACGCTAAAAGCGCCGGCATAGCTCATCACTACCAGTTGTCCCAAAGCCCAGGAAAGCTGTTCCACCGTGGTCGGCAAACCGATTTTGAACAGCTTTTTAAAGCTTTGCCAGTTTGGCGTAGTCACTTCTTTCAAGGACAAGTACAAGCGTGTGCGACGAGTTCGCAACAGATAAAAGGACAATCCAAACCCGCACGTGTGTGCCAGCCCAACGGCTAGTGCTGCACCTTGCACGCGCAATTCGGGCAAACCAAACAGACCGAAAATCAAAATGGGCGCCAAGACCAAATTGATGGCGTTCACAATCAAATTGATGGCCATGGAATAATGCGTATCGCCTACGGTGCGAATAATTCCGGTGGCGACAAAGTTTGTCATGATCAATGGCCCGAAAAACGCCACGGTCTGCAAATAAGTAATTCCGGCGTCGCGAGCCGAGTCACCGCCACCTTCGTTAATCAATTTGAAAAGATGGACCGCGCCAGAATGCCAAATCACCGAAAAGATAACCGCCAACAGAATACCCATCATCATGGCTTGGCCCAAAATATGGGTGGCCTGTTCCGTTTCGTTGGCGCCGAGATGGCGATTAATGATCAATCCGGCGCCCACTACAAATGTCAAAAGAACAGCAAAAAACACCAAAACAATCTGCAGGGCCATCGAGTGCCCGGCAAGCGCCGCGGCCCCCAATTTTCCTATAAGGATCGCCTCTATTGTCCACATCATTGTCTG
>CAYPZM010000227.1:0-2382 GCA_964414825.1 uncultured Cytophagia bacterium | reverse complement strand
CTGTACCTCGCCAGATCGAAACGAGTCGAGCCGGCAAAATTGATTATTCGTAATAATCGAGACCCAAATGCGTAATCAGATCCTCACCCATAAAATGACGCAATGTGTTCTTGAGCTTCATTTGTTGGATGAACAAATCGTGTTCAGGATACAATCCCTGGGCCACCATGGGGCTCTTGCAATAAAAAGAAAGCCATTCCTGAATACCGGAACGCCCGGCGCGCTGAGCCAAATCAATAAACAGGGCCAAATCCAACACCACAGGGGCGGCCAAAATACTGTCACGACACAAAAAATTTACCTTGATTTGCATGGGATAGTTGCACCAGCCAAAAATATCGATATTATCCCAACCTTCTTTGTTATCGCCACTGGGTGGATAATAATTAATGCGCACTTTGTGATACAGGTTGCCATACAGCTCCGGATATTTATCCGGTTGTAAAATATATTCCAAAGCTGAAAGTTTCGTAACCTCTTTTGACTTGAAGGAGAGGGGCTCATCGAGCACCTCGCCATCACGATTGCCGAGAATATTGGTGGAAAACCAGCCGCGCACGCCAAGCATTCTGGATTTGAGTCCTGGAGCCAGCAGGGTTTTCATAAACGTTTGCCCGGTTTTAAAATCTTTGCCGCCAATCGCCACATTTTCTTGCTTGGACAACTCCAGTAACGCCGGAATATCGGTGGTCATATGCGGGGCGCCATTCACATAAGGAATTTTTGACTTTAAAGCAGCGTAGGCGTAAATCATGGATGAGGAAATGGACTCGTGATTTTGTTTCAATCCTTGTTCAAACGACTCGATGGAATTCCAAACCGGGGAATATTCCAAATAGGTTTCCGTGCTGCCGCACCACACGATGACGATTCGATCGAGCTTGTTCTCCTTTTTGAATCGTGCCATATCATCCATCAATTGTTCCGCCAATTCCATTTTGGTCTTGCCGGTTTTTTTATGAGGGCCATCGAGCCGTTTTACGTATTGCGGATCAAACACGGCTGTCATGGGCCGTACCGCTTCAAGTTGCGGTCGTACTTTATGCAAATCTTCCTTGTTTAATACTTGAGCATTCAATGCCGATTCGTAGGCGTTCTCCGGGAATATATCCCAACCGCCGAACACAATATCTTCCAGATTGGCAAGGGGAACAAAATCTTTAATTTTGGGAACTCGATTTTCGGTACGTTTACCCAAACGAATGGTTCCCATTTGGGAAAGTGAACCAATAGGTTTGGCATAACCATGGCGAATGAGTTCGACTCCTGCAATAACGGTTGTACCAACGGCTCCCAAACCCGGTAGCAAGATACCCAATTTGCCTTTAGCGTCTCGAATTTCGACACCCTTTTGCTCGTTCACGCTTTACTCCTTTCTATCAATAACAGCCCTCATCAAATAGTTACAATTACAGGTTATAAACTATAAACGATAACATTCTCAGCACAACACTCATACATCCGCATGATAGGTATCAAATTTTTCCGAGTGTTCGCGTTTCCAAATAAAATACATACGTTGAATTGCTGTAAAATGGGCAAAAATGGCAATGAGAAACAGTGCAGCAATGAGCAAGTATTCCGAAATCAGTGCGCCCACTCCAACCAGGACAAGGCGTTCGGGACGCTGCAGTAATCCAACTCGACAATCAAAGTCTAATCCCTCGGCGCGAGCCCGCACGTAACTGACCATAAAAGAACCGGAAAGCGCCGCAAAAATAACCACAAACATGAGCAATTGGAATTTGGCGTGGAATAAATTCGTCCCGATAAAATAAAATCCAAGGCCCAAGAACACCAACAGCTCGGAATAGCGGTCCAGCGTGGAATCGAACAATGCGCCGAATTTTGTAACGCGGTTGGACGCGCGCGCCACCGCCCCATCAAACACGTCAAACAAGCCGCCGAGCAGATACCAGGCTCCGGCAATACGTAACGATCCCCGGCCAAATTCGACTGCAGAGATAGCAACCAATACAAGAGAAAGTGTGGTTAACACATTGGGGCTAAAATGGGCTCGGGCAAACAATTGAACCACGGGTTGAACAAGACCTTGGAGTTGTTTTTTGACACGCGACAAAAATTGTTCAATTTTCATGAGTGTTTTTTCACTTTCGGGCTTTGCGGGTTAATCCCTCAACAACGATGACAAATTCACCTTTGAGAGTAAGCTGTTCGGGTTGTGCCAAAATATCCATCAGTGGGCCGCGTAGAATCTGTTCAAATTTTTTTGTCAATTCTCGAATGACAGCTACGTTGCGGTTGCCAAACGTTTCGTAAATATCATTTAACGTTTTGAAAATTCGAAAAGGCGATTCATAAAACACCAATGTTCGAGGATCCGTGGATAAAAACTCTAACCGACTTTTCCTTCCTTTTTTT
>CAYPZM010000226.1:0-8476 GCA_964414825.1 uncultured Cytophagia bacterium | reverse complement strand
TTTCTGACGTGGAACCGCGTGTTATGGATGCGCTTTTGCACTATGACTGGCCCGGGAATATTCGCGAGCTGGAAAATATTCTGGAGCGCGCGTTTGTGCTGGAAACTTCTGCCAATCTTACGTCTTATAGTTTTCCCCAGGATTTTTTTTACACGCAAACCAAACCGGATGATAATGGATTCTATAAAAAACCAACGTTGAAGGAAATCCGGCGACGAGAGATTGAACGCATTGAAAAAAAATATTTGGATGAATTGTTGCGTGAATCACGAGGTCGCATCAACCAAACCGCACAAGCTGCCGGTGTTGGGGTGCGCCAGTTGAATTTGTTGATGAAAAAGTATGGATTGCGCAAAGAAAATTACAAACTCTGAGTATCGTATTACAAACGAATGGCATAAACCAGCAACATCAGCCATGCGGAAATCCACACCATCACTTTAATCATTGTTTTTGTGTACAATTTAAAATGTAATACGGCTCGCTTCATGATTGACCTCTATCGTTTTACCTGTTTTCTTCATCCGCACCTTCTCAAGGATAATGCCAAAACTTGAATGATATTTAGTTTGACTTTAGTCCATATTATTCAATCACTTGTATATTGTCAATCAAGGCGCAAAACGGAGTTCAAAATGCGGGAATGTAGCAACATGCGGGAAATTTCCGCATGTTAACAGGGCAAAGATAGTAATTAAAAAAAACCTCGTCCCGTCTTGCCTACCAAGCAATATATTAGGGGACGAGGTTTAGCGAAAGGGTGGAGGGAGTTACCCTTTCGTTGTTATCTAAATTCTCGATTCGGTTCATCCAGCTAACTCTTATAACGCTTCAATTTGGTCACAACACCTCGGCCGCCACATGACACGTAAAACATGAATAACCGAACCGAGAGAATGGTCTGCATTCAGAATCGCGACGTATCCTGAATTGTCGATCAACTTGTACAAAAGTAAACCCATACCGAGCACGACAAGTTTCAATTTTTTATTGTTGAATATAGCGCGCTCTTTATATTGGTCGGCGACATGGATAAATCCTTACAGGCTGTAGGGAAAAGATGCGTGCCGGCTCGAGGTGGGGGATTCAAAAACTGAAAGATAAAACGCAGCAAAGATGAAATGCTTGGTACGGACTAGTCGTGTGCAGCTTTTTGCAGTTCTGCTTTTATACGCTCGCGGGATTCCTGTGGCAATGCAACATCCGAATCGAATTCGCTATCAATTTCCGAGGTATATTTTTGCAATATATTGTGCAGAGCTTGCATTTGGCGCCGGTAACGCTCGCACAAGATGCAGCCCATTACGTGAATTCGGACACCCAGTCGCTCTCGAAAATTCAGTTTTCGATCATAGGATTCGGATATTTTATGCGTGATCACCTCGCAAGAGGGGGTGAGTTTTGCGGTTAATTTCATTAACAACATATTTAAGCGGTTATTCAAGTTTCATCTCCCAAAGGTCCAAACCAGTTCATGTCCAGGCATTTTCGCAGTTGGTGGCGCGCCCGGTGCAGCATGACCCACAAATTAGACGATGTGATATCCAATTCCTTACAAATGGATTTGCTGTCCAAGCCCTCCATTTCCTTCAATGTAAATACGGCGGCAATCTTTTTCGGCAACGCTTTTAGACATTCTCGTAATATCAGAATAAATTCTTTTTGCTGAAGCTGCTCTTCGGGGTGTTCACCCCAATCCCCTGGAGCTTGGTCCAGCTTCCAAAAGCCATTTTCCTGGAAATCTTCGGAAACACCGGGTGATTCAAAATACTTGGCCTGGCGTCCCTGTTTGCGATAATGGTCGATAATTTTGTGCTTTAAAATGCTCACAAACCAGGTTCGCTCCGAGCTTTTGCCGTCAAAATTGGCGTAAGAATGCAGCGCTGATAAAAATGTTTCCTGCACCAAATCTTCTGCCATGGCAGAAGCGTTGACGCGGGATTGCGCGTAGCGAAAGAGATAGTCTCCGTATAAATCCACCCATAAATCGGGATTTGGTTTTTGATCGTTGGGCATAACAGCGCGTTCCTTGCGTATTATTTTAGTACAAGATAAACGCAAAACCAGTATGAGGCAACCGTTTTTTGAAAATTATTCACTTTTTATTGTTGGATTTATTTATTTAATTATTGAGAAAAATTATCAATCATCTTGATGATGAAATATGAATCGTCTTTTCCAATTACTTTGTCTCCAATTTGTTATATCAAGTCTGCTCTTCTCCCAAGCAACCGGCACATTGATTGGCCGTGTGCTCGATGACGAATTTCGCGCGCTTCCCGGTGCCAACGTGGTTATTTTGGAACTGAACACGGGTACTGCAACAGATCACAACGGCCAGTTCCGGATAATGAACATCCCGGTTGGAGTCTACGAGATTAATGTCATGTTCATCGGCTTTGTCAATCAGCGCGATACCGTGACCATTGTGCCGGAAACCACTACCGAGCTGCACGTTGTGCTCAATCCTGGCGTTGTGCAACTGGATGCCGTAACCGTTGTCGGAGAACGATTAAAGGGACAGGCCAAAGCGCTGAACCAGCAAAAAAACAACAGCACGATTTCAAACATCGTTGCGGCCGACCAAATCGGCCGCTTTCCCGATCAAAACATTGGCGATGCTCTCAAGCGAATTCCTGCCCTTTCGGTCAATTATAATCAAGGTGAAGCGCGATACGTGAATATTCGCGGTACCGGTCCACGACTCAGTTCGGTGACCATCGATGGAGAGCGCATGCCCTCGGCCGATGCAGAGACGCGCGCCGTGCAACTCGATTTAATTCCTGCTGACATGATTCAAAGTGTGGAGGTTCACAAAACCGTGACGCCCAATATGGATGCCGATGCCATTGGTGGAACCGTGAATTTGGTCACAAGACAAGTGCCTTACGTTCGCCGGTTATCCGCCACGCTGGGGTCGGGTTACAACAAACTGGCAAACAAACCTATGCTCAATGGTGCGCTTGTGGTGGGGCAGCGATTTTATGACGATCGTTTTGGCGTGGTGTTGAGCGGCTCGTACGACGATTTTCAATTGGCCTCGCACAACACCGAGGGGCAATGGGCATATGGCGAGGATGGCGGCATCTATCCGCAAGAATGGGATGTGCGGCAGTATGACATTCGGCGCGTCCGCAGCAGCGCTTCAGCGGCCCTGGATTATCGCGCCAGCGACGCGCACCGTTTTTTCCTCAATTTGATGTACAACCACCGCGACGATTGGGAGAACCGCTTGCGGCTGCGGTATCGCCTGGAAGAGCCAAATAAAAAAGGTGTGTCCAAAGATAGCGAGATTCGCCGACAAACCAAAGGCGGACCGAATACGGATCGCAACAACAATGCACGACTGGAAGATCAACGGCAGACGAATGTGCAGCTCAAGGGCAAGCACAATTTTGCGGATGCGCTGCAACTTGAATGGACCTTATCTCAAGGCCGTGCCTGGGAAAAGCGGCCGCGGGAGCGCTATATTGCATGGTTTGTCAAAGATGAGACGGTTGAAGTCGATTTGTCCAACTTGCGTACACCTTATTTTTCAGATGATGTCGATTACGACGATTTTGAGCCGGAAGAGATTTCTGAAGAATATCGCAATACAGATGAGCGCAATACGCGCTTTAAGATGGATTTTGAAATGCCACTTGTAAAACGTGGCAAATATGAGAACGAGCTGGAATTCGGGTTTAAAGTAAAATCAAAAACCAAAATTCGAGATAGCCGTTTCGATCGCGTCAAACTCACCGATGATGGTGAAGAGCTGCTTAAGGACATGCTGGATTCGGAAACACGCGATTACAGTGCGTCTGATTTTTTGGCGGGTGACTATCGCATTGGCCGGTTTACTACCTATGAGTACCTGGGCCAGCTCGATTTTTCCGACACCACCTACTTTAATCCCGAACCGGATTTGGACAAATTTATCGCCGCCAATTATTCTGCGGATGAGCGCGTGGCCTCGGCTTTTATTATGCTCGACCAGGATTTGGGCAAACGATTCGAGCTCAAAGCCGGTCTGCGCATGGAAGAGACGCGATTTCAGTATGAGGGCAATGCGTATAACGAAGAGGATAAAGAGGCCAAACCCACGCAGGGCCAGGATCATTATATCAACTGGCTGCCGGGACTGCATCTCAAATACGAACTGGATGACAAGACCGATTTACGATTTGCTTACACCAATACCTTGTCGCGGCCCGATTATTACGACTTGGTGCCTTACCGCAACATCTCCCGCAATGAAGAAGTACTGGAAATCGGCAATCCCTATTTGCGTCCCACCACGTCCACTAATTTTGATCTCATGTTTGAGCGGTATGATGAACACATTGGTATTTTTGCGGTTGGGGTGTTCACCAAAGACATTGACAATTTTATTTATATCCACAAAGAGCTGAATTATGAGGATAAGCTCACCGGCAACACGTATGATGAGTTTTATGAGCCACGCAACGGTGCCGAGGCCGTGTTATGGGGTGCCGAAGTGTCACTTGAAAAGCGGCTTACCTTTTTACCGGGAAAGCTCGCCAATTTGCGCACGCTGTTGAATTACACGCTTATTCATTCGCGCGCCAACAGTCCCACATTTCCGCAAAAAAATCTCTCGCTGCCCGGCGCGGCCCCGCATACATTTAATGCTAATCTCATCTACGAAAGTCGCAATTGGGCGGCAGGACTGTCGTTCAATTATACCAGTCCTTATTTGGACCCGGATGAAACGGATTTAACTCCCGGACTGGAACGCTACTATGATACGGTAACCTACCTGGATTTCAACGCTTCGTATTCATTTTCAAAACACCTGCAAATTTTTCTCGAGGCCAACAATCTCCTCAATCAACCGCTGCGCTATTATGCCGGCACGCCGGCTCGGACCTATCAGCAGGAATTTTATGACCTGCGTTTCACCACGGGTGTCAAATATGATTTATAATTTACCAGGCATTGGAATGATTAAATGCCTCAAGATGTTTTAAAAGCGACAATTAACCGTTAAATTCATCAGGTGGAGGAAGCTATGAATACATTGAAAACCGCAGGTCGCATCGTTTATGCTGTTCCCATGTTTGTATTTGGATTAAATCATTTTATGAATACCGCTGCCATGACCGGCATGGTGCCAGGATTCTTGCCGGTCAAAGCGTTTTGGGTTTATCTAACCGGAGTGGCTCTTATTGCCGCTGCCATCTCAATTATTGCCCAATATAAAGCGCGACTGGCGTCGATCCTTCTTGCCGTCATGTTGCTTTCGTTTGTCGCACTCATCCACATTCCCGGCATGATGCAAGGCATGCAAAGCGCCATGCCCAACCTTTTAAAAGACACGGCGCTCGCCGGTGGCGCCCTGGTCATCGCCGCAATTTCCAAAAAATAAAACTATCGCCCGTGTGAAAGCACGGGCTTTTTTGCATTGACTTTGAAGCATTTCTTCTTTACACTGAAACAGGGCCATTTACAGAATGCTTATCCTGCCGGACTTTTGCCCCTTGGTTGATTAGGTATTGTGACGGATCCACCATAAATTTTGTCAGACAATAATTGAGGTGTATCATGTCCACGCCATTTTCAAAAGTTGTGATCAACGCACCGTTCCTGCTCGTTAAAGGTTTTCTAATGGGGTATATGCAGGGACAAAAGAGCGCCTTTCCCTGTTTTTTTCATCACAAACACGGCATTCATCACGAAAATACCGGCGAATTGATGCGCGAGTTGCTGCATATGGAATGTCACACGCGGCTTTGCTTGCCCAATACTGTCATCCCCAAACTGCGGAATGCGTTTGAAAATGCAATAGACAAGTTGGGAACCGAAATCGAATCTGTCCACAAAATAAAGAGCGCCTCGTTTACCTTTAGTTACCATATTTACAGTGAAGAGCAAACCGGCCCCTGCAAGGAGCTTTTCCGACATGTGCCCGAAGGTGTGGAGCTCGTGGACTATCGCCCCACCGAAGTTCGGGGAGCCATGGTCGCCGGGGTGAGCGAATTTCACATCAATCCCTACAGCTACGAGGGCAGCGGCACCGTGCAAGGCGATTTTGAAGGGGTGATGGAATTTTATCTCAAAATCAAACGCCACACGTTGTGCGATTCGATTTTGGTGAGTGAGATCAAGTTGGAGGTGGAAGATAACAAGCGGGGTTAAATGAAGTTTCATGGGCTGTGTTGTTTATTCTGCGTTTTAGTTTTTCTGTATTGGGGACATGCCCGAGAAAACTTGAATTCCATTGAATCGTGGCAGCCCAAAGGCGGGTGTTGGACGTTTCAAGATTCCATGATTTATGGCCGGGCGTACTGGGGGTTATGCAAATTGATCCATCCACACGATTTTACCGATTTTGTGTTCAAAGTACGATTGGCGAAAATCGAAGAGTCCGGCCCCATCAGTCTGCTGTTTCGCTATGATGACCAAAGCGATGTTGGGTATCATTGTTACGTGTTTCCGTTTAGTTCGGTCACCTTTTCCAGAATTCAAGGTAGCCGAACCGAATATCTATATTCCGCCACTTCCGAGATTTGGCGACACGGGCTCAACGTGTGGAACACGATATTAATTGAATCCTCCGGGCCGACATTCGATATTTACATCAATGATACATTTATTTTTTCCCGTACCGATCACGAATTTTCTCAAGGCAAATTGGGGCTGATGATACAAGGGGATCTACGACAATTTGCCAAATTTCAAATTCTCGAAATTAAATCGAAATAGGCGCTATGAAAAGGTTCCTGCTCTTTATTTTGATCATATTTTTCAATGTGTGCCATGCCGCCGGCCTGGATTCCCTGTTGACACGATTCCGAATAGCCGATGGACTTCCAGGTGACTACATTGAACGTATTTACCAGGATGACCTCGGTTTTCTCTGGATTGTCACGCGCGGCGGCGTAGCGCGCTACGATGGCCTGGAATTTGACTCCTGGACGCACTCGGCCGAAGATACGGCAACCTTGACACACGACTTCACAACGTGTCTGAAAAAAGGGCCATACGGCGATTATTGGATCGGTACCATAGAGGGAGTGTGCCGAATCAACAAGCGCGACCGACGAGTGGAACGTTTGACTTCTGTTCCGGAATTGCAGGACACCTGGATCACAGCTATAGAATTTGACTCTTGTGGCAACACATGGATTGGCACGGACGGAAACGGTGTGGTCCTTTATCTTTCAATTCAGAGCGAATGATCTCTTCCTTTCGACACTATACAAAGATGGAAGACGACTCTACAAGTCTCAGCAGCAACCAAATCCACAATATTATTATCGATCCACGTTCCCACATTGTCTATATCGCCACAACGGTTGGCTTGAATATTTACCGACCCGAGCAGGATAACTTTGTGCGCTTTTATTGTCAACCGGATTTGAATTCTTTTACGCATGATCCGTATCCCTCCCTTGAAAATGATATAACTTCGTTTATACAAGATGAAAACGGCACCTTTTGGTTGGGATCGAGACAGCACCGTGTCTCACGATTGGACATGGAAAAGTACACCGTTGGATCGTTTAAAAGTTACCTGTTGGATCTCACCTACAAAGAGGTAGTTCAAGGACTTGCGTTCGACCCATCTTCAAATGCGCTATGGGTGGGAACGAATCGTGGCAAAGTCTTTCATCTGGATCCCCATGATGGATCATATCAACGCATACTGTGGATTCAGGGTCATGAAACGCATGACGGGTACCCATCCGGAATCGAGTGCATATTTTTGGACAGGAGCAGTCTCTTGTGGTTGGGCACTCGATACGGTTTATATGTGGGTGAAATTAAACCATATGGATTTCATCAAGTGGGCCACTATCCTGGGCCTCCCAGTACGCTTCGGACGCACCGCGTCACGTCGGTGTATGAGACGTCGGACGGCTTGATTTACGTGGGCACGCTGTTAGAGGGAGTTGAAGTATTGAATCAAGAGCATAACGTCGTGCGGCACTATCAACACGATCCAAACGATACGGCCAGCCTGCGCTTCGAAGATGTCTTTTGTTTTTTGGAAGACGCAAACCATGAGCTGTTAGTCGGAACAGCCCGCGGACTCGATCTGTTAAAAACCGATCGCCAAACGTTTGTCCACATTCCGCATTCCGAGAATCCGAACGACAACGCATTGTTCGGGGATTACATTTATTCGCTGTGCAAGGACAGTTCCGGGGCCATTTGGGTGGGAACCAACAAGGGCATTGCAAAAATTGACAGGTGTTCCGGCGATTTGAACATAACCAATTATTTAACCTTCAAAGAGGATTACCTCGGTACACTTGGCGGCTATGTGAGTGATATCAGGCCGTTATCTGATGGTCGGTTTTTGGTGGGCAGCCGCGGCTTGTACGAATTCTCACCGGCTACAAATTCACTGCAAAAATATCAGCACCAGGATTTCCCCTGGATCGATGGCATGATTCTGTTTATCACCCGAGACAGCCGGGATAATTTCTGGATTGGCACTGTGCGCCAGGGTCTGTATCGATTGACT
>CAYPZM010000225.1:0-8525 GCA_964414825.1 uncultured Cytophagia bacterium | reverse complement strand
CGCGAAGGCGGTCGTACGGTTGGCGCCGGTGTTGTGACGAAAATTATTCAATAATAACCCATACGAAGAACGGTTATCCAATGAGAGACTTGGTAATATTAGAGTGCACCGAATGCAAGCGCCGAAATTATACAATGGATAAAAACAAGCGCAAACATTCGGGCCGTGTTGAGTTTAAAAAATATTGCAAATGGTGTGACAAGCGCACACCTCACAAAGAAACGCGGTAGTGTAACGAATAGCGTAGGCCTGTAGCACAATTGGCTAGTGCACTGGACTCCAAATCCAGGGGTTGGGGGTTCGAGTCCCTCCAGGCCTGCTCTTTTTTTAGACCAACAGAACAATTTAAATATATCCAAAGAACGGAATGCTATGATCGCCAAAACGACAAAGTTTCTCCAGGATGTCAAGACGGAGATGTCGAAAGTTAGCTGGCCATCGCGCCACGAATTAAGAGGGCAAACCTGGATTGTTATCATTGTTGCTCTCTTTTTCTCTTTGTTTATCTATCTGGTCGATCACATCCTTGCTGGTGTGTTGAACCTAATTTACTAAACCAGGTTACGAGATTTTTTTATGACCGAAAATGTGGAACAAAATAATGAACATCCAGATGCAAAATGGTACGCCATTCATGTCCTTTCCGGGCACGAAAACAAGGTAAAAGCCTATCTGGAGAATGAGGCTGCGCTCGCCAATCTTGAGGACAAGATTGCTGATATTATCATTCCGTCCGAAGAGATTACCGAGATGCGCGATGGCAAAAAACGCAGTCGCAAAAAAATTATGTTCCCCGGTTACATGCTCGTGCACATGGTGTTTGATAAACAAACTCGACATCTGGTTCTCAACACACCGGGTGTAACCAACTTTGTTGGGCGAAAAAATGAACCGATTCCTCTTAAACCAGAGGAAGCGGAACGAATTATCGGTCGAGAAAGCGGTAAAGATCGCGGTGCTGTGCCGTTCCGCGTTGGCGATCCCATCAAAGTCGTTGATGGCCCTTTTACGGACTTTACGGGGTTTGTAGAAGGCGTTAACGAAGAGAAAAATAAAGTCAAAGTGATGGTCAGCATTTTCGGCCGGGCAACTCCTGTAGAATTGGATTTTTTACAGGTTGAACTGGAATCTTAGGATAATGTAAAATGGCTAAAAAAGTAATCGGACAAATCAAGCTGCAGATTCCCGCCGCCAATGCAAATCCGTCGCCGCCCGTTGGGCCAGCGTTGGGTCAGCATGGCGTTAACATTATGGAATTCTGTAAAGCATTTAATGCTCGAACGCAAGATAAGCAAGGTCTTATCATTCCGGTCATTATTACTGTTTACCAGGATCATACTTTTACTTTTATTACCAAAACCCCTCCTGCCGCTGTGCTGCTAAAAAAAGCAGCCGGTTTGGATAAAGGTTCGGGCGAACCGAATCGCAACAAAGTCGGCACCGTAAATCGCGATCAAGTTCGTGAAATTGCGGAAACGAAAATGCAGGACTTGAATGCCAATGACATCGAAATGGCGATGCGGCAAATTGAGGGAACAGCACGAAGTATGGGACTGCTTGTAGAAGATTAGTTCTACAGTAATTGGAATTGGAGAAATAATGAAACGTAGCAAACGATACAAAGAATCCGCCAGTAAAATTGAACGCGGCAAACTGTATCCTCTGGACGAAGCTATCAAGACGGTCAAAGAGGTATCCACTGCCAGTTTTGATGAAACTGTTGAGATTAGCGTACGCCTTGGAGTCGATCCAAGAAAGTCTGATCAGATGGTTCGTGGTACCGTTGTGTTACCGGCTGGCACTGGCAAACAGGTTCGTGTCTGCGTTTTGACTACGGGCGAAAAACAACAAGAAGCTAAAGACGCCGGTGCAGATTATGTTGGCGGTGAAGAGCTGATTGAAAAAATTCAAGGCGGCTGGTTTGATTATGATGTGGTAATTGCTACGCCCGATGTTATGTCGATGGTTGGAAAATTGGGACGCGTTTTGGGACCACGAGGTCTGATGCCCAACCCCAAAGTTGGCACCGTAACTTTTGAAGTTGGAAATGCGGTAAAAGAATCCAAATCCGGAAACATCGATTTTCGCGTTGATAAATACGGCATCGTGCATACCGCTGTTGGTAAAAAATCTTTTGCGCCGGAACAGTTGAAAAAAAATATTCAGGCGTTTATGGACGTTATCAACCGTCTTAGACCATCAACAGCAAAAGGCATTTACATCAGAAGTATTAGTTTAGCCGGTACCATGAGCCCTGGTGTAAAAGTTGATAAAAACACTATGAGTGAAGCTGCTTAACAAACATGTGTTAGCCAAGGATTAATAACAATGCCTCAACCAGATAAAATTAAAAAAGTAGAAGCGATCACCGAAAGTCTGCAACAGGCCAAAGGTGTGTTTCTCACGGATTTTACCGGATTGTCGGTGGAAGAGATCACACAATTACGCCAGGAATTTCGCAAAGCCGATGTGAGTTATTTGGTGGTCAAAAACACATTGGCACGACGATCATGCAATCAAGTTGGGCTCGAAGATATGATCCCATACTTGAATGGTCCAACGGCATTTGCGCTCGCAAATCACGACCCGGTTGCTCCAGTGCGAATTATTTTCGATTTTCTCAAACAGCACAAAGAAAAGACAAAACCGCAAATAAAAGGCGCCGTTGTTGAGGGACAGGTGATCGACGCTAAACAGGCGGAAGCGATGAAAGATATCCCTTCGCGCGAAGAGCTGATCGCCCAAGTCGTAGGTGGTGTTTCTTCGCCTCTGTACGGTCTGGTCGGCGGACTCAATTCTTTACTCAGTAAACTTGTCTATACTATAGACGCTATAAAAGTAAAAAAAGAAAGTTAAGTTTATACATTTAACGCTAACGGGAGGTTGAAATGCCCGAAGAACAAGAAGTCCAGGTTGAAGAGCAAGCCACAAAAACTGAAGTAAATGATCCCAAGATCGAAGAGATCATGAAAAGTATCGAAGAGATGACTGTGCTTCAGTTGTCCAAGTTGGTTAAAGCTTTGGAAGATCGTTTTGGTGTTACTGCTGCAGCACCGATGGCTATGGCCGCTGCTCCGGCTGCCGGTGGTGCAGAAGAGGCTGTCGAAGAACAGACCGAATTTGATGTCATTTTAAAAGCCGCTGGCGCGCAAAAAATTCAGGTGATCAAGGTTGTGCGCAGCCTTACCAGTTTGGGGCTGAAAGAAGCCAAAGACCTCGTGGATGGTGCTCCCAGTGAGATGAAAAAAGGCGTCACAAAAGAAGAAGCTGAAGAGGTCAAAGCCAAGCTGGAAGAAGCCGGCGCTGAGGTTGAGATCAAGTAAATCAGCTATAAAAACATTGTGAACACAAAAAGCCGGGCTAAATGTCTTTAGCTCGGTTTTTAAGTATTTATAAACTTTCGAAAGGGAGTGAAATCTTTGGCAATCGGACAAAAAAGAGTTCGTAAATCGTTTTCAAAAATCCCCGCCGCGGCTGAATTGCCAGACTTGCTCGACGTTCAATTAAGTTCCTTTAATGATTTTCTTCAACCTGCTACCGATCCCCAGGAACGTAAAAATACCGGCCTCCAGGCCGTGTTTGAGAGCATTTTTCCAATATCAGACAGTCGGGAAAATTTTGAACTCGATTTTATCGAATATTATGTAGAGTCACCAAAATATTCTGTCGTCGAATGCCAGGAGCGCGGGACGACCTTCTCGGTCGCCCTCAAAGCCAAACTCCGTCTTTCAATAAAAGATGAGTATGATGCAGCGAATCCCCTGGCCAATTCGATTGAACAGGAGGTCTATTTGGGCAACATCCCGTTCATGACTGGACGGGGAACATTTATTATCAATGGGGCCGAACGTATCATTGTAAGCCAACTGCATCGATCCCCTGGTGTATTTTTTGATGAAATTATTCATCCCAATGGTACCAAACTGTTTTCCGCGCGAATTATTCCGTTGCGGGGGTCGTGGATCGAATTTACCACCGATATCTACGATCTTATGAATGTCTACATCGACCGTCGCAAAAAATTTCTCGCCACCACTCTGTTGCGAGCAATTGGCTTTTCGACGGATCGACAGATTTTGGACGCCTTTGAAATTGTCGACGCGTTTGAGGTGACTCGCAAGAACTTGCAAGAAAACATCGGCTCGCGGGTTGTTGATGATATTGTCGATATGGATACCGGTGAAGTGGTCGTTGACCGCTATACCGAAATTACGGAAGAAAAAATCGATGTGCTGCTGGCACTCGGTTTGGATAAGATAGAGATTCTGCGGTCGGATCGTTTCTTGGGGCAAGATATTATCAGCAATACCCTGCAAAAAGACCCGACTCATAACATTGAAGAAGCCCTTGATCTGATCTATCGCCAGCTCCGATCCGGTGAGCCGCCGGATACGGATACCGCAAAACAGCTAATCGAGCGTCTGTTTTTTAACCCAAAACGCTACGAGCTGGGCGATGTGGGACGTCATCGGCTGAATCGCAAGCTGGGTATCAAAGTCGATCCGGAAAACCTTGCGCTCGCCAAAGAGGACATTATTGGTATTATCAAATACCTCATGGACTTACGGCAAGGCAAGAAAAATGCGGATGATATCGATCACCTCGGTAACCGTCGCGTACGTACGGTTGGCGAACAGTTAGGCGCGCAAATGATGGTCGGTTTGTCACGTATGGCGCGCACCATCAAAGAACGCATGAATTTGCGTGAAAGCGAAAATCCCACACCGCAGGACTTGGTGAATGCGCGGACGATTTTGTCGGTGATCAACACCTTTTTTGGCACCAGTCAGTTGTCCCAGTTTATGGATCAGACCAATCCGCTGGCTGAAATGACGCACAAACGTCGTTTGTCTGCCCTTGGCCCCGGTGGTTTGACGCGCGAGCGCGCCGGATTTGAAGTGCGCGACGTGCATTATACGCACTATGGCCGCTTGTGTCCCATTGAGACGCCGGAAGGTCCAAACATTGGATTGATTTCGTCGCTTACCACATACGCCCGAATTAATGATTTCGGTTTTATCGAAGCACCGTATCGACGCGTCGAAGACAGCGTTGCGACCAATAAAATCGACTTTTTGGCTGCCGACGATGAAGAAGAAAAAATCGTCGCCCAGGCCAACGCCGAGCTGGATGACAATAATCATTTTGTTAACGATCGCGTCAAGTGCCGTTTTCGCGGCGAGTTCCCGGTGGTTCCGCCGGAAGACGTGACCTATATGGACGTGTCGCCAAACCAAATCGTATCGGCTGCTGCGGCGCTTATTCCGTTTTTGGAACATGATGACGCAAACCGCGCGCTGATGGGCTCAAATATGCAACGCCAGGCGGTTCCGCTTTTGGTTCCCGAAGCACCCATGGTGGGAACCGGTATGGAAGCCAAAGTGGCGGCGGATTCGCGTTCGGTGATCGTCAGCGATTTTGACGGCGTGGTTGAAAAAGTCGATGCGAATACAATCGTGATCCGCAAAGAAGTTCGTCCATCCAAACAAAGTCAACTCGATTCACTTTTGGACTTTGATGAATCAGATCGCGTCGAGTATAGCTTGACCAAATTCAAACGCACCAATCAGGATACCTGCATCAACCAACGCCCGATTGTGTCCGAAGGCGAACACATTAAAAAGGGCCAGGTTATTGCCGATGGTCATTCGACGGATCACGGCGAGCTTGCGTTGGGCCGCAATATTATTGTCGCCTTTATGCCATGGCGCGGCTACAATTTTGAAGACGCTATTGTCATTTCCGAACGCTGCGTGCGCGACGATATTTACACTTCCGTGCACATTGAAGAATTTGAGCTGCAAGTTCGCGACACCAAACGCGGTGAAGAAGAGTTGACACAAGAAATTCCCAATGTTAGTGAAGAAGCAACCCGGAATTTGGATAAAAACGGTATCATTCGCGTTGGCGCCGAAGTTCATGCCGGCGATATCCTCGTGGGTAAAGTAACACCCAAGGGCGAAACCGATCCGACTCCTGAAGAAAAACTGCTAAAAGCCATTTTTGGTGAAAAAGCAGGCGACGTTAAAGACGCATCTCTAAAAGGTTCGCCTGGATTAAAGGGTATCGTCATTGATACAAACCTGTTTTCCCGAAAGAAAAAGGATACCGATACCAAGAAAAAAGATAAAGAAGACCTTGACGATCTGGAGCTCTGGGTGGAACGTGCCAAGGGCAAAGCGCGGAAAATGCGTGATGAAAAGATCACAGAGGTTTTGGATGGCAAAATCAGTGCTGGAATTCGTGATATCAATACCGGCAAGGTCACCATCAAAGCCAATACCAAGTTGGGTTCGGCGCATTTCGAAAAGGTCGATTTTAATGAAATAGACTACTCGCAGCCACTCGTTGATGATGATGAGACCAATGAGCTGGTATCTCAGCTTCTCAGTCGTTATGAAAAGAAACTACAGGATATTGATGACGAGTACGAGCTGCAAAAATTTAAAATAATGGTTGGCGATGAGCTGCCACCCGGTATAACTCAACTCGCAAAAGTCTATGTTGCGAAAAAGCGTAAATTGATGGTTGGCGATAAAATGGCAGGACGCCACGGAAACAAAGGCGTTGTGTCGAAAATCGTTCCCATCGAAGATATGCCGTACTTGCCGGATGGCACTCCTGTTGACATCGTTCTGAATCCGCTGGGCGTGCCTTCGCGAATGAACTTGGGCCAGATTCTTGAAACCAATCTGGGCTGGGCAGCCGAAAAGCTGGGCATCAACTATGCAACGCCCGTGTTTGATGGTGCGTCGCTCGCTGAGATTCAGATCGAAATGGAAGAGGCCGGATTGCCCGAAAACGGCAAATCAATATTATTTGACGGCCGAAGCGGTGAACAATTCGATGAAGAAGTGACCGTGGGTATGATTTATATTCTCAAGCTGTCGCACTTGGTCGAAGACAAAATTCACGCTCGTTCGATTGGTCCATACTCGTTAATCACGCAACAGCCATTGGGTGGTAAAGCTCAATTTGGCGGTCAGCGTTTTGGCGAAATGGAGGTTTGGGCGCTTGAAGCCTATGGCGCCGCTTATACGCTGCAAGAAATCCTCACGGTAAAAAGTGATGATGTTCGTGGCCGCTCTCGAACCTACGAAGCCATTGTCAAAGGTGAAAACATCCCTGAACCGGGGCTTCCTGAGTCGTTTAACGTGCTTATACGTGAAATGCAGGGACTGGGATTGGATGTGCAATTGATTAACGAAAAAGAACCAAAAGAATTACAGTCGTAGAAATTTGGTAATAATTACCAGGCTCATCCTTAGAGTTTGGAGGTGATAATTTGAATTCAATGATCGGAACAGATAGTCCGACTGGTTCGACCAATTTTAATGCAATGTATATCGGCTTGTCGTCGCCCGACAAGATTTTGGAGCGCTCGCACGGAGAGGTGACCAAGCCGGAAACCATCAATTACCGCTCGTTCAAGCCGGAAAAAGATGGTTTGTTTTGCGAAAAAATATTTGGCCCTGTACGCGATTACGAGTGCCACTGCGGTAAATACAAACGGATTCGTTACAAAGGTATAGTCTGCGACCGCTGTGGAGTTGAAGTGACCACCAAAAGCGTGCGCCGCGAGCGCATGGGCCATATTACGCTTGCCGTGCCGGTTGTGCATATCTGGTATTGGAAGTCGTTGCCGTCCAAGTCTGGATATATTTTGGGCATGAGCATGAAAAATCTCGAGCGCGTGATTTATTATGAAAATTACGTGGTTATCCATCCAGGAACCAGTGGACTCGAAGAAAAAGAGCTGCTCACTGAAGAAGAATATTTGGATATAGTGGAGCAGCTTCGTGACGCCGAGACCGAATTGCCCGAAGAAGAGCGTTTTCGCGCCGAAATGGGCGGCCAGGCGGTTCTGGAACTTTTGAAAAAAATAGATACAGACAAGTTGTCCCGCGAATTGCGCTACGCGGTTGCGAACGAAACGTCAATTCAGCGCCGGACCGATGCGCTGAAACGGCTCAAAGTGGTTGAGGCATTTCGCCGCGCCAATCGTCGCCAGGAAAATCGTCCCGAATGGATGGTGATGACTGTGGTTCCGGTGATTCCACCGGAATTGCGACCGCTGGTGCCATTGGAGGGTGGACGTTTTGCAACGTCGGATTTGAACGATTTGTACCGCCGTGTGATCATTCGAAACAACCGTCTTAAAAAGCTGTTGGAAATCCGCGCGCCGGAAGTGATTTTGCGCAACGAAAAACGCATGTTGCAAGAAGCGGTGGACTCTTTGTTCGACAACGGTCGCAAAACCTCGGCCGTACGTAGCGATGGCAACCGCGCTCTCAAGAGTCTTTCTGATATGCTGCGCGGAAAACAAGGTCGGTTTCGCCAAAACTTGCTCGGTAAACGAATTGACTATTCCGGCCGTTCGGTTATTGTGGTTGGCCCGGAATTGAACCTGCACGAGGCGGGTCTGCCCAAAGACATGGCGCTCGAGCTGTTCAAACCGTTTGTCATTCGAAAGCTGGTGGAGCGCGGACTGGTAAAAACAGTAAAAAGCGCTAAAAAGCAGGTAG
>CAYPZM010000224.1:0-8532 GCA_964414825.1 uncultured Cytophagia bacterium | reverse complement strand
AAAAGTGATCAGATATCTGGGCACTTTGGAGACAAAGACTTTGAGGGCTACGGCAATCATGCCGGTATGTTCAGCCACGCCAATGCCCAGCATGACCACCAACACCAGTCCAAGTGGTGGGAACGATGCAAACACCTCCACCATTTCGGTAAAGACGCGCTGTAATCCTTCTTTGGACAATAAATTTTCAACCTCGATATACTCGGCCGGCACGTTAGAATCACCGCCGGTACCCGGCTTTTGTACGGAAGTTTCAAGTACAGCTCCGAATATCCACGATAGTACGAGGACTGTAATCATCAAAATAAAAAACAACGTCGCCGGTTGCGGTAGCCTGTTGCCAACCACCTCGATATTGTCCAACATTCGCTTAAAGAGTCCATCTTTTTTCGGCTTTTGTTTTTTGCTCAAAATTTACTCCTTTGTTTCCAATCCGTTTTCCGTGCGAGTTAAGCCAATACTAAAGTGTGAAGCATCAAATAACCAGAGCTATAAGAATGTTCTAATCGCCTGTTTTATTTCAACAATTTGTACTTTTTATTGGCGCGACTTTGGGGGAATGGAACTTTATCACGGCGTTTATGTTGCCACCGGCAAAGAGTCTTTCTCTTGATCCACATCAAGGCGCCTTTTCCCGCAATTTCCTATCTTTTCTAAAACAAGATCACAACGCGGGTCAAATATGAAACTGCAAAATACATTGTTATTGCGCCGACTCTTACAATTCGGGTTTCTGGCGACCATTCTGCTCATTGGCGTACAATTTTATATCTTTGTTCACCAATTGGAAACCGGGGCCGAGCGGGTTATCGCGCGGCCGCCGGGCGTGGATGGCTTTTTGCCCATCAGCTCGATGATGGCGCTAAAATATTGGCTGCTATCCGGCACTTTCCCCATGGTGCATCCGGCGGGACTGCTGATTTTTATCTTTATTTTGATCACCGCACTTTTTTTGAAACGCGGCTTTTGCAGTTGGGTATGTCCCTTTGGACTGTTGAACGACTATCTTTCAAAAATCCACATCTGGATATTTGACAAACCCAAACGCGTGTGGGCATGGCTCGATTATCCACTGCGCAGTCTCAAATATCTGCTGCTGATTTTCTTCGCCTGGGCAATTTTGGTACAAATGGATGTGCCGGCTATCGAAGCATTCTTATATAGCCCTTACAACAAGGTCGCGGATATCAAAATGCTCAACTTTTTCGTGGAGGCTACGCCGCTCACCATCAAGGTGTTGATTGGACTGGTGCTGCTGTCGGTGCTGTTTCGCAACTTCTGGTGCCGCTATTTGTGCCCCTACGGCGCGCTGCTCGGTGCGTTGAGCTGGCTCAGCCCCTGGAAAATCCGCCGCAATGCCGCATCTTGCATCGATTGTAAAAAATGCACTCAAATCTGTCCCATGAATATCAATGTGCACACACCCAAAACGGTTTTGTCGGATGAATGTACGGCGTGTTTGCAATGCGTGGCCGCTTGTCCGGTCAAGGATACGCTGTCGTTATCGGCGCCGAAACGGCGATATGAAATTCGCCCGATCGTGTACGCGGGCCTCATCATCGGACTATTCCTGCTCGGTTCCATTGTTGCTCGAATAGGCGGTGTGTGGCAGAATGACATCCGCCTGCAGGAGTATCGTTATTATATAAAACATTTGCACGAATACGACCACGCGCGCGGGCAAGCGCGGGTGAATCATAATTAGCTCTTGCCCTGTCAGGGTTAGAGAATTGAGATATTTGAGGCTTTTTACAAATTGACACTTCTTGCATATATAAATCACAAAAATTAACCCTGACAGGGTTGGGACAGGGTTGACAACTTTGAAAGGACGGTTATGAGCGAACTCATCAACAATATCGAAAAACGTAAACAGTTGTTAAAGCATATGATTTTGCAGTTGCATAAAGGCGAAGAAGCCGAAACCGTACGCAAGCAGCTATTGGACATGCTGGGCCAGGTGCCGTATGGCGAAGTGGTCGAGGTGGAGCAGGAGCTCATCAGCGAGGGTTTGCCGCCGGAAGAGGTGATCAAACTGTGTGATGTGCATTCGCAGGCCCTCAAAGGCGTGGTTGCCGAGGACGAATCGCAGGAGGTGCCTGACGGGCATCCGGTGCATACGTTTGTGCAGGAAAATCGTGCGATTCAGCTTGAAATTGCCGAGACCGAAGAAGTGCTGAACAAAGCAGATACTTTGGATGTTTCGGAAGTATTTGCCAAGCTGAAAGAACATTTTAACCGATTGTCGGATATCGACAAACATTATCGCCGCAAAGAAAATTTGCTGTTTCCGTATCTTGAAAAACAGGGCGTAACCGGTCCGCCCACGGTCATGTGGGGCAAGCACGACGAAATTCGCGAACAGCTCAAAGCCGTGCACGAGGCGCTGAAAGCTGAGGGCGAATTGACCAAAGACGATCTGGATTCGATGGTACAATTTCTCGTCCAACCGGCGTTGGAAGCGCTGGAAGAGATGGTCTACAAGGAAGAGAAAATCCTCTTTCCCATGTGTATGGAGCGCTTGACCGAAGTGGATTGGTTTGAAATATACAAACAGAGCATCGAAATCGGATTTTGTCTATACGACCCCAAAGACACCTGGCAGCCGGAAGGCATTCCGCAAACTCGTGACGAGCCTACAGAGTCCGGTCGTGTGCAACTCCCCAGCGGCAGCTTTACGGTGGAAGAATTGGTCAATGTTCTCAATTCGCTGCCTGTGGATTTAACCTTTGTCGATAAAAACGACAAGGTGAAATATTTCTCCCAGGGCAAACACCGCATTTTTGACCGCAACCGCTCCATTTTAAACCGCGATGTGCAAATGTGCCATCCGCCCTCCAGTGTGCATATGGTGGAACAGATTCTCGATGACTTTAAGAGCGGCAAACAAAGTCAGGCGCCATTTTGGATTCAATTGAACGGCAGATTCATTCATATTGAATACTTTGCCATTCGTAACGAACACGGCGACTACCTGGGCACCCTGGAAGTGTCGCAAGACGCCACCGAGCTGCGCGCGTTAGAGGGCGAGCAGCGCCTGTTATCTTATGCTAATGAAGAGGAAGTTTAATGGATATCACTCCAAAGACAAAGATTTCAGACATTCTTAAAGCGTATCCGCAATTGAAGGAAAAAATAATATCGCTGGCACCGCCATTCGAAAAGTTAAGAAACCCGATATTGTTGAAAACCGTGGCCAAAGTTACCAGCTTAAGCCAAGCGGCAAAAGTCGGCGACATTCCCGTCGCCGATTTGGTGAACGCCTTGCGAAAAGAAGTGGGACAGGAGCCGTTATCCATAGAGACCATGCAGCACAGTGCCGATGAACCACCGTTTTGGTTCAAAACCGGCACCATCGTCAAAACGATTGATGCGCGGCCCATGCTGGAGCGCGGTGAGCATCCGGCAGGCATAGTTTTGGAGGAAATTCGAAATGTAGATGAAGGTGAAATTCTTGAGCTCATTTCTTCGTTTGTGCCGGCGCCGTTGATCGACAAAGTCGAGGAAAAAAATTTCCATGTCTGGACTTTGCAAAAGGATTCGGAGGAATTTCGAACGTTTTTTTCGCCGAAATAAGCGGCTGGTGGTGTTGTTTTTTTCGAGATCAATCACACAACCCTGCCATCTTTATGACGGCAGGGCTCTTTTTCAACCCAATTGGGCAGCGGCTATCCGGTAGCTTCGGAATAAAGAGTTTCGGGTGCAATATCAATTTGGTTATTCCAAGTGATTACACCGGTTTCCCGGTTTATCTCAAATCGTTGAAAAACGTTTAAATCCACAAGTTTTGAAAAAATCCATCCCTTTTCAATGAACTTGCTAAAATCAACAATCCCCGATTTACCATCTTGAAAAAGCAGCTTAATTTTATAATCGGAAAGATACTGAGCATCGATAATGTCTTGATACATGTCAATAACCCTATTACTACTTTAATGGTTCGATTTTATTTAGTACCTAGAAATATGCGGCAAAGCTCCAGTTTGATATAGTTCACTTGATTTAAGAACAACTCTTCACACTGACATTTATTGTTAGAAACCTCTTTATCTCCTCATCATAAATCTAAGAATTATTGTTGACAAAAAAACTTTTAAATATTTTTTATCTCTTTGTTTACAACCATCTTTCCATTACCTTTCATACCACTCAAACTAGAAAAACGGAATGAGAACAATTTTCAACATCTACAAACGCGCCTATTCCGGCTTGCCGCGCCAGGTGTGGGAGCTCGCAACCGTGCAGTTTATCAACCGCGCCGGCGCCATGGTGTTCATTTTTTTGATGCTCTATTTGACTCAGGAGCTCGGACTGAGCGCTACATCTGCGGGACGCGTTATCAGCGTTTACGGCCTCGGCGCCATTTGCGGCACGCTGTTGGGCGGCTGGCTTTCCGACACCTGGGGGCCGCTGCGCGTGCAACTGGCCAGTCTTGTGGGAGCCGGGGTGTTGTTTATCGCCCTCTCGTTTGTCAAAGATGTGTATGGCATTGCCGCCCTGGCGTTTGTATTGGCGATGGTGGCCGAATCGTTCCGGCCCGCCAATATTACGGCGGTGGCCGATGTCTCGACTCCGGAACTGCGGCCGCGGGCCTATGCACTGGTGCGCCTGGCCATTAATTTGGGATTTGCCATTGGCCCGGTGGTCGGCGGCATTTTGGCCGGCATTAACTATTCGCTGTTATTTTGGGTGGATGGTCTCACGTGTTTGGCCGCAGCCGCTTATCTTTATTTTATTTACAATCATGATCTCGCTGACCTGCGCCATGTTCCCAGCGAGGACAATGTGATCATTCGCCCTCCCTGGAATGACAGCATTTATCTATTTGTTTTGCTGTTGACATTTGTAACCGGATGTATGTTCTTCCAAATTTTTAACACCTGGCCACTCGATTTAAAGGAAAATTACGGCTTGATTGAGCAACAAATTGGCCCGCTCATGGCAATTAATGCCCTGGTCATTATTTTGCTCGAAATGCCGCTCATACACAAACTGGAACATGTTCGGCCCATTCGCATCATCGGCTTTGGGGCCTTGCTCATTGGTTTGGGACTTGGAATTTTTCCACTTGGCGGCCACTCTTATGCCTGGATCGCCTTTACCGTGGTCATTTGGACGACCGGCGAAATGCTCATATTTCCGCTCATGACCGCATTCATCGCCAATCGCTCCAACGATAGAAATCGCGGCAAATATATGGGCATGTACAACTTTACCTTTTCGCTCTCCATGGTGGTGGCACCGGCAACCGGAGCCTGGATTTATGAGACCTATGGCCCTAAATTTCTGTGGTACGGCATTGGTGTTTTGGGAGTGATGCTCTCGATCGGATATCGCGTTGTAAACTTGCTCGTAAACCGTGAACTTACAAAACAAGGGGATGTAACATGGACATGAAAGGACACATTAAAGCTGTTGGCATCATCAATATTGTTTTTGGCGTGCTTGGATTGATTGTTGCCGGATTCCTGTTTTTAATCATTGCCGGCGCTGGTATTATTTCCGGCGATCCGGAAGCCATGACCATCACATCGATTGTGGCCGTGGCACTCAGCAGCCTTATCGCGGTACTCTCCATTCCGGAGCTGATTGCCGGATATGGCATTCTCAAATTTAAATCGTGGGGACGCATTCTCGGCATCATCATCGCCATTTTGAATCTGCTCAACATACCCATTGGCACCGCATTTGGGATTTATGCGCTGTGGGTGTTGCTGAATGAAGAGACCGAGCAGATTTTTAAGCAAGAGCAACCCGGCGGCATCGTTGTGGAACAGGGATAATACAAAGGGGACATCATCTTTTCGATAGGTGATGTCCACACACTCCTCGTTTTAAATTTTCATTCAGTCAAAAATAAATTGCTTGCTTTTAAATAAATCTGTATTATTTAATCATATCAAGGGGGCTTTTTAAACGTGTAAATATATGCAACAGGGGCTTTATGAGGTCTAAAAGCAGAATGCTTCACCAGGAGCGTTATCGCTTTTTTATATATGTCATTTTTCTCGCACCCGCACTATTTGCTCTCGATCCCACCAAACACATCACCCAATATGATATGCGTATTTATGCCGCTAAAGATGGTTTGCCGATGAATTCGCTTCTATCTGCATATTGGCATTTGCTCCGAGTTGTAAAATATATTCCAACCCTGTTTTCTTTCCAAAGGGGATATGATGAAAAGTGAGGGAATTCATGCCAATCGCGATGCACAAGTATTAAAAAAAGCCGGAATTCAAGGAGGTGCCATTGCCGGCTTTTTATTGGCGCTATTCGTCATTCTCTTCAAAGAGATCAGCGGATTTTCCAATTTGCCCTCCACCCTCTTTTCGAGTCTATGGCCGGTAATGATCTTTAACGGGACTCTGGCAGGTACGATTTGTGGTTTGATCTGTAGTCGATATGCCATTATATTTCGACAATCTCAAAAAAACAGAGCTGCCCAGATCATTTTGCTCATATCCGGGTTTGTGATTTGCGTCTTGCTTCAGCAATTGTCTTCGCGCTATGCGCTTCGTGCGCCAGCTTGGAATGAAACGTTGGGGCGCTTTCAAGGCGGGCCATTAGGTGAACCCAACATTGAAACGATAGCCACGGGTGTTATTGGGGGCATTTATTTTTTATCTTTATCCACCACTCTTGCAAAAAATCTTTCTTCTCAAAAATCTTCTTTGGTTGAAACTGCCATAAAAACATTACTGCCGGGGGTCGTGATCTGGAGCGGCATCTATCTGGTTTACGTGCTCTTGTTAGAGCTGGGTATTCTCACTGAAAATTTTATCCCCTGGAAGAGCTCGGCCATTTTTATGGTCGAATTTCCGCACCCGGAACGCGTTGTCCTCTTTATTGTGTTTTGTTTTATCTTTACAATAATTATGGTCAAGACACTAAACTGGAACTATCATGTGTTGACCCAAAACGGTTCTCGAAAAGACCAGGCATTTTTAGAGCGCGTTTCCGAACTGATCGAGCAAAACATGAGGGATCACCACTTTGGGCCGGAGCAGTTGGCCAAGGCCTTGGGCATGTCCAAAGGCCATTTAAACAGAAGACTAAATGAGGTAGTAAATAGCAGTACAACCAAATTTATACTCAAATCCCGGCTCGACAAAGCGGCAATCCTGCTGCAGCAGGATTATGACAACATTTCCCAAATCGCCTTTCATGTGGGCTTTAACAATCTCTCCTATTTCAACAAATGCTTCAAACAACAATTTCACCTCACACCTTCTGAATACAAGAAACAGAAACCCTGATTTTTTTCATGTTATGGCCGATGTGTCCTCTGTGTTAAAAATTATGTTTCTGGCATCAGTCTTTGAGTTTCCTGTTGTAGCTCATAACAGGCAGAGATTTGTATAATAATAAAACTCGGAGGTGCGGGGCTATTTTGCATGGGATTGGCAGCTTGATGGTGATACCATTTCACAGGATGTGAAAATATGGTTTTGACCATTTATTTGCGATAATGTCTAATTAGTGCATCCCATCACCTTGTCCATCTTTTTAATTTTGACATAAAGATTTCTTTCTTGCTTTGTCTGAAAGCTCTACTACATCATTATCGATTTAAAGAAGGGGAACGCACCATGAGTGTAAAAGCATTAAAGTTGGGAATAATTATGATGATGGTGGCCGTAGTTTTAACACAAACCTGTTCCAATGACAGCCCCAACGAGCCGACTACTACAGCGCCCAAAGCTGCCTTTGACACGGAATTTACCGACAACATTATTCCGGCAACCGTTCATTTCATTAACAAGTCGGAGAAAACCACTTCTTATAACTGGGATTTTGGCGATGGTTCATCCTCTACGGATGAAAATCCATCGCACATTTACGAGGTAGCCGGTAACTATCACGTAAAGCTTGTTGCTCTTGGTGATGAGGGGAAAGATTCCACCACACAAATTATAACCATTATTGAGCCACCCGTTGAAATCTTTCTGGGTAAAGGTGCCGCCGGTGTCAATCGGGGCGAGCCGCTCTCAAAAGCCATTGATTTGTATGGAAATGATTATCATGAAGATATACAATCCGGCAGTGGCAATTATACATGGACGATTACTTATAAAGCGAGGGGATTACAATTTCGCACGTTTCGAACGCTTGGCGAGGATTCCAAACTCAAAGCAAAAATACAATGGATCCTTTTAATGGCGCCTTATAAAGGTATCACCGATAAGGGAATTGGCATAGGAAGCGCCCGAGCTGATGTGGAAAAATTCTATCCTGGCACCTACTTTTCAGGATCCGGAGGACCGGACTGGTATATGACCGAAGGTAATATATTTCGATTTTCAGGCGATAATGTATTTTGGATTCAAATAGGGCTTTGAGATCGCGGAGCAAAACCGTCATTAGAATGCAACATTTCTTTGGCATCAATAAAATCATCAGGGCGATGGTTTTTGGGCTATAAATCATTCATTCACCAAACCAAAGGGGAGAACCATGAAACGACACATCATCATCCTTACCGTTACCGTGGTGGCATTCAGCTTGTTCTGCACCAAAGACAATCCCACT
>CAYPZM010000223.1:0-8539 GCA_964414825.1 uncultured Cytophagia bacterium | reverse complement strand
GCAGGATATATTCGGTCGTATACCCAACCGGCGTCCATTCCAGGTGAACGGGTTTCGTTTGATCGACTTGCTCGCCATCGTGCGGCTCAATCAGCCATGGAGAAAAGGTTTGCGACTCGAGCCCCGGATAACCGAGGGCGAACTCGCCAAATTTGGTCATCGTAGCGATAATTTTGTTGGTGGCCGGATTGTACACTGTGGGCAGCGGCAAAAACAAACCGCGTCCTTCAAACTCGCGAAAATAGACGAGCACGGAATCCGGGTACTCAATCTCGTAAAACTCGACATCGAACGACAAATCCGCTACCGGGTTTTGGATGTTAAATTGCGACAAAACCACGCGGGATTGTTTCAGCAGCGGCGCTTTGGCAACAAACTCCGGTGCCAGCGGCGCATAATTATAAACTTTGGCAACAGCTTCGTTATAGCCAAAGCCATCTTTGTCATTAATTTTGATGCTCAAGCCGGTTTGTTGATCGCCACTAACAAACTCGTACGAATTTCCGGTTTGCAGTTCGGGCACGACCACATCGGCGAAGGGTTTGCCACCGTCGTATTCAAATTTAAAGGCACGATAGCTGGCAACCAGCGGTTTGTTAAATGTTAATTCAAAGACTATATTGCCATCGGGATCAACTTCGGTGATTGCTGGCACACCGCCGTGCATGGTGGCAAATCCCCAACCAATTAACGTGTTGCCATTCGGCAAGCGCTGAGCGCTACCCATATTGTCCGAATAAACATCGGGATTTCTGCGGAATTCCCACACGTTTGTGGCAATTTTTTGCGCCTCGTCGATCTCATACTCGACAACTCGCGAGTAGCGGCGCATTTCTCGCTCGCCATTATCAAACATAGTGATGTTGCCATTTGGGAGCCGACGCACATCGTGCTGGAACATGAAATAAATCGGCGCGTGCTCCTGGCTCTCATTAATAAACGTAAACTCGTTGTTTTTGCCGCCCATTCGCCATATAATCTCACCGGTTTGGCGATTAATTTTTGTCACCTCTGCCAGCGCCAGCGCGGAAACGATGAGATGGCCGTCATTATCCAAATCCAAAGAGTTCACGTGAATCGCATCGATGACCGTTTGGGTGAGATCGTTGTAAGAATCGTTGATTTTATAATGGTCCCAACTGCGCCATTGGAAAATGACATTTTTGTTTTGATCCAGCTCTTGAACCACCGCACCAATCACCAACGCGCCGGGATGCCCACCTTTGACAATCTCGTTCATGTTGACCGGCTGAACATCATACGAGATCATAAACACATGACCGTTCGGCAAGTACAAGAATTCGTGATAGTCGGCAATATAACCGTTACCCATTTGATACTGATCGAATACGGTATAGCTGCTGTCCATCAAAAAAAAGTCGGTCAAACCGTAGGCACCTTGAGCGCCGGGCTCAAACATAACGCCGTAGGACATCATGCCATTCGGCAGCACCTTGAAATCGAATGGCACGCCCGTTTCAATTTTTTCATAATATTTGAGCTCGCCGGAATTTGTAAGACGCAGGTTATAGCCATCTTCGGAGACAAACCGTGTGGGCGAAAAGAAAATGTCGCCAGGACTGGGATCGCCCTGAATATCTACGGTAAATGACGGAAAATCTTTGGGCAATGTATCGGAAACGGCTGATTTTTGCAGGCTCGTCACATTTGCCACATCCGGCACCAGGCCAAGCTCTTTTTTGAATTGGTACGGATCGATGGGTTGCTCGAGCGGCGTTGTTTGAAAGGAAAATTGAAACGATTCGACCTTTTCTCCATTTTTTAGCCGCAGGCCATTGGTTACGGAAACGCGTACGTTTTCATCCGGACTGAATATCTGATCTGGTTTGAAGATGACGGTTTTATTATCGGTTGAAAGCACGACATGTCCGGAATGCTCGCCGCTGCGTTCGCCCACGACTTTAAACAGATCATCGGAAAGCGATGACGGATCCACATCATCACCAGGGCGCACAATAATTTCCGTGGAGCGCGACAGGAATTCGGATTGATCGAGCGGAAACATGTATTGAACGGAAAGTGGCTTTTCGGCCAGCAGAATGGACGAGAAAAGCAAAAGGAAAAAAACTAGAAGAAATTGCCTGTTCATAACGTACCCTCGTGTTAAAACGATTTCGAGTTCAAATTATTAATAATGAAGCTTGCAGGACATTTAAAAGTTCCAACTTTTTGTTGATTTTGTTATTTGCCATCGCAACACGGACGCATGTCCGAATCCATTGCCCGTCCGGGAAAAATATCCCGGACGATCCGGTTTTTCCAGCTAGAAGCGGTACTCAACACCAATCATCAAACTGTTTGCGTTCATTGAATATTCACCGGCAATATTTTGCGTAACAGTCAAAGCATCATATATCCAGGTGTCGATCTCTCTATCCGGGATAAAGATATGTTCGTAATTAAGAGCCACTTCAAACGGTCCGACCGGCAATGCCGCGCCGAGGTTCAAATTGTAGCGATCACCAATATCCGGAATAGTTGGCGACACCGATTCATCCACAGCGGCACGGGTTTCGTAACCGAGACCGCCGCGCAGTTTTATCGAGCCCATGGTATATTCAACTCCCATGCCAACTCGGAACGTATTATTCCAGTTTTGCACCAACTCGGAAATCGGTTGATCGGCTGTATCATTTATCTCGATTATATCCCAAGCTGCCCACTGGGTAAAATTGGCATCAACAGCTAGAAGCAAATTCTTAAAACCGGAATAGCTGATTCCGAACCCGGCTTTGATGGGTAGAGGAATGGTGACCTCGGCTTCCGCATCTACGCGAGGTGAAATCTTGCCGGAATAAAAATCGGATACAATTTGATATTGTTCGTCATCCAAAAGTCCGGCGTTAAACAGCTTGGTAAACAGCGTATCCGAGTAAAATTGTGCCTGATTGTGAAAAGCAGGTTCGTCGGCAAAATAAGTAGTTTGATCGTAATCGCCGCTGGCTTTAAGATCAGCATAATATTGTACAGAGGCGCCAAAGCTCAATGTTGACGTGGGCTTGTACAAAACGCCAAAATTAGCACCAAACGTAGTGCCCGAGCTGTTCATTTGCGCTTGCGTTATCAGGTGATCGAAAGGAGGTTTTCGCATTTCATCCAATGCCAAAAGCCCGGCGTCATCCGAGTAGCCTTGCAAGGTTCTGTATATAGTTCTTTCATATAAATAGGGATTTTGCAAAAACGCCGGCTGCCGAATGCCAATGCTGCCCCAAACAATACTGCCACCCAATCCAACCGAAACGTTGTCGCTTACTTTATACGCAATTGTAGGATGAATATCGATAATGCGAATATCGCTTTCGTACTCGATTTCGGGATAGGCATTATTGTATTCGGATGTGTTCAATACATCCCATTTGGCTCCCCAACCCATGGGCACAAAAAGGGATAGTCCAAATGCCCAGTTGTTATGCTTGTAGGAAATACCCAGCGCCGGAACAAAAAAGGTAAGCGGTTCATTGGATTGAGCGCCCTGCCGAGCTACGCTAAATTGCTCAAACTCTTCGCCACCATGCTGATTGTAATAATGGCCCGGTCCGGCTGAGAACGTTGCCTGCGGCATAACAAAAGCGCCAAAAAATCCGCTATTCCACCCCTCGGTAAATGCCAGGCCAGCAGGATTCCAGTACATGGCGCTCCAGTCGTTTGCAATGGCGCGGTAATTTCCACCCATGGCAGTAGCGCGGGCGCCAACGCCGTTGGTCTCAATACCACCAGCCCACATTTGACCTATTAACAATAAAATCAGGATCAGCAACAGTTTGGGAAATTTTATCACGATTCCTCCGCTCGCTGTAAACATATCTCGTTGTACTCGTTTGGTACAAGCTCTAAGGTAAGAAACCAAATCAACAAAACCATAAATTTTTTTTTATATGCGCCTGGATTTGTGCGTTTGCATTTGTAGCACACCTTTAACGTGTACTACAAATGGTCATTGGCCTTATTTTACCAACATCATTTTTTGCCACTGCGAGAATTGTTCTACGCCATGCAAATTATTAGCTGTTAAATGATAAAAATAGACGCCGGAACTCAAAAAGGATGCATCAAATGTGACGTTGTGCGCACCCGCGGAGAATTCTTTGTTCGCAATTTCTGCTACAAATCGTCCCATAAGATCAAAGACTTCTATTTTGATGTTGCTGGATGTCGGCAATGAAAACTCGATAGTTGTTTGTGCATTAAACGGATTAGGATAATTGCCAAAAAGCTGCAGCTTTTGCAGCACCTTGTTTTCATCAACTGTCACATCGGTCCCTCCTGCCATTTTGACGGAGACATTGGTAATGAACACATCCGAAGTATTGGCGCCAACATTAAAGACGATGCGGGCATCAAGATCCGTAGACTCGTTCATAAGGAACGTATAGGAATAGAGATTGCGGCTGCGCTGGAGTGCAGTGGCTCCCGAACCACTGTAATTTGTAAACGAGCCGCCATTCTCAGCGATTTTGGCTTCAATAGTTCTGGGTGATGCAGCCCACGCTTCAAACTCGAACGTATACTCGCGGCCCTGCACCAGCTCGATGCCGGATTGTGTGAGCTGAATGTCGTGATCGTTGCCGCCGCCATTAGAGATTTCGATACGCGCCGCGCTTTCCTGAACCTGCCAATTGGCCTGCGCTCCGCCGCGGACCAGCCAGCCCCAACCGTTTTTGCCTTCCGAAAAATTGCCATTGCGTACCATTTCCTGTCCCGGATTGGTCATACTGACGACGAGCTCTTCCTCGTTGGAAAATGGGCTTTCGTTGCCATTTTTATCGACTGCCGTGACTCGGAAATAGTATCGTTGTCGATTTTTGAGGTCGTATAATTTCAACAATGTCTGTTTGCTGGTTGTTTTGAGAGTGGTTGGACGTCGCGAGGTTCCGGCGTAAATATTGTAAAAATCGACATTCGGATCGCCAAAGGTGTTAAAAATCAGCGTAACATTATCCAGTTGCTGCTCAACAAACAGTAATGGTTTTTTCGCCATGCCATTCCAGGGGAACTTGAACGCACGATAGGTTTTGAACCGATCGACAAAATTCATTTGATAAGCCACACTGCCATCCGGACGCACCTCTTGCGCCTTGGGCAAACCCTGCACCGCCCAATTGATAAGCGTATTGCCATTGGGCAGCCGTTGTACATTACCCATATGAAAAGCATACGTTGGCGGCTCTTCGACAAAATTCCACACCAAGGTGGCGGTCCAATTTTCAATATCCAGTTCATACTCTAAAGCGCGCGACACCTGCGGATCGTGAAACACGCCATTATCAAACACCGTGTAGCGGTTATTACCAAGCGCACGCACGCTGTGCTGCATGGAAAAACCAAACAGCGGATCGTTAACAAATTCAAAATCATTATTCGCGCCGCCGAGACGCCAAAGAATCTCGCCGGTTTGGCGATGAATTTTCGTAACTTCGCTGAGACGTTTGCTGGAAAGAATGATGTGACCGTCTGTATCGATATCAATGGAATTCATATGCGGAAAACGGAATGAATTATCCATGGGCGAATCGTCGCTATAACCGATCATATCTTGCGGATCAAAATTGTCCCAAGCGCGCCAGTGGAAAATCAACTCACCCTCTGGCGTAAACTCCTGAATGCCGGTTTCATGAACTCGAGCTTCTTTTTTGCCGTCGGGTAAAATTTTACTCATATCAACGGTCATCGTACGGATACCAAACAGCAAATAGTGGCCGTTTTCCAAAACCTGGAGCTCGTGCTCATCAGTGGCAAACCCGTGCGAGGCATGAAATGAATCCACAACTGTATAGGTATTGTCCATTGCAATAAATCCCTGGCCAAACGGATAGCCTTTGCGCACCAACATGGTAAGCAGACCGTTGTCTTGAATCTTCATATCACGACGTTCATCCTCGGTCTTTTGATACCAAATGGGCGAACCATCCGGTTCTAAAATCATATTGTAGTAGGGCGGCCCCCAATTGTTGATAAAAATATAGCCGTCCGAAGGATCCTCGTTCACATCGATAGAAATATGCGGAAAGTCGCTAGGCACGGATACACCGTTTGGCATAATCTGGGGTTGGCCCAGCGCCGACGCTGAACGGTGCAATTCTGGAATCGTCTGGTCTTTAAATTCCAAAGGATGATGCTCTTTTGATGAGACATAAAACGAATAATGCAGGTCTTTATTAGAATTAAGAGACGGAAACAGTGGAGCCAGCGAGACGTTTATGCGTTCACCGGGCTTGAACGGCGCAGACGGTTTGAATATAATTGTCCTGTTATCCGAGGCGATTTTGGTAGAGCCTACATAGCTTTCTGTTTCACCTCGAACTGTAATAAAGCTATCCAAATTGATCAACGTGCGAGGAGGCATTTCTTTGAATCGGACAATTACAGTGGCGTGTGCCGAGACTTCCGTGGCCTCCGGGTTTGGGAACAGGTACTGATAACCCAATTCATGAAAATCCGCGCTCCAACCATTCACAACCAACATAACCATCGCATATAAAACAATCCATCTGATCATAAGGGCCTTTTCATTTTGGTTTTCGTTGAACTGGCAAACCTCAGAGATGTTGGAAACCCCTGGGATTCCGTCTTGTTTTATCTCACCAACGTCATTTTTTGTGTATCCGAAAAAACGGCTGTTCCACTGGCATCCCAGGCGGTCAATTGATAAAAATAGATGCCGGAGCTCAAAGTGGAAGCATCAAATTCGACTTTATGTCTGCCGGGTTGAACTTGGGCATATACCATTGTTTTGTGCAATCGCCCCACCAGATCGTAGACTTTAACAGATATACGGCTTGACTGCGGTGCATAAAATTGAATGGTGGTTTGGGAATTAAACGGATTGGGATAATTACCGTGCAGCACAAAGTCGCCGGGTGTTTGCTGCTCCTGTTCGACATTTGATTGTTCGGAAAGGATTTGCAGCGAAACATTGTCCAGATAGACATCCGCGTCCGAATCACCCACATTAAACACCAAACGCCCATTATCATCGGATGGATCCTCCATCACAAATTCATAAACAAACGTTTTTGTTGAACGTGCCAATGCTGTAAGCCCGATTTTGCTGTAGTTGATCCAGGGTCCGCCATCCTGCGCCACTTTGGCTTCAATAGTTTTGGGGGCATCTGCCCAGGCATCAAATTGGAAGCGATATGTTTGCCCGGTTATCAACGGAAATCCGTTTTGCCGCAGTTGCACATTATAATGCGGGGAGCCGCCATCGCGGATGACAAAATGCGCCACGCCATCGTCAATATTCCAATCGGCATTACCACTACCCTGGAGCTCAAAAATCCAGTCCTCTTTAGCCCGAGAAAAATCGCCGTTGGGCACTAAATTTTTGCCGGGCTCGATTTTTTGCACCAGCACATGCTCTTCATTAGAGAACTCGCTTTCCGAGCCGTCCGCGTACACGGCAGTGACTCGAACATAATATCTTTTATTGTTTTGCAAATTGGTCAAGCGCTTTAAGGTTTTCTTTGAGGTATCCAATACCGCTGTTGCTCGTGGTGAGGTGCCGCCATAAATGTTGTAATACTCGACATCCGGGTCGCCAAATTTGTTAAACACGAGGTAAACCTCATTTAGCATTTGTTCGACATACAAACTCGGTGTTTCAACAACACCATTCCAGGGACAGCGAAAGGTGCGGTAACATTCATCCCCGCTGGCCCAATTCATTTCATAAACAACTTGGCCATCCGGAGTCACTTCAGTGGCTTTGGGGCGACTGGTAACCGCCCAGTTGATCAGCGAATTGCCATTAGGCAGACGTTGGTGATTGCCCATATAATGCGAATATTCCGTTCCTGGCGGATTGCGGTATTCCCACACCAGCGTGGCGGTGTTTTTTTCCACATCCAAAACATATTCCACTCCACGAGAAACTTTGGGATCTCGCGAAGTACCATTGTCGAACACCGTGTAATGATTATTCCCAAGCGATAAAACCGCATGTTGATTGCGGAATCCATCCAAATCATCATTCACAAAAGTGAATTCATTTGCCGGGCCGCCGAGGCGCCAAATCATATCTCCGGTTTGGCGGTGGATTTTGGTCACTTCACTCAAATGGCGGCTGGAGAGCAAAAGATGGCCATCGTAATCAATATCAATTGCATTCATATGGGGAAAACGGATATAGCCGCCGCGTAAATCTTCCAACTGCAAGTCATCGAGAACATCTTCAAAATAATCCCAGGCTCGCCATTCGAAAATTTTATCATGTTCGGCCGTAAACTCTTGAATGATGGTTTCACGAACAGTGGCATTTTTTTGACCACCGGAGACGTATCGGCTCATATCCACAGTTTCCTGGCGTCGGCCAATGAGCAGCACATTGCCGTTTTCTGCAATCATACATTCGTGTTCGTCCGTGCTGTACCCATCCACTGCGCTATATTCTGCCAGCAAATTAAAATTTTCATCAAAATTTAAAAACCGGTGCCCGCCATCGCGCGCCAGCATGGTGATGGTGCCGTTGCGCTGCACTTTAAAATCGCGCCGACGGTCGGTGGTTCTGAGGTACCATACC
>CAYPZM010000222.1:0-8584 GCA_964414825.1 uncultured Cytophagia bacterium | reverse complement strand
TTGAACGATATAAATTTGATCAGGAATTTAGCCGCACACTGCCTGCCGAGCCAGGTGTGTATATGATGAAAAATAGACAACAGCAAGTTATTTACGTTGGCAAGGCAAAAAATTTGGCTCAACGTTTGCAAAGTTACTTTCGACACAGTGAAAGTTTGGAATCCAAACTGGAGCAGATACGCGACGAATTGTTCGATATCGAAATCACCACAACCGGCAACGAGCTGGCCGCCTTGTTGTTGGAGCAGGAGTTAATTGACCGCTTTAACCCTCCGATTAACCAAAAGCTGCAGGTACATGCGAGACGTTTTCGCCAGCACGAGCGTTATCCGCGAATTTTGGTGCTGCCGTCAAACGAATCGTTGCGGGCAGAGTTGTTTCTCCTTAATCCCGGCAAACCGTTTGTTCGCATTGATGTGGATAAAAAAAAACCGGATGAGAAATTCATCAAACAACAAGTTTCGCAGGTATACTTTAACGAGCATAATAAAGAAACCGTGGAAAATAAAAACGAGGAAATCGTCTGGAGCTGGTTATCGCAAACTCCGGTGCCACCCCAAAGCATGGACATGCGACTGTTTACCGAGATTTCTGAAACGTTGCGGGTTTTAAAAAATTATTTGACTGATTTAGGCAGCGAACCCGTGGTTTTTTACTGAGCTGCAACACGGGACCGATTCGAAGCAATCGCATGAAATAAATCTGTCAACACACTATGTTATACATTCGAACTTGGCGTGAATGCCTGTGGAAGGCTTTCACGTTAAGGATTGGAGAAAATCATGCAAGAACACGTTACTTTATATGTGAGAAAATGTAAATCATGGACCATTAAAAGTGTCTTGGCGAATTATTTTAAAGCGCTCAATTTGTATGCGGAGATTAATCATCAGTATCATGCCGGAAAAGACATAAAATTTGCCACGCTAAAGCAGTTGAGCGATATCTTGTTCTCCGCCAAAGAAGGTTTGCATCTTATTTACAAACGGTTAAGCGATCCTCGTAAGAATGAATTTGAGAAAACTGAAAAATACACGCCTACTCGCGCAGAGATGAATTTCATCAATAATGTTGGCATTTCGTTCCACAAAGCCATGGTGGCGCGAGAACTCAAGTATATGATGGAATATTACGAAACGGGTGCGAACGAGGATTATTTTGAGCTTGAAAGTTCCTTTCATAGCAATATTGCACGGTTGGGCGATCTGTTTAGCAAAGCCAGCCATTTGCTGGAAGAGTTTTTGATCGCATTTCAAGATGACCCGGTTATTTTGTCTTATTTCCTCGAAAATGAACGTTACATAGAAATCACGTTAGGGGAAGAGATTAGCAGTTTACTCAAACATTTGGCCAGCAATGGCGCCGCGGAAAAATCCTATATTAAAGTGGCAAAATACTTTATCGAAAGCGGCTGGCCAGAGCGCGCCAAACGGATTTTGTACGAAGCGTTGCAAATCAATCCAGCTAACCCGGAAGCTAAAACCCTAATCTCGGCATATGTTTAAAAATTCCAATATTCTATTGCAAAGTTGCTAAAAAAAGTATACTTTTAGAATATTTTATCAACTATTAGGAGGCACGTAATGGCAATTAAAGAGGAAATGAAGGCAGGTGTGTCCATTTTAGAAGTCAAGGGCAAATTAATGGGCGGCCCGGAAACCACTGAAATTCACCAACGCGTTAAAGATGTGGTCGCAAACGGTGTCAAGAAAGTAATTATTGATCTTGGAAAAGTGACGTGGATGAACAGTACTGGCTTGGGAGCCTTGATGAGTGCCCTCACCACAATGAAAAATGCTGATGGTGAATTAAAAATCGCTCGCGCAACCGATAAGGTAAAAAGTCTGTTTATGGTCACAAAGTTGATCACCATTTTTGATAGTTATGATACGGTTGAAAAAGCCCTGGAATCGTTTAACAAATGACACGGCGAGACGTAAATACCGCGTTTTTTGTAGCACAAGGTGAGGGGCAGAAATGCCCCGATTCTTTTTATGAGATCGCAGGTGCGGTTCCCTGTATTGCTGCAAGAGAACACTTGACTTAGCACCACGGTTTGACAGGGGCCAGGATTCAAAACCAGAGGAAGTACTTATGAAAATTTTACAATCCCTTCTTACAATTGCACTCGTGGGTATTCTGCTAAGCAGTGCAGGGTTTGCCCAGTTAGACCGCGATTTGGATATCGTTATCGTCTACGGAGCAGAGTGTAGCAAGTTTTTGGACCAACCGATTTCGAACCTTCGAGTATACACCTATGACGCCAGTGCCGATGTATGGTCTCCAATTCCCTATCAAGTCGATGAATTCCGTATTCGAAATGGTACGCTTGACCAAGTCGAAGTCGCTTGGAATGGAAACGGCAAATTGACTGGCGTGGACGAAATCGTGTTTATGGCCAAAGATATGGGAGATGTCGCCCCAAACTTGGAAACATGGCCGGATGATGTGATGTCGCAAGGATACGATCGTTATGAAATCATTGCTACCAATCCGGAAACCATGGAAAATGGCTATGCCTATATTTATTATTCAGAAACACTCGCAACCGATGAAACCTTTTATGTGACCTATAACAATGATCGCATTTACGGCGAAACGTATGGAATTGCGCATCATTCGGAAGTGGCCAGCGGATTGCCAGATTCTTTGGCCATCAATGGCAACGATGTCGATGTTTTGGATAGCTGGCGAATTCGCGCCAAAATTGATAAAATTGTTGTCGAGGCAGACCTGGGAACGGGCAGCAAACTTCCATTCACAGGAACAAATATTTATTTTTCCGAGGATATGGATACCAGTTTTCGCTTGACTTATGGTTTTATCTCCGTCACCGTTAATGCTCGTGCCTATCATGAAGAAGACTCGTTGCGGGTCAAAGCCGGAAATATTCGTGTATTGCGTGAACATACCATGGCCATCGAACTTGTAACAACCGGTTTGGAAGAGCTTGCTCTTATCCCTATTTTGACAAAGTATTATGGAAATTTTGTCGAATTTGAACCCGCTTTTAGTCTCGATCTTGGTGATGACGTTACTGAGCTAGAGACCGATCATGTTGCGTTTTCTCAAGGATTTAATGAAAATTCAATGCAAGTCAAATTTTATGGCAATGATTTTGTAAATTCAACCGGACAAGAGGATTCGTTGGTTAATCGTAATCCCGAAAATCTCATCTTCAAAGATGAATTGTTTTCTCAAGACTGGCCCGGTTTGCATTGGTGGGGATTTTCCGGACAGGCTTCAAGCACTGTAAATAATGCGACATTTTTTACAATTGCCGAACTGAACGGCGAGCGCATTGCTCCCGGACGTGCTCCTGCTCTGTATTATTATGATTTTAAAAATGACGATGAAGATCCGGCGCCGGTTTACGGCATAGCAGGTCTGCGGATTTATGACTGGGATAAAACTCCGGAGCAACAAACGTTTGAGATTGATGCCCGTTATCGCAGCTATTATTTTGCTCAGAATAGCACGCGTGCCGAACTCCAGGGTTTGTTTGATAAATACTCCGAAGAAATGTTAGTTTCGGCCCTTCAACAAAAATACCCGGATAACATACCGCCCGGACGTATTGCGGATCTGCGCATTATTGCGCGTACCGATACCACAGCCACATTGGCGTGGACTGCCCCGGCAGACGACGGCTACGAAGGGGCGCCGGCTTCATATTATGTGATTCGACAAAGCGTAATTGCTCCGCAGAACCCCGATGGCGATGATTGGACCTGGTGGGGCGCCATTTCTACGGTAACCGCTCAGGGCGCCAAACCTGTGCCTGCCGAACCCGGCGAACTGCAAACTATGGTTGTAACCGATTTGAATGAGGCGACCATCTATTACTTTCGAATGAATGTAGTCGATGATGCCGGCAATGTTTCGGGTCTTTCCAACACCGCCTCCATGTCCACAACTCCGGTTGAACTGGCTAGCTTTACCGCCACACTTGAGGATAATCGCCGCGTTCATTTGCAATGGACCACAGAGAGCGAAACCAACAATCTCGGCTTCCGCATCGAACGACGTTTTGCAGAACAAGAGGTCTGGGAACAAGTGGGTTTTGTGAATGGAAATGGCACAACCATCGATCGGAAATTTTATACATTTGCCGATCAGCCGCAATCCGCGGGCGAATGGTTTTATCGACTCAAACAAATCGATACCAATGGCGCTTCGGAATACAGCGAGCCGATCTCCATTGTTGTTGGTATTCCGCAAGAGTTTATGCTGTCGCAAAATTACCCCAACCCGTTCAATCCAGAAACCACCATTTCGTTTACCGTTCCGGAAAATGCCACGGGACAAATGGTGTTGGTCATTTACGATATGCTGGGACGCAAAGTCCGAACGTTATTCGAGCGAGAAGCATCACCCGGCTATTACGATGTTCAGTGGAATGGCCGCGATGATGCCGGGGCCATTACCAGCTCCGGAGTATACATCTACCAATTGCGAGCCGGAGATTTTGTGTCCACGAAAAAAATGATAAAACTGCAATAATTTAAGGCCGGACTCATGTCCGGCTTTTTTATTCATTCCGACATCAATTGTACTAGTGAGATGAGTTCGAATTTCACGCGCTTGGCATCTCATCTCAAACCGATCTGTATTCACAGCCTCGCTGAGAACCCTTTGTTGAAAAAAGTTGCGAATAATTCCGCAACTGACGGGGTAGGCAGCGTTGCAATATTTAACCACAATACCAAGAGCATCAGAACGAATACATCAGTTCTCCGGTAAATCAATTATTTATCTTATATCCTGGCCCAACATGTAATTTGCATCAGCAGGCTAATCTATTATTATGAGACATTTCTTTTCCAGTCAATTTCCATTTGTGTTATTCCGTAAAACCAGCAATGCCAGTCTTGTACTGTATGTTTCCATGTTTGTCATGGGAGCATGCGGATTGGCGTACGAATATACCCTAAGCAAAGTCGCCTCTGACATTCTCGGCAATTCGGTGCGCCAATGGGCCATCATCATCGGTGTGATGATGTTTTTTATGGGCATCGGGTCCGATATTCAAAAATATATTTCCAACAATCATCTCATCGACAAATTTATTTTTATGGAAATCCTCATCGGCCTTGGCGCGTTTGGGCCGATTGTTCTTTTGGCAACGTATGCCAGCTATCCCAGTCATTATGTGTTGGTGCAGTACTTTTTTGTGACGTCAATTGGTTTGATTATTGGCTTTGAGATCCCCATCATTACTCGAATAACGAAACGTTCATAAGCGAGCTCAAATTTAACCTGGGTGCCGTGCTAAAAATGGATTATATTGGCGCTCTGGCCGGCTCACTCATTTGGATTTTTCTGCTGCCGAAATTCTTTACCATCGTTGAAACTGCATTCGTCCTGGGCATTTTGAACATGTCAATTGCCTTTTTTACATTAGCGTATTTCTTCAAGCTGGTCACCTATCGACGAACGCTTGTTCTGCTCACCAGTGTTGTGTTTCTGGCCATTGTTTTTGGACTCATATCAGCAAAAGGATGGGCTTCGTATTCCGAGCAGCATTTGTATCGCGATCGCGTCATTTTTTCCGAAACAACGCCGTTTCAACACATTGTGCTCACCGAATCGCGCTCTGGCGATATCTCCTGTTTCATCAACGGTCATTTGCAATTCAATAGCTTTGACGAGCATATCTACCACGAGCAACTTGTGCACCCGGCGTTCGCCATTGCCCCAAGCCATCGTAACGTACTCATTTTGGGAGGCGGCGATGGTCTGGCGTTGCGTGAAGTGCTCAAGTATCCGGGTGTGCAATCGGTGACCTTGTGCGATATCGATCCGCAAATGACAACCTTGGCGAAAGATAACGAGATTCTGCAACGCCTCAACAACAATAGCTTGTCCAACAGCAGGGTTACGACTTTAAAAAATCACGCTTTGCAGCCCGCCGGTAAAACCACGTTGCTGGTCGAGAATCAAAAGCAACAACGGCAACGTGAATTTGCTCCGGCAGCCGAGGTGAATATTATTAATGTGGATGCGGCAAAATTTGTTGAGCAAATTTCCGGATTGTATGACATCATCATCATTGATTTTCCGGATCCGAACAATGTGGATTTGTCGAAACTCTATTCCAACGTGTTTTATCATCATGTCTATTCCAAGTTGGCTGCCGATGGTATACTGGTTCAACAATCCACCTCGCCCGTTCACGCCAAAGAGGTGTTTTTGTTGATAGGCCGCACTATGCAGGACGCCGGGCTTAATGTGCTGCCTTTTCATGACAATGTGCCCTCGTTTGGCGAATGGGGATGGTGGATCGGCGGCCGTTCCGAGCGTTATTCGCACGAAACTCTGCGCGAACGCATCCGTACCACGTCACAATTGCCAGTTGATACGCGGTATCTCACACCCGCAGTCTTGCGCTCCTCATTTGAATTTGGTAAATTTCAGCTCGAATCCGAGTATTCGGATATTAATACTATCAGTAACGGCCTGGCTTTCAGTCGATATGTCCAGGCCTGGAACATTAATTAATTGGAGGATTGTTCCGTGAATGAAAAAGCTTTAAAAATATTGGGTGGATTTTTTCTGCTCATCGTCGTTATGTCGATCTGTAGCAAACGAAATCGTACCGACAGCTACATGACTCAAACACGCGGTGACCGTTACGACGTCAACGTGCAAACAATGGTGCCGGCCAGCGAGGGGCTCGATTTAAAAGCTGTTGGCAGCTTGCTAAAAGAGGCCGAAACCGGCAAAGAGTTTGAAACGCTGCTGAATTCTCCTGACAACAGTGTCAATAATCTTGATCTCGATGAAGATGGAAAAATCGATTATATCTATGTGACCGAATACGGCAGCGAGCAAGTAAAAGGATTTTCTCTCACCACGCAGCCGACTCCTGGCGAAACGCAGGAAATTGCCACCATTGAAGTTGAAAAAGTTTCGGATTCGCAAGCCCAGGTCGAAATTCAAGGCAACGAGCAAATTTACGGGCAAAACCACTACTATCGCTCCAGTTTTGGTTTGACCGATTTTTTGATTATGAGCTGGCTCTTTAGTCCGCGCCCGCTCTACGCCTCGCCCTGGGGTTATAATTCCTATCCGCCCAATTACGCGCCCAGGCCAACGCGCCCTTATTCCGATTATCAGCGCGATATGAATCGCAGAACCCGTGGTTCCGCCTTTTCTTCGGCCAGTAACAGTCGCGTCGGCTCAAATGTGCGTTCGCCCAATGCCGGCAAAGCCGCGTCGACCATCAAAGCGCCGTTGAAAAATCCAACCGCTTCGCAGCGGCAATTCCAGGCCCGCAATCCTTCGCAACAAGTGCGCAGTGGCGGGTTTGGGCGCTCGTCCCAATCTCAATCGACAACTCGCTCGTCAACTGTGCGCCGCAGCGCTCCCAGTCGCAGTGGCGGATTTTCTCGTGGTGGCAAATAACCCAAATTTTGGAGAAAAGCAATGAACGAAATTTTCGATGCGTTGTTGGATACAGAAGCGTTGCAGGTGTTTTTGCATTTTGACGGCCCGGCCTATCTGTTTGCTGTGCTGGTCATTTTGGTGCTGGCCAAATTGCTTTACGATTTGTTTACCCCCTTTAGCTTGAACAAACAACTCACTGATGCCGATAACAAAGCGGTGGCCGTGTCCTTTGGCGGCTATCTGTTTGCTATTGGCATTGTTGTCTATGGTGTTTTTACCAGCGTGCCCGGCGAATGGTTTGTCACGTCGCGCCGCGAGCTGCTTTTCGATCTTTTGGATTTGGTCTTATGGAGTGCCATCGGCATTGTGTTGCTCAATGTGGCGCGGGTTATCAATGACCGGATTCTGCTGCGCAAATTTCAAAATATTAAAGAGTTGGTGCAGGATAAAAATATCGGTACCGGCGCAGTAGAATGGGGCAGCTACATTGGTTCGGCATTTATTATCAAAGCCGCGTTGTTTGGCGAGGACATCAGCTTTTTGCACGGTTTGGTTTCCACATTGATTTATTTTTTCATCGGTCAATTGGGCTTTATCATTTTTGGTTGGCTTTATCAAATGATAAGCCGCTATGATTTACATGCCGAAATCGAGCGCGACAACATTTCCGCCGGCGTGGCGTTTGGCGCCGGTTTGGTGGCCATCTCGCTGCTGCTCTCCGGCTTTATTGTGCGCTACGATTCGTTGCCCGGATTTTTAGTCTGGCTGGTTCTCAGTCTGTTTTTCCTCATCGTTAGCCGTTACATCGTGGACAAGTTTATCCTTCCCGGTTCGCTTTTGGATGAGGAAATAAGTCAGGATCAAAATTGGGGCGCCGCGTTTGTCGAAGGCAGTGTCGCTATAATTTTGGCTCTGTTGATGGTGCAGGCATTTTTGGGCTAATTTGAGGACACACACGTGAAAAATTACAGCGTCACCGAAGAGCAGAAAAAGCGTTTTGCCGGTATTTATCTGCTGGAATATATGATCAACACGCCGCGGTCGATTCCGATTTTTCTCGATAAAAGTGACCAGGATTTGGAGCCGGTTTTGGAATGGCTGATGATGAACAATTACATCCAAATTCTGGATAACGAAAAATACATTCCGCACCCGGAAGGACGCAAGCTGCTCGAAAAGTTTATGGCGCGCTATA
>CAYPZM010000221.1:0-8587 GCA_964414825.1 uncultured Cytophagia bacterium | reverse complement strand
AGTTTCATCAAACCTTTGAGCAACAGGTCGAACTGCTCCGGGCCCTCGGTTATGACGGCATGGATCACACCGGAATTGAAAATCTTGACGAAAAATTGCACGCACTCGACTGGCATGGCCTGCGCCTGTTTGCAATTTATTTGGATGTGTGGGCGGATCGCGATGAACAATGGTTTAACGACGGCCTGAAAGCGGCGATTCAACAACTCAAAGGTCGCGAGGTAGTGCTATGGGTCCCGATTCGCAGCAATGATTTTAAAGCATCGGAGGTAGCCGGTGACGACTTTGCCGTCAACATCGTGCAAAACATTGCCGATCTTGCTGCACAGGCGGATGTGCAAGTCGCGCTGTATCCGCACTCGTTTTTTCTGATGGAAACCATTGGAGATGCTATTCGCATCGCCAAAAAAACGAATCGGCCCAACGTCGGCGTCACCTTTAATCTATGCCACTGGCTGCGCACGGACAACTCCGATTTGGAGACCACCCTGACCAAAGCCGCTCCCTATCTCAAAATGGTCACCATTAACGGAGCGGATAACGAAGGCGATTGGGATCGGCTCATTCAGCCCCTCGGACAAGGTGAATATGACGTGTCACAAGTTCTGGAAATTCTGAATGAGATTGAATACAACGGTCCCATCGGCTTGCAAGGTTATGGCATTGGCGGAGACGTTGCGAAGAATTTGCAGCAATCCATTCGGGCCTGGAATCAGATGAATCATCAACAAAATTAAAATCTGATCGTCCGGGATATTTATCTCGGACGGGCTATGAGCTTGGGACATTCGTCCCAGAGCGACACGCAATTTATTGGACGAATGCCCTCGTTCAATTAACCGCCTCAGATATTCAAGCGGTGCGGTCGTAAAGCTTGAACTAAAAAAATCGGAACGCTAATGAACACAAAAAAACATGAATGGTCACGAATATCAATTACTTTTTAATTCGTATTGGTTCGTGCCAAATTCGTGTCCATTAGTGTTTGTCTTTTGGAAGCAATAAAGACTGGAATGTCATTTTATACCAAGGAGACCACTCATGAATCAAGATGCAATAAACCGACGAACCTTTATGGCGACAACCGCTGCAGCAACGGCATTTACCATCGTAAAGCCAACTCAGGTAAGCGGTTCGGCAGCCAATTCCAAAATAAAAATCGGCGTGGTAGGCAACGGCGGTCGCGGCACCTGGATAGCCAAACTGTTTCGCGATCACGGCGGCTATGAAATTACGGCCTGCGCGGATTACTTTCAGGATCGCGTCGACAATTTTGGTGATGAACTGGGCGTTCAAAAAGCCAATCGCCTTACCGGATTGTCCGGGTATAAAAAATTGATCGATTCGGACGTTGATGCCGTTGTTATTCAAAGTCCGCCTTATTTTCATCCCGAGCAGGCGGCGGCGTCTGTTGCGGCCGGCAAACATACCTATCTCGCCAAACCCATTGCTGTGGATGTGCCCGGCTGCAAAAGCGTTCAGGAATCGGGCGATACCGCGCGGGAGAAAAATCTGGTATTTCTCATCGATTTCCAAACGCGTACCAGTGAACTCTACCAGGAAGCCATCAAACGCGTCCAATATGGTGAAATTGGCCGTGTGATCTGCGGCGAGGCCATGTACCACTGCGGCGCTACATGGGATCGTATGTACAAGTTTTATGAGGATGGCATCAGCAACGAAATGAAGCTGAAAGCCTGGGGACTGGATGTAGCGCTCTCCGGCGATGTGATTACCGAGCAGAATATCCATACGCTAGATGTGGCGACGTGGATTTTGAACAGCAATCCGATCACCGCCACTGGAACCGGCGGCCGCTATCGCAAATATGGCGATTGCTGGGATCATTATTCGGTGATTTACACATTTCCGAACGATGTGCTGGTCACGTTCAATTCCAAACAATTTGGCGCCGGCCAGGATGATATTCAATGCCGCATGTACGGCGAAACCGGCACCATCGACACCAATTATTTTGGTAAAGTGGCGATCCGCGGCGAGAATCCCTACCGAGGCGGCGAACTCACCAGTCTTTACCCGGACGGTGCGATTGCCAATATTGCAGAGTTTCACAAAAATGTCACCAACGGCATTTACGCCAACACCACGGTCAAGCCCAGCGTCATCAGCAATTTGACTACGGTTATGGGCCGCCTTGCCGGTCGCGGCCAAAAGACCGTTACCTGGGATGAGGTGATGGCCTCGACCGAAGCATTGACCCCGGATTTGACGGGAGTGCAAGAATAAAAATCAGGGATCGAGAACCGGAGATGTTGCGGCGGGTGCGAAGCTTGCAGATTACAATGGATTTGTTGAGAAAGTGCGGGATTGGAAAAAAGGTGTAATCAGGTAAAACGGTTCACCTGCTTACACCTCAAGTGCAGAATTAATTTTCAGTACGATTGACGCGGGCGCTGGCTCGAAGCTCATCCACCCAATGCGATTCGGGGTATTTTTCGACAAAATACTCCTCTACCGGTCCCGCTTCAACAACGCGGCCATCTACCAGTTCAACATTGTCCAACGTTTGCAGCGCCCGATGTTCCAACGCAAACATGGTGGCCTTGGGGTTCAGCTTGAATAAATTATGTTTTAATGACACAATGTCACCCGTGCGGTCATAGGCGAAATAATCGCCATCAAAAACAATGTTTTCATCCACATGAAAACGAAAAAAATGGCGCTCTTGCAACAAGGGATTCGAAATGATAATTCGGGTTCCTGTGGAAAGTGTGGCGCGAATTCCTTTGAGCGTGTACTGGCCAGAGGGCACATTCGCCAGCGCAAAGTAACCATTTTTGTCAGTGGTGGCCCACATTCCGAGCTTTTCGCCTTCATCCGAGCGGCCGAATACAGCCACTTCAATGTTGGAATACATCACATCAATGCGTTCGGTGAAATTATAATCCTGCAATATCACACGACCTACAACCAACATGCTGTCCAGGCTTTCGGGCTCTTCGAATTTGTAAAACATTTTGGTGGTTGAACATGCAAGTCCCAGCAAAAGGACACAGATGAGCGCAACGCGTACTCGTTTCATAATGTTTCTCGCCATAATTGAGTTGTTATGTTTTTAGCTGAATAATTTCAGGGTACGCATAAAAAAATTTTCATGCAAGAAAAAAGGCCGGAATTGCAAAAAGAAGAAATCTCAAACGATTGAGGTTGACTGTTATGGAAAAGACCGCTTCCCCTCAGAGCGGTCTTTTTTGATCCCTCCCCTGGAATTGTTGGTTACTGGGATTCAAGTTTTATACCACAATTATGTGTTTTCCTAACAACAATAATTTCAAATAGATGAGTTTAGCCATATACTGTTGATTGAAATGATATGTTGTCTTTTTGCAACATTTTTCTGCTAAAATGTTGTATTAACCACACGCTCCGCTTTTGAAATTGACTTGAATTCCACTTGCAGAAATTGTATGTTCTCCTGTTTGCTATCGTAAAATCGAAAGAGAAATGATGAAAACAAACAGTTTGGTCGTGCTTTTGGTGCTCACCGCAGGACTCTCGCAGCCAGCTCCCACCGGGCTAATGTGCGATATGCTGGCTGGGGATAAAGTTGTCATTCGGGATGCCACGCCGGAATTTAGCTGGGTTGTTCCGGCGCAAATGAACGGTAGGCAGCAAGCGTATCAGATTTTGGTGGCGTCGTCATTGGACTCCTTAATTGCCGACAAGGGAGATGTTTGGGATTCGGGCAAAGTCAATTCGGATATATCCGTGCATGTTGAATATGCTGGAAAACCAGTAGCGCCCAATTCAACCTATTTTTGGAAAGTGCGAATTTGGGATGCCGCAAGCGCACGTCCGTTTTCAAAACCGCATTCGTTTCAATCCGCTGCCGATTTAAAAGATTATGCCACTTCTTACCATGCTTTGCAGCAGCGCGTTGTGCAACCGGTGCGTTTCGTGCAAAAGGCGCCTGGAATTTATTTTGTCGATTTTGGCAAAGCCGCCTTTGGCACCGTGAATATTTTGTTTCCACAGCCCTGTTCCGAGGATTCGATTATCGTGCATCTCGGTGAAACGTTAAAAGATTCCACGACCATTGATCGCAACCCAGGCGGCACCATTCGTTATCGAAAAATAAAAAGCGTTTTGTCCCCCGGTTCGCAAAATAGCGTAATTCAAATTCCGCCGGACAAGCGCAATACCGGCCCGCAAGCGATTTTGATGCCGCCCGAAATTGGCGAGGTGCTGCCGTTTCGTTATTGCGAAATTGAAACACCCATGACGCTCACCGAAAAATCGGTTCAACAAATTGCCGTTAATTATCCGTTTGATGATGCGGCAGCCTTTTTCAAGAGTTCGGACTCGCTGTTGAACGAGGTGTGGGAGCTGTGCAAATACAGCATCAAAGCCACCAGTTTTTGCGGCATTTATGTGGATGGCGACCGCGAGCGCATCCCGTACGAAGCCGATGCCTATATCAATCAGTTGTGTCATTACGGCGTGGATCGGGAACACTCGATGGCCCGTCGCTCTCATGAATATTTGCTCTTTAAACCGACGTGGCCAACCGAATGGATATTACACTCGGTTCTGATGGCCTGGGCCGATTTTTTGTACACCGGAAATTCGGAATCGCTGCGCCACTATTATGATGATTTAAAAGCCAAAACGTTGATGGCCCTGGCGCGTGAAGATGGGCTGATCAGCACCCAAACCGGGCTCGTGACCGAAACGGTTTTAAATTCGATTCACTTTGATGGCAAATTGCGCGATATTGTCGACTGGCCGCCGGGCTCTTTTGCACTGCAAGGCACGGGCGAGCGCGATGGCTATAAAATGGGAAAGATTAACACCGTGGTAAACGCATTTCACTTTCGTGCGATTGATATTATGAGTCGAGTTGCCGAGCTGCTCGGTCACGATGAGGATGCACAATTATTTGCCGAGCGCGCCGATTTGGTAAAGCGCTCTATCAACCAAAAATTATTTGATGCGGAGCGCGCTGTTTATATCGATTGTGAGGATTCCACGCATTCAGCCTTGCATGCCAATATGTTTCCGCTTGCCTTTGGAATTGTACCTGAAGAACAGGTGCCTTTTGTGGTCGAATTTATCAAATCGCGCGGCATGGCCTGCAGCGTGTACGGAGCGCAATATTTGCTAGAAGCGCTTTACGAGTCCGGAGAAGCCCAATACGCGCTCGATCTGATGACCGCACCGCACGACCGCTCTTGGCCGAACATGATGGAACTGGGCTCGACCATTACGCTGGAGGCCTGGGATTTAAAGTACAAAAAGAATTTGGACTGGAATCACGCCTGGGGCGCGGCGCCGGCAAACATCATCCCGCGTTATGTGGTTGGCGTACAACCGCTTTCGCCCGGTTTTAAGACTATAAAAATAAAGCCGCAAATCGGCAACTTGGAATTTATTCGCGCTCAAGTGCCCACCATTCGCGGCCCGGTTTCGGTTGTTGTGGAACAAAATAAGAACGAATACCGGCTGCAAGTCGATATCCCCGGAAATTCAACCGCACTCGTTGTGCTGCCTCGATTTCAAAATGAGTCGAACCTTATCAGCATGGATGGTAAACAGGTTAAAGGAATGGTGCGAGATCAGTTTATTTTTGTAGAATCTGTGCCTTCCGGATCGCATACATTTGTACGACAAAAGGAATCGGAGTGAGCATGCCGCGGAAATATAGACTACTTTTCATCATTGTAATCGTGTTTGTCATATTGATTTTCAAAAGACTGAATCAAAAAGAAATTCAACCCACAGGCAATTATTTCGGCCAAGCCGTGCCGGACTTGCTTCCACAGGTTTTTGCGCCCGGATTTATTTCGCGGCAATTTAACGAACGCGATGCGGCGTATACGCCAAATGGCCAAGAATTTTACTTTGTGGGCCGACGAATTTGGAGTCATCGTTTTTTGCCGTCAAGCGGAACGAGGCTGGAGCCAGCCAGAGGTGGCGTCCTTTTCCGGAAAGTATAGTGATTTGGAAGCGTTTATTACTCCGGATGGTCGACAGCTCTTTTTCGCCTCCAACCGTCCCGAAACCGCAAAAGATTCGTTAAACGATTACAATATTTGGAGTGTACAGCGAATCGGCACCACGTGGGGCGATCCTCGACCGGTGGCTGCGGTGAATACTGAAAACGACGAGTTTTACCCGACGGTTTGTTCCAACGGTAGCCTCTATTTGACGGCGCAACGAGAGGAAACCTTGGGTGGTGAAGATATTTATCGATCAATTTACGACGACGGCCGATATTTGCCGCCGGAAAACCTCGGCCCCCAACATCAACTCTCGTTACGGCGAATTTAATGCGCTTATTGCACCGGACGAACGTTTTATCATCTTTTCGTCATTTGGTCGCGCAGACGCCATTGGCGGCGGAGATTTGTACATCAGCTTTTTGCACCAGGGCGGATGGACACCGGCGCAAATTTTACCCGCGCCGATAAATTCACCCGGCCTCGACTATTGTCCGGCGTTAACTCCTAATGGCCAATACTTTCTATTCACCAGCCGGCGCAGCAATTTTTCAGCTATCTCGGATTCCTCACGTTCTTACGATCAGTTAACTCGCCAATTAACCTCGTATGGAAATGGTAACCATGACATTTATTGGGTGAGCAGTCGCTTTATTGAAACTTTGTTTTCACATCAATGAGACTGATTTACGGAAAATCGTACCCTGCCACTGGGGATTAAGCCGATTCGTGGGATTTTTTTCCCCAACCCCGATGTTATACTGCCAAATGATCTAGTAAAGGGGCGGATGTATATTTAGTTGACACAAGTGGGAAGTCATGGATTCAAAAGACATTTTGGTAGCGTACAGCAGTGGCTATGGTGCGACAAAAGAAGTGGCGGAAGAAGTGGTTTCAATTCTCCAATCGAATCAAGAATTCAAGGTAACGTTTAAACAGATTGATGATTGTGATACCATCGACCCTTACGATGTAATCGTCGTGGGTTCTTCTGTGCGTGCGGATCGTCCATTGGCCAATGCACGAGACTTTTTTTCGCGTCATCGCCGAGATTTGATGAACAAAAAGTTGGCATTGTTTGTCATCAGCATTACGGCTTCGGTGCCCGAAGGTGTCGAAATCGCCAAAGAACGATATATTAGCGAGCTGCAAAAAATTTATCCGTGGTTAGAGCCGGTGAGTGTAGCAGCATTTGGCGGAAAAATTGATTTTTCCAGGCTAAACCCAGTCATGCAAAGTCTGGTGCAAAATGTGATGAAGGACAAGGGAATCAATGGAAACGGAAGTTTTGACGCTCGAAACTGGGATGAGATCCGAGCCTGGGCAAAGCAGTTGGCTTTTCAGTTCAAAGACCTTGCCTGAATACCGAGTTGGCGTTTCCAAAAACTGCTTTTATTTTTAAGAAAAAATACTATCTTGTACCGCATTAATTTAAAAAAATCAGAGGTAGATGACATGAAAATCCTCATCGCGTACAGCAGCGGTTATGGTACAACACGTGAGGTTTCCGAACGGATTGCGACTGTGCTGCGCGACGAGGGGGGAGCAGATGTTCAGGTGACCAGCATTGATGATGTGGAAATCCTAGGCGAATTTGATGCAGTCATTGTCGGCAGCTCGGTGCGAGCGGATAAACCAATGGCCAATGTTCGGGATTTTTTTGCCCGCTTTAATCATCAGTTGGAAAACAAACAACTGGCTATTTTTGCCGTTTGCCTGGCAGCCAATTGTCGAGAAGGCCGCGAAAAAGTTAAAAAAGAGTACATTTCCCAACTTACTGCCAAGTATCCTCATCTAAAGCCGATTAGCACCGAAGCATTTGGCGGAAAAATCGATTTTAAAAAGCTCAACCCCGTTATGCAACAGCTCATGAAACGTGTGCTGGAAAAAGCCGGGATTAAAGCCGAAGGTACTGTGGACACGCGAGATTGGGAGTTCATCAACTCCTGGGCTCTAAAGCTGAGTAGCCAACTCAAAATTACGGTTTAATCTACTGTTTAATCTCGCGTCATGCGCGGCACATATATATTGGCCTGCGGAAACACATAACCGGTAGTGGCACTGCTCCAATATTCCTCTGCTTTGCGCATCGCATCTTCTGCAGAATGAGCCCCCAGCATTCCCGTCCGGAAAATGATCTCCGGTGACAAGGACGATACAAAAACAATGCGGCATTGTTTTGCTTTTTCGGCAAGCGATAAAGCGGTTTGTCCGTTAATTTTAAAATCGTTCAACAACGCTTTGCCGATTTCATTCGTCACAGAATGTTGGAAATTGGGTAAAAAGGTTTTACTGCCCACGCCGTCGCGGCATTCGGCAAATAAGATAATCAAGCCGCCAGGCTTTACGGCGTGAAATGCATGGTGCAGAGATTTGTGCGTCTGAATCAGGTTGACATCGCCGGGAAAACCGCCGGCACTTGCCACCACAACATCGGCCTGAAATGAAATGGGGAAACTGTACAACTCTTGCACATGCGGCAAAAGCTGCTGTTGAGTGTGCTGAACCGGTCCTGCAGCGGCGAAAACAATCTGTTGATCCGGAGACAGCACAACTTGGAATGATAGCACATTGGGCACCATGTCCAAAACCTGCGCCAAATCAAGATAAACCGAATTGGTTAACAC
>CAYPZM010000220.1:0-8604 GCA_964414825.1 uncultured Cytophagia bacterium | reverse complement strand
CTAGTAACCCTCACCATCGATGGCGTCGAAGTCTCGGTTCCCAAGGAAACGATGGCGCGGCGTTGCCGAATGGCGTTGTGGTCGAGTTACCGGCCATTACCACGGCTCGTTTGCAGGTCATTCACAATGCCGCCGATCCGGGCGCAGCCAGCGTCGACATTTACTTGAATGACGCTCTGCTGTTGGATGATTTTGCCTTTCGCGCCGCAACCCCGTTTATCGATGCTCCGGCCAATAGCGAAATCAACATCGGCGTGGCGCCACCCAGCAGCGCGTCTGTGAACGATGCGATCGCTGTCATTCCGTTAACGTTGATGGCGGGTGAAACTTACGTGGCCGTGGCCAACGGTATTCTCGATCCGAGCATGTTCGCCGAAAACCCGGATGGCAAAGCAACGGCTTTTCAACTGTTATTGGAAAAAGGTGCGCGCGAAATGGGCATGGCGGATGAAAACGTGGACTTGAAAGTACTGCACGGCGCCACCGATGCCCCTTCTGTTGACGTCTTGGCGCGCGACGTCGCCAAACTCGTGGATGGCCTGGCATACACCGAATTCACAGATTACTTGTCGGTTCCGGCTGGTGATTATATTCTTGATATCACCCCTGCGGGTGCCAACGCAACCATCGTCGCTTCGTTTGAGGCTAATCTCGGTGCCTTGGGTGGTGGCGCGGCTATCGTGTTCGCTTCGGGATTTCTGACACCTGGCGATAATATGGAAGGCGCTGGCTTTGGCTTGTATGCGGCGTTGCCGACTGGCGATGTGGTCGATCTAACTCCAGCCGTAGGAACCAGTGTTGAAGAGGACATTACCACGGCCGCCATTTCAAGTTATGAGTTGCAGCAAAATTATCCGAATCCGTTCAATCCCACAACCACGATTTCTTTTGCGATTCCGGAACGATCGAATGTTAAAGTGGTAGTTTACGATATGTTGGGACAAGAAGTAGCGACTTTGGTGAATGAAGAAAAATCGGCTGGCGCTTACAACGTCTCCTGGAATGGTTTGGATTACAACGGGTTTCGAGCCTCCAGCGGCATCTACTTTTACTCGCTGGAAGCCAATAACTTTAAGGAAACGCGTCGTATGATGCTTGTCAAATAAGGAAACATATACCTTTGTAGTACACCTTCAAGGTGTGCTACAAATTCAAAAAAAAACGTATGATCTACACGGCCACCAATCTTGACCTGGCCCGATCCCAATTTTAGGATTGGGCCATTTTTTTATTAAAACGGCAAATCCAATCCCACACTCATACTCAAATTTTCCAGGGGCGAGGGCAGCTCTTCATCATATGCGTGATTGATATCCCGTTCAAAAACATCCATCGCATAAGAAACCAGCGAGCTGCGCACTCCAAAGCGCAGCCAGGAGGGTCCTTGTCCAAAATTCAGCCATTTATGGAACGCCAATCGCAGCGCTACACCACCACCAACATGAGTGGTGACACGATAGGGTACCATATAATCCACACTGCTGGCGATGCCATCCAAACATTGAATAAAGCCAAAATTAAATCGAACCGGAGTCCAGGGAATGGTAAAATCGGTGTACAAGCCCAGGTGCGTGGACATTATATCCGGATAGACTTTGGGAACTTTGGTGTGTACAAAGGCGCCGAGAAATAATAATTTGGCTCCGATGGAAATAGAGTGATATCCGCTGACCTCAATCTGACCGCTATCATAAGCATTTAACGTATCTTTGAGAAACTCGTGCAAACGTAATGAAACCGTGCCATTGACATACGAGTCGTTGCTAAATTGCAAATCGATGTTTGAAAATAAATTTTCCTGGGGCAAGCCTTTTGTGACGATGGTGCTAATATCATACTCTCCAACAATGCTGCCACGAAAGCCATTGGCATACGAAGCGCCCAGTGACAGCAGTCTGGTATTCAGCATTCCTCCCACACTGAACTCAAAACGATGCCCATGCACATCAAACTCGTAAAGCGCGGTAATGGGATTGTCATGCATATCGAGTTCCGCGCTAATGCTGCCAAACCACGGCTCGCCGGTTTCGGGATTCATACCAAATGGGGTTCCGGTTATTCGCGTACGCGAGTTAAACTCGGTGCTAATGCGGCCGGTTTGTTTGCTGGAATACATACGATAATAGGTGAGCCCGGCGCCAATCGAAAGTCGTTTGGTATTATACGAGACAGCAGCTTTAACAGGCTTGACCGCAATGTAAAGCTCCGCAGGCGAACTCTCAAAATGCAGCGTGGATTGCGTGTCCACATTCCACAAAATGGGCAGCTCTTCCACTGGCAAGTCCTCAAACACGTTACGAGTAATGGCTTGCTCGTAATCAAACTTTAGGGTAACATCTTTAGAGCCCTGAGCCGAAAAGCGTATACCACCGCGGCTGGCCTGCAGCATTCCCACACCCACGTGCCACTTGCCGAATTGCTGGGCGTATCCAATTCCGGCCAGTCCGCCGGTTTCTTCAATGTCCAAAAGGGTGCCAATGTAGACGGGTTCAAACACGTCGGATTCATTTCCAAATGTAAACCCAAATTGTCCTGAAGAGGTGTACGGCGCTGCAAACGCCACACTCAGTTGGCGGCCGTAGGTTGTACGCAACCCTGCCGGGTTGGAAAACATACCGATTGCGCCGCTTCCAGACGCGGGGTTTAGGGTACCCGGATTGAGAAAAAACAGACTCGCTTCCGGAGAGCTGGTGCTGTAGGTAGCTATAATATTTTGAGAAAATCCTGTTGAGCAACATATCGAAACGACGAAAGTGAAAACTACAAGCTTGACTACTTTCATATTGGCACCTCTGGTTGGATGGTCGAAAGGACTTTAATAAATGTACCGCCCCCTGAATCAATTTGCAAGTTATATAAAGATGAATTCTGCTCAATTTTTTTGATAATTTTTGCATTTTGTAGAACATTTTTGCCATCCAATGCGTTTGATAATCAAGTGTTTATTCGGAAAAATCTTGGGGACTGGAATCTGGCTTTTGTCTGACTGACTTTTTCCCCAGTTTCTAGTCCCCTTTCCTGCTATTTCCCGCAAATTTCTGCTTGAATCTTTACCCAAATTATAATATTTTTAATATTAACTATGACAAACATGTATCTGACAGGCTTTCCCTGGCAGGTCACATATCTGTGGCTTGCCGCAACTGACAACGGACTCTGTCGAATTGATTTTGAGCGAGCTCGCACCTTTGCGGATTTTAAACATTCATTTATTGAACACAACATGATAGAATCCGAAAATGCGATTCTCAGGCAGGCAAATGAATTATTACAAAACTATTTTGATGGCGAGCCAACGCAGTTTGACATCCCTATTGACATGTTGCAGGGAACGCTGTTTCAACAACAGGTATGGAAACAGGTGCGCGCTATCCCGTACGGACGTACAAAAACCTACGGACAAATTGCGCACGAAATGGGAAACCCCGGTTCGTTTCGGGCTGTTGGTGCCGCCAATGGCGCCAATCCCGTTCCGATCGTTGTCCCCTGCCATCGCGTCGTACAATCGGATGGCAAACTTGGTGGCTACTCGGGTGGTTTGGACATAAAAGACGCTTTGTTACGGCTGGAAGGAGTGGTGTTGTGACGTGCACAAACGAGCGCGTCTTTCGGATTTTTTTTACCTCTAATTTATCGCGACAACATGTACGTATTTTGTGGAACCCCACTGCTTTGCCCGTGCCGGCACCACTACAGGAGACCATTTTGCAGTATTGGGAGACGCTTCCCAAAGATTTTATCTTTAACGGCAAAATCGCGCGTCTCGAAAACTGGCACCTGTCGGAAAATCGCCAAGCATTGGACCTCTACCTTCGGCCGTCCGACTATCGAACGCTGATGTATTCGAACGCACATGTTGCCCAAATTTGCGATACATGGGGCGCTCCATATTTGGCAAAGGTATTGGGAATTAGCGCGGTGTTGCGCAGCGTCGATGGTGCGGTCATCGCTATGAAGCGCAGCCAAACGGTGGGCGAGTTTCCCTGTTGTTTTGATGTTTTTGGCGGCCATATTGATGTCGCCGCTCAACAAACACCGTGCGTGTTTCGTGCCATGCAACAAGAGTTAAACGAAGAAGTGGGTCTGCTGTCGAACGAGTATTCGTTGACGTTGATTGGCCTGATTGAATCGGTGCCCAACCAAAAGCCGGAATTGGTGTTTTTGGCGGACTGCCGGTTGAGCACACGCGAAATTTACGAACGCGCACAAAACGCACGGGATCAAAGGGAGTATAGCGGACTGATAACGCTGGATGATCATCTTTTTGTGGGAGATTTTTTAACGGCACATCATGACGAGTTCAGTCCGTCGGCGTATGGGAGTCTGTGCATTTATGCTCAGAACAGGTAAGGAACGAGTGGTAAAACAAAGAGGCCTGCGGTGGAATCGAAACAAGAGTTATCGAATAAACATCCTCAGACAATGGACAAAGATAATAATCTTAACATTCAAGACGTTGAATTTAACCACCCCGATATAAATCGCGTTTTTGTGGCCGGGGCTCTGCTCCATGATCCCCCTTTACGGCGTACACGCAAAGGGGTACCGGTGACCAATTTTATAGTGGTGACCAAACCCGACAAGCAATCGAATTCGGATGCGGAATTACAACGCGAGCCCGTGCTTGTAAGCGTTGTAGTATGGGCCAAACAGGCCGTGCAATGCAGCAAGCATTTACGCAAGGGCAGCTCGGTCATTATCCTCGGCGAGTTGCAATCCATGCCCAATTCCAAACCCGAACACGCATTTTTGCCGGTTCAGATCAGTGCGCAATGGATTCAATATTTGGAACAGGGCAAGTTTAATAAAATTTCTATTGATGAAGAGGAAGAGTTCGTACAAAACGCTTGAGCTGCGCGTTACGTTCGCTTAATAGCCCAATACACTTTGCTGGCCGCCGCGTTTTTCTACTTTAATATCTTTAAACATAGGCGCCTTTATGCTCACTTTGACGTATACGCGCCGGCCCGGACCCGACGGCACCCAATCGATATTTGCTTCCCAGCAGTGCAAATCCCGATAAATTGTAAATCGATGTCGGGAGATTTCCAACTCGGCCAAATCGTAATGCGCGCTATATCCAATGCGCCAGTGTCGGGTGAGGCTGACTTCGGCACCGGAAATGTCCATATAATAGTTTTTAATCGGATTGCTTGGATTCCGCTTATTCAAATCAAAATTAAAACTCACATTCATGCGCCAGGGAATACTCAGCGAACTGACAATGCGTTCGGATTCAAAGCGATCGGTTTCATCATACAAATCCTCTTCCAAAACGCCCAGGTCACCCTCGCGTTCCAAAAGCTGCTGTTCTTCATAAGACTGCGGCAAATTGCGGTCGGCAGCTTGTCCGCGTCCGCCAGCGCCGGCACCATTACTTTTACCCTGCAAGCGTATGCGAAAATTCACTCGCAAACTGGTGAGGCGCAAAAACGATCCATTTTTCCAGCCACCGTCCTCCCATAAAAAATCATTGGTCAGGCCGGTAAAATCACCTTCGGTATCATATCTATAAAAGCTGTGCGATGTGCTGGCGCTCAAACTCATGGCTCGTGTGGGATTTGCTTGCCAGCTTGTGCCGAGGTCTCTCAGCTTATTGCGTTCGGCCCGCAAATTGTAGCCCGTGCTTAGATTGATGTTGAATAAATCCAGCTTTTGCGCTTTTTCGCCATCACCTTTTTTGGCCTGAAATAAATTCTGCACACTGAGGTTGATGCTGCCGCCTCCCGTGGATGGCGTGCCGCTCCCAAATCGATCACGCTTGATCACCGTGCTGTCCGGGAGTTCGATTTCCTCAAAATACCCCCAGAACGGATCTGAAAAATCGGGATCATATCGAAATGACAAACTTGGCGTTACCACATGTCGAAACGAATTAAAGGCACCGATGCGAAACGGAAATACGCCGTAAGCTTTGGTATTGGCCGAGGCGCTGTAACCAAACGTATGACGCGCCGCAAATCCGCCTACCGCTTCACGTTCTATGCTCTCTGTTTCTTCATCGTAATAATAATCATAGGTCTCGTTGAACCAATCTTCGTCGATATTGAGATTTTGATTAAGCGAAAGCCATCCAAAAAACTTTTTCGGACTGTTGAGAGAAAGCGCAACATTGTGGCTGACATTTCTGGTCAGTTCGAGCTCCTTTACCGTGTCTGTTACGGTTTGCACCAACTCGTCGCCTTCGGGCGTTATGACAGTTGAATCATAAGTTACATAATCAATGAATTCACGCTCCGAATTGGTCAAATTGGCATTGTAAGAATAGTACAGCGATTCGTACCAGCGCGTTTCGCGTCGGCCTGTACCGCGTTTGGGTTGAAAAATTTGCGACTGCCCTTTTCGAAACGACAATTGCGGCAGCGTAAAGGATTGCAAATCTTCTTGAAGATCGCGCACGTGCGACAAGTTCAAGCTGAGGCTAAGTTTGTGCTTTGGCCAATTTTTCGAATAGGTTGCATTGGAGCGCAACTCGCGGTTTAACCGGGTATTTAGATTGGTACTGTATTCTTTATAAAAAGTATTATTGCTGACAAAATTTCCGCTGACACTAAATCGCGAGGTGGGGGAAATCTCCTGACTATGATTGATCCGCAAATCCCAACGCCGATCTTTTTGACCGGTGCTAAAATCTTTGCGCGTAAACGAACCGGAAACTGATCCATTCAGCAAATATCGCACGTTGTAGTTGGTGTTGGCGCGAAATAAAAATCCGGTTTTTTCAAAAAAATCGACCATAAACTTGGAGTCAAAATAGTCATTCGGCGCCCAATAATATCCGATCTCGCGCAAAAAGCGCCCTTCCCGCGCGCTTTCACCATACCGGGGAATCAGAATACCGGAGTGCCGACCGCTGCGGTGCGGAAAAATCGCAAACGGCAGCGCGAACACGGGAATGTTTCCCAGTTTGAGCACCACAGGCTTGGCAATAACTTTGTCGTTGGGGATCATTTTCATACGCCGCGCTTCAAAATGAAAATGCGGATTGGAATCCAGATCGCAGGTTGTGTACGTAGAGTGGGAGACGTTAAAGGTATTGGGATCAACGCGCTTGATTTGTGAACCCACATATTGGCCGCCCTCTACCTCGGAGCGACCACGAATAACGCGGCCTTTTTCGGTTTTGTAATTGTACTCCATTTTGCGGCCGGTCATTTCCGTACCGCCCTCTACCAGCACCGGCTCGCCAATGCGCGCAACTTCCATGGTAGAATCCGTGCCCAAGGTGTCGGTTTTCACCCAGGTGGTGTCCAAAATCGATTCGGCAATGATGAGCTGATTGTCCCAGTCCAGGGTAATTTTGCCGGCCTTGAGCACAATATCCTTGTATTTGACCACGGCATCGCCAATAAAATAGGACATGCGCGCTGCCATGTCATTATCGATAAGCATGGCATCGTAATACACCGTCGTGTCCACATCGGATGACTCTTGCTGTACCTCCAGCGGCTCGACAATTAAGGAATCCGGCTCTACAATCGTGCTGGTGTCCGGTTCGGCCGTCTGTGTCGTGTCCGGCGTTTGGGACAGCGTTAAAGCTGGAATGAGGAAAAGTCCAAGAATTATGTAGGCAAGTTGTTTCAAAAAAACCTGTATGGTGATAATTCAGCTAAATCTAATTTGTTGAAATCTGATTTCTCATCGTTTTCGCTTCGGCCACAACCGCAACAGTCGCTCCCGAATTCGTTCTTCAATGCCGTTTTTTGTAGGCCGATAATAGATTTTCTGTACATCCGCCGGCAAATAGTCCTGCTCGGTAAATCCGCCAAAATCGTGCGGATATTTATAACCGGCAGCATAACCGAACTCTTTCATCATATTTGTCGGCGCATTACGAAGGTGCAGCGGCACATCGCCGGGCTGCTGTTCGCGGATGTCCTTTAACGCCTCATCAATCGCCAAATACGACGCATTGCTTTTTTGCGCCGAGGCCAAATAGGTTGTGGCCTGCGCCAGAATAATGCGCCCCTCGGGCATGCCGATTTTGGTGATGGCATCAAACGCCGATGTCGCCACCATGAGCGCGTGCGGGTCGGCATTGCCGATATCTTCGGACGCCAGAATAATTAAACGTCGCGCAATAAATTTTGGATCTTCGCCGGACTCGATCATGCGCGCCAGCCAATAAATCGCTGCATCCGGGTCCGAGCCGCGCACGCTTTTGATAAATGCGGAAATGACATCGTAATGATATTCGCCTTTTTTATCATACAGCAGAGTTCGACGTTGCATGGCCTCTTCAACAAGCGAACGGTCGATGATGCGCTTGCCCGTGGCATCCGTTTTGGCCAACTGCGCAGACAGATCGAGCGCAGTCAGCACATTGCGGCCGTCGCCACCGGATAACTTTAACAATAGTGATCGTGCATCCGACTGCAAGTTGATATTCAATTCTTTAAGATGCTCATCTTGTTCCAGGGCCCGGTCCACAAGCACATTCAAATCTTCTTCACTCAACGATTCGAGTTTGTACACGCGGCAACGCGATTGCAATGCGGAAATTACTTCAAAACTGGGATTTTCCGTGGTGGCGCCAATCAGCAAAATTGTGCCGTCCTCCACCGAGTGCAACAGGGCGTCTTGCTGCGCTTTGTTAAAACGATG
>CAYPZM010000219.1:3719-8609 GCA_964414825.1 uncultured Cytophagia bacterium | reverse complement strand
ATCAGCTCCAGGCTGGCGCCGCCGCCGGTAGAGATGTGGCCAAACTTGTCGCCATAACCGGATTTTTTCGCCGCACTGGCGGAATCGCCGCCACCCACAACAGAGACGGCACCGGATTGAGCGATGGCTTCAGCAAGGCCATACGTTCCTTTGTCAAAGCCTTTAACTTCAAACACGCCCATGGGACCGTTCCAGACGATGGTTTTGGACTTGGCAACTTCTTCTTTGTAGCGATCCAGGGTTTTCGGGCCGATATCCAGGCCCATTTTGCCTTGGGGAATAGCTTCGCTATCGGTCACATCTCCCTCACCGGATTCGCCTTTGGGAAATTCTGCCGCTACAATGTGATCGACCGGCAGCAGGAAGGTCACGCCTTTAGCGTCCGCTTTTTTAAAATACTCTTTGGCCTTATCCACAAAATCTTCTTCAACGCGCGAGGTACCCACCTCGACACCTTTGGCTTTTAAAAAGGTATACGCCATAGCGCCGCCAATGATGAGGCTATCGACTTTTTCCAGCAGGTTATCGATCACCAAAATTTTATCCGATACTTTGGCGCCACCCAAAATGGCCAGCAGCGGGCGTTCGGGATTATCAAACACTTTGGCAAAATATTCGAGCTCTTTTTGCAGCAGGTAACCGGCAGCACCCTGTCCCAACTTTTCCGGCACACCGGACATGGAGGCGTGCGCCCGATGCGCCGTACCAAAGGCATCATCCACATACAAATCAGCGAGGTTGGCCAAACCGTTGATAAACCATTGCCGCTCCTCATCGCTCATCTTTTCCCCATTTTTTTTGCCCTCTTCTTCCGGATGAAAGCGCAGGTTTTCCAGCAACAACACATCGCCCTCATTCATATTTGCGACCATCTTTTCCACATCATCTCCCACACAATCGGGCGCAAACGAAACTTTTTGTCCGAGCAGTTCACCGAGTTGTTCGGCCACTGGTGCCAGGGAAAATTCTGAATTCACTTCCCCCTTGGGGCGACCCAAATGCGACATCAGGATAGCTTTGCCGCCATCGTTCACAACTTTTTTAATAGTCGGCAATGCAGCGTTAATACGTTTATCATCGGCAACTTTTTTATCTTCGGTCAGAGGCACGTTAAAATCGACGCGTACAAGTACGCGTTTGCCTTTCAGGTCAAGATCATCAATGGTTAACTTGTTCATATTGACTCCATCACGTTAAAATTCAAAAATTGGCTATTTTGACAAGGAGATAAATTTAGCTTTTTTCTGTTGAAAATCAAGCAAAAAGCCGGTTTTAGCAAAAAGAACAGAGATTCCAGGTGACATGGCGTTAATTTTTGCCTTTTTCCTAATACAAAGAATAATATATCGGCTAGCATTGTTTTATAATTCAAGCAGGGGCGAACGGGGACAAGTTTTCAAAATGGGATTACGCGTATAAGCACATCCTATTCCGCAGCAACCCAAATATGTTCTGTACATTACAGTGCATAGCGTCACTCCCATGGGTTTCGATATATTAAAATAGCTGGAGAAGTAAAAATGGGAAATCCACCAATTATATGGTTGAGTGTGGTGGGCGCCATTATGCTGGTAGTTGGTTTTTTTATGGGATTGGCCATTAGTGCGGTCAATCATCGAAAGGACATTCAGGCTGTCGAAGAAAACTGGAATATCAACCTGTACAGTCTCAAACAAGAGCTGCTAAAGAGCAAGATGAAACAACTGATAGGATAGTCGATTCCGCATGTTAGTAAAACACGCGAGCAAAATAACCAACGCGCTGTTTATAAGGACCAACGTTTGGCAACACACGTTATGCACATTTGCCGAGTCTGAGGACGTGGCAAAGAGGAAGCAGTCTGCCTGTATCAATCAAACTGAATCGAATAGCCCACATTTAACGTAATGAGCGTGATGGGCTGATTCCACTGCACTGTAGCTTGCAGATTTTGTGAATCTTGTGTATAGTTGACGCGTTGTGAAAATGTATGCGTTCCCAAATGAAAATAGTGTACGGAAAATACCGTACGTTTGTTGGCCAAAAAACCAATTCCAGCCGAAAGTGCAGCACCGCTGCTGGTTCCCATTTCAAATTCCACATAGTCGGCTTGGGTGTCGCCCGCGGGCACTCCGTTAAAATAAGGACCCTTTGCATATACAAAACCGGCCTGCCCCACCAAAAACATCTCGAAATTATCGGAAATCGATTTATTCCACTTGGCGCCTGTTAAAACCGCATAGTTGCTGTAGGAACCACTTTCGATCACATCGAGATCGATACCTCGAGTTAACGACTCGCTTTGGTAAGCGTTCGTAATGTAATAAAAGCCGGACGACCAAGCGAGATTGGCCCATCCCGGCAGCAGGTCATATCCCACACCGGCAGTAAAACCAAACTGGGCAAACCCGGCATTCGGTTGGTCGGCTGTATCGGCAAAGTCGCCCACCGGGAGGGAAAACCCGGCATTAAGAGAAATACGGTGTTCCTGATCTTGAGCATAAAGTCCGGCCATTCCCACTAGCAGTATACAAACGGTTAAAACGAATTTCATGGCAACTCCAAAGTAAAAAAGGTGTGCAGGCGATTATTTTAATATCGTAACGACTTTTCTAGAAACAACTTGAACAAGAGAGCACAAATCAAATGGTTTCGATTCTCATGTGATATAACGAATCACTTCATCCAAATTGCGGCGCTTTTTCTCGCGGCCGGTATCGGCGGGATAGCCCAGCGGCGTAAAGGCCACCGGTTGCCAGCCCTGAGGCAATTGCAAAAAGTGGCGGGCCTTTTCCGGGTCAAAGGCGGCAATCCAGCAGGTGCCCAGACCCAAATCAGCGGCTTGCAAAATCATATGATCAAAGGCGATCGTGGCATCCACAACGGCGTAATTTTGCTCGTCGTATTTGCGCGTCCAGCCCTCATCCAAAACAGCCGCAATGGCCAAAACGAGAGGTGGCTGCACAAACCAGTCGCGCGAATACAGTTCTTTAAGCGCTTTGCGATGGTTTTGCGTTTCAATTACAAAAACGCGGAACGGTTGTCGATTGGCTGCCGTGGGCGCCAGTTGCGCGGCAGACAAGACAGTGTCGAGCTTGGCCGGCTCGACCGGATCATTGGAGTAGCCACGTACGCTGTAGCGGTTTTGGGCAAGATCGATAAAATTCATATCTCCCTCTGACTTGTTTCAACTATTCGTTTCGTAACGCTGATAATAATTCACCACGCATGGCGAATCGTGCGGCCAGCCAGGTCCATAACACGCCGCTGGCCAATACTAAAATTAAAGTGATAAAAATAACCGCATACGGTACGGTGGTGCCCGGCGTCATTAGCGCGGGCAATACGGCAAAAAAGGCGGCAAAGACCCCGCAAACAATTCCCGCCACTAACAGCACCAGATGTTCGGAGAGTACCAATCGTTGAAGCGCTGACGTGTTAAAACCAACTGCGCGCATCAAGGCCAATTCGCCGCGCCGCTCCATCACGTTGCGCACCAATACGATGCCGATGCCGAAACTGCCAAGGACAAGTCCCAGCCCACCGAGAATCATAAAAATTGACAGATAGGTGTTGGTTACGTTGTTGAACTCGGCCAACCGGGTTGCTGTGGTTTGCAGCACAACGCCTTGGTCTTGCAACGCCCAGGAGAGCTCGTTAGCAATTTCATCAGGATTCGTCATTTGATCAACGAGAAATATTTTGTAACCGCTGTTGGAGGGGAACCGCTTTAAAAACAACTCTTCATCTATAATGACATTGCCCTGAAAAATCGAATTCGCCAACCCGCCCACCAATTTGACATAAAATTCTTTTCCATTCTCATCCACATACGTAAGCGTGTCGCCCACGTCTTTGCCCAATCCCCACACAATGACGGTTTGATCGGCAATGCCGGGAATCACATTTTCCGCCAACGGTTCTTGAAGCTCTGACCAGGGATTTGCGTCCACTTCCTCCGACGTTTTCACTAACGAAAATGCGTTTCGGCCCGAGAGCGCCAACGGATCGACCGCTAAAAGCTGCGGATTGGAGATGCGATTCAAATTCAAACAACTGGCATCGTCGCCCTCTCGCACGCGAAACGGCACAAATTCGGCGGTTTGCAGTGAGCTATCCAGGCCGTAAAAATCGCGTCCTTTTTCGGTGTTCAAATCGTACAGCAACGGCAATGTGGTTTCGGCCCACAGCGCAAATCCGCCGGTACCCGACGAGCGTTCGTCGGCATCTCGTAGCGCACTGCTGCGATTGGCACCCACTGTAAAGGTGATGAATACGCCGGCAGCCAGCACGCCAATGAGCGTCAAACTGCGCGAACGGCGACGCACGTTGTTACGGCGGCCAATGGTTTTCAGGCTCAAATGCGTAACATCGTTACGCCGACCGAGATAGTGCAGCAAAATATTTGAAAACAAGATTCCGGCAATAAACAGCAATCCACCGGCCAAGAAAAAGGCCATGGAAGCGTCTTTGCCACGGCCCGGAGGTGTGCTCACTAAAATGACTAAAACTGCGGCAAGAGCAAGTCCGCCAATTATCCAGCTCCACACCGGGCGTTTTGGCGACAGGGTGGGCAATGTTGCGGCGCCTTTTTGCAGCTCGGAAATGGTACGCTGTGCTTGTCGACGGCTGGCGAGCCACATACTTGACAGCGACATAACAAATCCAGCAAACACGCCAATGAATACGGTTGATGGCCGAACATGCAACTGCAGCGCCGAGGTGCCGACAATATCCTGCCAAATGGTTTTTAAAGCGAACAGCACGCCTTGGTGATACAGCAGGCCGAGAACAATTCCTAAAATCGCGCCGAGTAATGCCAATAGTGCCCCTTCTGCCAGTAGCAGACCTCGTACAAAAAAGCGAGAATAACCCAGCGCCAACAGCAGCCCGGTTTCCTGGTTACGTTGC
>CAYPZM010000219.1:0-3709 GCA_964414825.1 uncultured Cytophagia bacterium | reverse complement strand
GCTCCACACTAAACACAAACAACAACCCCGTAAGCAAAAGCGCCGCAATAATGAGAAAAAAGCTGAGGCCGATAAACAGTTGTGAAAAATCCACGGACTGTTGACTGGCTTGCAACCCCCGTTCGCGAACAGGCCGAAAGGCAAAACCAAAGGCTTGAGGATCGAGTAAATTATTGATCTCGGAACGCACCGAATCGATATTGCCGGTAAAAAATCGTAGCGCGGTCAATTGGCCAAAGCGGTTTCCCCATAGCTCCTGGCCGGTATTTAGGGGGATGAATGCTTTTGGCGTGCCGCGATACTCATCCCAATAGACTTCATCTTTATCGCGAATTTTATCGTAATCGATGGGGATACCGGCTTCCCAATCACGACAATTTTCCTGATCCGACAATCCCGGGAAATCCGGCATAAAACTGCGGTCGGCATAAGGTCTCGAAAGCGGCACGATGTCGTGAATTGTAAAGATGTGCTGCTGCTCAACCAATTGGCGCATGTTGCCGAGGACAAAATAGGTAAGCGTCAGTTCATCGCCAATTCGGGCATTCAGATCATCTGCCAACCAGCGGTTTATGAGGATTTCATCCGCTTGCAAATCGGCCGGAACTAATGGCGGTGATGCTGCGGTCACAAACGAATAGGGCGTGGCAGCAGTGTCAACGCGCAATTCGTTGACAAAATAGGTAAACAGCGGTTGTGTGCTAAAATGTTGTTGAATTAAATGTGATGTCTCAGGATCGAGGAAAATGCGGTCGGAGCGCACCTCGACAGTCTTCGCATCAAGTTTCTTGAGCTGCAACGAAGCATCTTGCAAGTTGAATTTGTTATCGAGCTGTTGATGTAATTCTTGCAGCGACAGCGATTCCTCACGACGGGCGACAAGAAGTATGTTGCTTTTCCCGGTCAGCTCCAGCTCTTCCGCCAGCCAATCACGCGAAACAAAGGCCGCGTACGGCTCCACCTGATTCGTGCGCAAGCTGAATCGACCAAATTCTTCCTTGCCAACTACAGCCTTTATTTGCAGGCGTTGTGACACAAACAAATCGGAATCCGTAGCGAGCGGTGCATCCTTGGGCAAGGCGTCCAGCTTTTCGAAGCGCAGTAAAAGTTCATCGCCAGCCGCAACGGACAGTGCGTTAGCCAAACGTTCGTTGATGATGACTTGATGGGGGGCAAGCAAATCAAATACACCTTCGACATTGCCAATCCGAGAAAAGCGCTCATCCACACCCAGTACATTGAGTTGATTCACACGGCGTTCGCCACCTCCAGCAACGGCCAAACCGCGAGTTTTTAGCACAGGAGCAACATGGGTATGTATCTGATTTTGCAATTCTTTGGCCAGTTGTGTGCGAAAAAATCTGTCGCCTGTTTCCAACGCATATTCGGTTTGACCCAGGCGATCAAACACCAACTGCCGCAGACTGTAGCGCACGGAGTCGCCAATCACCAGTGCGCCGACGAGAATTGCAGTGCAAATGGCCGCGCCGAGAACCACACCGGCATGGGTGCGTCGATAAAAAACAAGGCTTTTGAGGATGTAGTTAAAACGAGTCATACTTGCAATCTAACCGGACAGTTTGCCCTGTTTCAGCTCATACACTTTTGATAATTTTTGTGCCAACGTCATGGAATGCGTCACCACCACCAAGGTGACGCCTTTTTCGGCGTTGAGCTCCACAAGCAGAGTTGCCAATTTGTCCGAGGTCATTTGATCCAAAGACCCTGTGGGTTCATCGGCTAACAGCACTTTTGGTGAATTGATCAGCGCCCGCACCACAGCCACGCGTTGTTGCTCGCCACCGGACAACTGTGCGGGCCGATGGTGCAAATGCGTTTCCAGTCCCACACGCTTGAGCAGCTCGCGAGCGTGCGATTCCTCCTGCTGCGTTGTACGCAACGGCAGTGTGGGGATAAGCACATTTTCCAGTACCGTCAACTGCGGCAGCAGGTGGTGCTGTTGAAAAACAAATCCGATTTCTCGGTTGCGAATTTCCGCCAATTCGTTCTCTTCCAAATCCGCTAAATTACGGCCGTTAAATTGCACTTGCCCCTCGGAAGGCTTGTCCAGCGCCCCCATAATGTTGAGCAGCGTACTTTTGCCGGAACCGGACGGGCCGACCACGGCGAGCGATTGACCGGGTTCAATAGAGAACGATACGTCATCCAAAACGGTCACCGGATCGGTGCCGGAAGGTAAGGTATAGCGTTTGGAGATGTGGGCAAGTTGTAAAATCATAACGGAGCATCCGATTTAAATGAGTAGAAAACGGTCAAGTCACCCCGCCGAAGGTCGGGGTCTATTCAGAAAAAGTGCAATATTTTTAAATAGATGCCAGCCTCCGCTGACAAAACGGATTACTCTTCAATCCGATAGAGATGCGTTTTTGTGCGTAAAATGAACGAATTGTCTTTGACAGCCGGTGAGGCCATAAAACCTTCGTCCAATATGTTTTCCGCAAGCAACTTGTAATTGCGCGATGCGTCCACCACAACGATTTTGTTCTTTTTGTCGAAAAAGTAGACGCGGCCGTTGGCGTAAATGGGAGACGCGCCGTACATGCCGCCAAAATCCTGCTGCCATACAAAGGCACCGGTTTGGGCGTCGATACAGCTTATGGTGCCGCGGTTATCCACCGTAAAAATGCAGCCATTGGCATAAACCGGCGATGATTCGATAGGGATATTTTCCACAAGTTTCCACAGCACATTCGATTCGGTGATGTCGCCAACACCCGGTTTTACCGCCCAGAGCTCCGAAGATTTTTCTTTCCAGCCCACATTTACAAATACCAGCCCTTCCGCAAAAATGGGGCGCGAAATTGTGGAATCGCCGCCATACACCACGCGCCAGATTTCCTTGCCGGTGTAGGGATCGTACGCCACACACACTTTGGAGCCGTTACTGACCAACTGCGGTTTGCCATCCACGTGAATGATGATGGGAGTGGCGTACGCCTTGTAGTACAACGGATTTCCTGTATAGTATTCCTGAGGCCGCTCGGCGCGCCAGACCTCCTTGGATGTTTGTTTGTCCAATGCAAAAATGTACTGCACATCGTTGCCTTCGAGATGCACGATGACTAAATTTTCAAACAAAAACAATGAAGAAGCCGGGCCTTGAACGTGCTCGCACTTGACCTCGTCCCATTTCCACAACATCTCTCCCGATTGGGTATCGATACAGGCAGTGCCGGCATAGCCGTAATGCACATAAACTCGTCCATCTTTTATCACGGGCGATGAAGTAGCGTAACTGTTTTGCGGATGTTTGCGTTGCGGCTCGGTGATATCAAATACTTTGATGTCGTGAAGGAGGTTTCCGGTCTTGTAATCGACACACACCGCATACAGCGATTTGCCATCTTTAGTGGCTGTAGTCATCCAAATTTGATCGCCCCAAATCACGGGAGAAGACCAGCCCTGGTCGTGAATCGCAGTTTTCCACGTCACATTGGACGTTTCGCTCCAGGTCAACGGCAAGGACGTCTCTTCGCAGCGGCCATCACCATTTGGGCCGCGAAATTCCGGCCAGTTGCTGGCCATTACAAAAGTTGAAAACAACAATACCATCAACATAGATTTTAACATGATATCCCTCGTCACTTATTCGATACACAGCAAATGCGAAAAGGTGCGCAACAGTAATTGATGTTGTACCACAATTGGCGTGGCGTTACTGCCATCGGCAACGGGATTGACCGCAATC
>CAYPZM010000218.1:0-8611 GCA_964414825.1 uncultured Cytophagia bacterium | reverse complement strand
GTGTAGCCGAGAAATGACCAATCCGGTTTTAATGTCGATGCGTCGAACATATCGGAACGCGGCACCGCCCACGGGATACCGCTACTCGGAAGATTAGGCGCCTCCCCCTCTGCGCTCGGCGGATAGTTCATGTATGGAAATCCATTATCATCATAAAACACCTGACAGAGCAAGCCCTGGCGTCCGTGCGCATACCAGTCGCCGCTGCTGTGATAACTGTGCGCAACACACCAGCTCGTGCCGTCGTCCAGCTCAACCACCGGCGAAATGTGATTCGGTCGATTGTAAGTGCCTTGCGTACCGGTGAACATGTTGCTGGCGCTGCTCACAACGGTCCAATCCGATTTGTTATCCGTCAGCGTATCGCTGCGCATGACGTATTGGCGGCCCACAAGATGTTCGGCAAAACTGTAATAATAAAAGCTGTTGCGTTGCCACATCACCGGACCCTCGGCCCAGCCATAGGGATTTCCCGCGGCGGTTGGATTGAGCCAGGTCAAATCCAGCACAGTGCCGTTCGGCTGGCCATTATCGCCCAACTCTACAAGGTGATTATTTTCATGGCCGGCTTTGGTGAGCATATACCATCTACCGGTGTCCTCATCAATAAAAATCGAATTATCAACGCCCAGGCCGCTCAAACCGGCGGGCACATTGATGCGCGTCGGCTCACTCCACGGACCTTCCGGCGCACCCGCCGTGACAACATACATGGCGCCGCCGCCGCGGCCAAAGAAATGCCAGTATGTGCCGTTATACAACACCATGTGGCCGCCCCAAATGCCGCCGCCGGGACTATTGCCATAGTGCGACCACGACGCAGAAACCGGCTGCGCGATCACGTCCCAGTGCACCAGATCCGTTGAGCGATAAATTTTTGGCGCTGGATTGAAGGAGGAACCAGAGGTATAAAAAGTGTCGCCAATTTTCGTCAAGGTTGGATCGGGATGATCTCCGGGAATGACTGGATTGATGTAGGTCTGGAACGAGGCGGATTGACCATATAAAACAGTCAAAGGTGAAAAACAAGCCAAAGCACAAAACAGCGCGTTCCGAAAAAATCTCTTAAACATCTTAACTCCTTTTCGGCTCTCGTGAATAATAAAACCAAAACCTCTGGCAGTCAAAGAATTTTCCAATTCACTCCGACACAAACGTCGTGATACTCGACGGCGGCAGCGTCATGTGAAAGAAACCGTGCAGCGTGTTAATTTCTGGCTGTTGCGTGCAATTCTCTGTTTGCGATGTACTAAAAGGCGTAAACCGTTTTGCATTCCCATCGCGCAGCAAAAATGTTTGCTCAACAGGTATGGATCGTTGATTGATGGCGACGATGACGATTTTGGCGCCGTCGCGATATCCGGTGACATACGTTTGACGCTGCGGAATCCGCGTGGTGAATACGCGGACGAATCCGGGGCGAATAAAGCGGGCAAACTGCGACATGACATAACCGCGTTTACTCACCTCGCTGTTTTCTGTGATCGGGCCGTAAAAGCGCACAATATACCACCAGATATAGGCGTTCATGCCGGCGTTCATGCAATCATGAATGTCCTTGCCCGTGGCCAGCACGTGCGTCCAGGTGGTATCCGTGTCCAGGTGTTCGGTCATCCACAGTTCCTTGCCTTTGCTTTTTGCCAGAGGATATGAACTCAGCCCGCCGCCATAAATATGGCCGCCAATAATGGCGACATGTTCTGCCGCTTCCGGATCGTTAAGAATGGGATCGGACAAATTGTGATCAAAGTGAAAGGATTCCGGCACAATGATATCTGTATGGATGGCCGCGCCCTGTTCTTTGACAAACGTGAGCATCTCGGCCGCATTCCAGTCGCACGATTCATAATCGACCGTTACGTCCGGTTCATTTTGAATGGAGAGCGCGTGCAGCGGCGCGTCGTGATCCGTCATATAGTCGGCAAAAGCATTCAGATGATCGGCGTAATCGGCATAGGCGTCCGGTCGCAGTCGGCCGCCCACCAGATTATTATTGGTTTTCATGCTCGCCGGCGGCGACCATGGCGAGGCGATAATTTTCACCCCGCGGGCATACGCTTCGCGAGCGGTGCGCACATTATCCGCAAAATCATTTTCATTTGGTGGAATGCGAAGGCGCAGAATGGACAGGCCGACCTGACCGTTTTCCGTGCCGAATGCTTTGTCGATTTGATCCGCGGTCATATCCGGCCGCCAGCGCAAAATATTGGCGGCGCCAAAGCCGCTGATAACCTGCTGGGTGCTGTCGAGAAAAATCGTCGCCACATTGCGTTCGACGAGTTCATCAACCGTAAAGTTTAAGGTGGCATTATTTTCCAGCGTAACATTCTCAAGTTGCTTGGGCACAATGACCGGAGATGTGTTTTCGGAATTATGGATCCGGACCGTAAATGTGGATTGAAGAAAAACCTGCGCCTTGGCCATGTCGGAGGCGACATAATTTGACGGGCCGGCGCTGGTCAAGGTGGAATTAAAGGGACGCGCGCCGACGATCATCTTTATCACATGCGATTTTCCGCTCGCGTGCAACCGGCAAAAATAGACGCCCGCCGAAACTCGCTGCCCCAGTTCATCCAATCCATCCCAGACAAGCTGATGCGCCCCGGTTGTTTTCAGCCCCATGGGCATATCTCTAACTTTACGTCCGAGAACATCATAAATGGTGATCAAAATATTCGACGGCGTGTTCAGTCTGAAGGACAGAGCCGTGGAGGACGAAAATGGATTCGGATAATTTTGCTGCAGGACAAATTCAGTCGGCAGATTCTTGTCCTGATGGACAAACGTGTGGATGCGAATCGTATAGTCGCCGGAACTGTTGGTCAAAGTGGAAAATTGTCTGGTGGTGTCGCTATTGTCGATAAACGTCACGACTGCATTTTGCACAGGTGTGGTTTTTGTCGAAATGATGCCGCTCACCGCCATCGGTTGTGCGGAGACATGACCGAGAATATGGATCGAAAGCACGAAACAAACAAGCGACAATCTTTTCAAAACGATTCCTCTCAGCTATTCATGATCTATAGTCAATCATCGACTTTCTACTTGACGATGGCGAGTTTTTTCAGCGCCGTAAACGACTCTGTTTGCATTTGGTAGAAATAAACGCCTGCCGCCAGAGCGCCGGCATCGAACGGAAACTCGTGCGCACCGGCCTCAAATTCGCGATCCACAAGTGTGCTGATATCGCGTCCCTGAACATTATGAATGCTGAGGCGAACACGGCTTTTTACCGCTAAATGAAATGGAATCATCGTTGTTGGATTAAACGGATTGGGATAATTCTGCGCCAACTCAAATCCGCTTGGCCGTTCCACGTGTTCAGCCACCAGGGTGTTGCCGGAAAAATAGTTGCGCAGCCAGGTCATGGCCGGGCGTTCGTCGCCGTTCCAATGAATGAGGTAACCGTCGGTGCGCCACATTTGACCCTGTACGTAACCCCAAAATGTGACGCCAAAGACACCGGGATGTTCATACAATGCCGGGAACAGCTCTTGAAATTTCGCCATATGCTGCGCATCATCTCTTATGTTCAGATCAAATTCGTTGATGTAAATCGGCAATCCGGTTTTCTCAAGTTGCGTTAATTTGGAAACGACGGTATTTTGGCTTACGCTTTCGAGAAAGTGGCCTTCCACGCAAATCGCGTCGATGAGATTTCGTTCCTTGAGCAGATTAATGATTTTGATATACTCATTGATCGGCGTCCAGCCATTGAGCACGCCGTATTCATTCACCGCCAGTTTGGCATGGGGACAAAATTCGCGCGCTTTTTCAAAAGACCAGATGACCCAGTCATAGCCGGTGGTTCCGGCGCCGCCCAGCGCGTCTTTGTATTCGGCAGGTTCTTTGAAAGGTTCGTTCACCACATCGATAAAGTCCGTATCGGGATAACGCTCGCCAAACAGCCGAATCCACTCTTCCACTTCTTCTTTGATCTCGTCCGGTTGCAGGTTGTTAATCCACCCCGGTTGCTGCTGGTTATCGACAAAATGGTGCTGGCGGAAAGGCAGGTCATTATCTTTGGCAAACTGATAGATAAGATCCAGATTGTTCCAATTATACTGATTGCGTGTCGGTTCTACGCTGCCCCATTTGCCGGCGTTTTCGGGCGTCACCTGATTCCACAGATCAAGGAAATCCGGCCGAATTCGTGAGCCGTCATTGATGATATTGCCGAGAAATTTATCCCGGCCATCAGCCAGGGGTTGGGCTGTTAAAATAACTGAAAAAAGCAGCGTGCAGAGGATTGTAAAAATCAGTTTCATAATAAATCTTTCATTTTAAATAACCTGTTTGTTTATCAATTGACAGCGTGTCGGCGTTTGATTGACACCGCAGCAAAAACACAAAACGTAAAGCCCAATTCAGTCGGTGCGATTAAAAACGTATTGAACTTTTAATTCTCCCTACGGGCCGTCAAACGTCAGATCTCGCCGGACTTTAGCGCCGTTTTCCCCGAGGCGCCAGACATCTGTGGAGAATATTTCATTTTCCTGATTTTCGCCCGCAAAGATAATTTTTGTATTGATGATCAATTGTTTCTGATCGTCCGACCACTCGGCGGTGATAATGCGCGGCGAATGCCAAAATTCAGAATAGTTTTCCTTGCCGTCGAGAGAAAAAGTCAACATATCGATAAAATCATTTTCATATTCCCGTTGACAAGTGTGCTGAATGATCATAAGGCTGTCCAACTGCTCAATTTTGAGGCGGACCGGCGCGAACCGGTCTCCGCCTTTGGCAAGGGTGCTTGCGGATTTATCAAAAAGCCAGTCACTGGAAAAATCGACCTTGTTATTGGCCAGAAGCGGAAATAAGGAAAACAGCAACCACACGACCGGCTGAACAACATATTTCATCACGTCCTCTGCACGCATATGCTCGGTTAGTCTAAAAACAGCAGCGCGGCATACTCGGCCAGATAATCGCGCCAGTTAGCCCAGGTATGGCCGCCGCCGGTTTCTTTAAAAGTGACGTCAAATCCGTATTTTTGAAACAGATCGACGGTGGCGCGCGACGTTTCAAGGAGGAAATCCTCGCTGCCGGTGGCGAACCAGAGCCGTTGCAATTTTTCTTTGGTATCCGAATTTTCGAGAAAATCCTTGTGCTCCTCCTCCCAACCGGGTCCGTCCGGCTGATTGGGATTGTTGCCGGCAATCCCAAAAATCCCGGAGCTGAACACGCCGACATAGGCAAAGTGATCCATCACATTGAGTGTTTGCGCGCCGCCCATGGATAATCCGGCGATGGCGCGGTTGTAGAACCCGGATTTAAGGCGATAGTGTGATTCGACGTATGGTACAATGTCATTGAGAAAATCGAGTTTAAACTCATCCACCGCTGCATTTATGTTGCCGCCGCCAAATCGAAACGGCCCGGTATGACCGGCCGGCATCACCACGATCATGGGTTTGGCCTTGCCGTCGGCAATAAGATTGTCGAGAATAAAACCGGCACGGCCAACGGTGCTCCAGGAATCATCGCAATCAAAGGCGCCGTGCAACAGATAAAAAACCGGATATTTGTCATCCCCTGCTTCGTATTCCGGCGGTGTGTACACGTGCATGCGACGAAATGTATTCAGCGAATTCGAATAATAAGCCACCTCCGCAACAGCGCCGTGCGGCACCTGTTTGGTGTCCATCCATTCCGAACCCGGGACAACCACCAGACTCCAGACACTCTGGTTCGATTCGCTTACATGCGGACTGCGAGGGTTAATAACGGCGATGCCGTCCACATTAAAGTTGTAGCGATAGGCGCCCGGCTCTAACGGACCCATTATCACCTCCCAAACACCATTGTCGCCTTTGCTCATGACCTGGCCTGCCTCTCTTCCCATTCCGGGAATATCCGTACCGCCGAGTTTGACGGTTTCGGCATCCGGCGCGTAAATACTGAAAAGCACCCGGCGGTCGTTAAAAACCTTGGGCGAGGTCAGGGTATCGCCGGGAGTGAGTTCGCGCTGAAATTGGGCGTTTACGGCGCCCGTCCAAAGTATGCAAATTGCTGCCAACAACAGGCTGAAACAAAAAGCAGATATTGTTTTCATAGCTTTCTCCATTTATTCAAATAACATGGTAGGGTGGGTTCCTGACAAACGAATCATTTAGATTAGACAAAAAAACATGTCAGGAACCCACCCTACGAAATACTTTCAATCCAGGCGAAACACCCGAAACGAATGGGGTTTGATGGTCAGATTAAAGCGCTTTTCACCGGTTTCCCGGTTGCCAAGGCCGCGGATCGTATCACCAGCTAATTTCACATCGGTCGTTAATTCATTCAGCGTTTTTACGTTATCCTTGGTAACCAGACTGATGTCCGCGGTTTTGTCCAGAAACGATTGGATGATAAACGTGTTATTGTCGTAGACAAACAAGCTGATCTCGCCGGGTCCTTCGAGCCGTACCGGCATATCCGCCGACACGGATTGGCGAATACGGTTGAGCACCGGCGCCGGCAGATTGTAAAGATCGACAAAATTTTCCGGGATGGTGAGCACGTACAGCGTACCGTTACCATAACCGGCCGAGTGCAGCAGCGGCCAGCCATTGGTTTCATCGAATGCGGAAATTTCTTCCCAGGAATCGTTGGTGAGATATTGAATTTGCGGGATCAGCATTTCTGCCTCTGCCTCGATAAGCTGTCCCCAGCCGGCGCGGAATTTTTGCACCATGGCTTTGCGGTCGGTGTAGCGCAGCTCGACAATGTCATGCAATCCCTTGTCCTGCAATGCCCGCAGCAAACCCGATGTGATCAGCACATCGCCACCGCCTACAAGCTGTTGTTTCATTTTATCGACAATATCCGGATCGTAGGCCGCCTGCTCGGTTAAAATTACCATGGATTCGCCGGTGGGGAATTCCGGCACCAAATCCATGGGAATGCCGATCATGCCGAAATAGGTCTGCAGAAAATCCTCGCCCACGGAATGGAAAGGCTTGTAGCTTTTGATGCCAATGGGCGTGCCCAGCTCGCCGAGAAACGGATCGACCTGTTCCAGCGCATAACCGCCCAGCAGCGACAACCGCGCTTCTTCAGTCAGGCTGCCGTTTTCGCGCCGCACCGGGGCAATCATTTCATCAAAATTGAGACTGGGATTCTGGTTCTGCCAGTCGGCGCGCAAGCGGAAATCGATGGGGCGAATGAGTTGACGAAAGTCAAAAAAGGTTTGTTCCGGCGCTTTGGCGAAAAGCGTCAACCACAACTGCTCGGCATAACGATCGGCATAGCGCATACCGCCGCTGTCGACCCAGCCGCCGCCATTGCCGCCGGGTTTGAGATTTTCAAAATAGCGAAAAATGAGATAACCGAGATAGGCCTGTAAATGCTGGTTGCTGGAAGGATCGCGGGTTTCGGTGCCGGTGTAAAGACCGTCGAATAATTTCGGCTCGGTCTCCAAATTAAAGCCGAGCCCCTGAAAATGCTCGTACCAGTTTGGATATTTGATCACCACCTCGACATCCGGATTGACGCGGCGGGCGGGCGCCAAAATCAGCTCGTTGGCTGCGTCGGTCAATAGCTGCAGCCGAAAATCGGTCCAACTGCGGTCGCCTTTGGCCGCGATGCATTTTTCGCATTTGCAGCTTGTAAAGAAAAAATCATCCAGAATCACTTCGTCAAAATTGCGGGCGGTGAGTTCTACCACCTCTTTGAGTTTTTGCCGGTGTTCCGGGTTCGAGTAACAATAGGTTTCAAAGCGGTTGCGTTCGTTCACGGTGATGGTGATGCCGCCCGAGGTCGAGATGCCACGGTCGTGAAAAAATTTCTTCACCTTGTCCAGGGTGGACTGTTCCGCCACCACCATATCGCGGTGGGTTTCCAGATAAATCTTGTCGATTTTCATGTGCTTTTGGATGACATCAAAATTTTCCTCCAGCCACTCCAAATCATCCATTTTCTGAACTTCATAAACGCGGGTGTAAATGGCGGCATTGAAATTTTTATAGCTGTCGGCAAATGCCGTAGACATGATTGCAATGAATAAAACTGCGGGAAAAAGAAAAAAGCGGGTCATCAGGGTCTCCAATTCTATAAAAATAATACGGTAGAGACGCAATGAATCGCGTCTCTACAGCGATATTACCAAAGTTTTTCAAGCTCTTGACTACGGATTCACAAACCCCGCCAATGCATAAATCAGCGCGGCTTGCCAGTTGACGGCGATTTCGTTGGTGGCGTAACTGGCCTCTTCGTCCACCCAACCGGTCGCGGAATGGCCGCCGCCGACAATGTAACCGGGCCAGGGCGCCGCCACATCATCGGCGCCGGAGCGGCGATCGTGCGGGAACATGGGCGGATTGTGACCGAGTCCGGTGACGTAAGAGCGATTGTAAACATTCCGTCCGAAAATGTGCGCAATCGCATCCAGAGCGGTATCGACATATTCTTGTTTCGGTTCAAGTTTATTCGCGACCTGCAGATTGATGACCTGCCGGGCAAGGGCGCCGTTGCAGCCCCAGTAATACCGCACCAGCGGCCGGCCGTACACATCGTTCCGCGCCTGCTCGACGATTTGATCGGCAACAGCGACAATCTCATTTTTCACCGCGGCCAACAATTCGGAATCCCGGCCCTCGTGTTCCGAGAGCACATAGGTGAACAC
>CAYPZM010000217.1:0-8656 GCA_964414825.1 uncultured Cytophagia bacterium | reverse complement strand
ATCAAACCGTCTATTCCGGCGGATGGCGTATTTCCGTACACGCTGCGCATCGTTTCCGACGTGCTCGAATCCAACGGCTCCTCTTCTATGGCCACGGTGTGCGCGGCGTCGCTGTCGCTGATGGATGCCGGTGTGCCGGTAAAATCGCATATTGCTGGTATTGCCATGGGATTGGTCAAGGAAGGTGACAAAGTCGCTGTTCTCACAGACATTTTAGGCGATGAAGACCATATGGGTGACATGGATTTCAAAGTTGCCGGAAATCGCAATGGCATCACAGGATTTCAGATGGATATTAAAATCAGTGGCATCTCTACAGACATTATGCGCGAGGCATTGGATCGTGCAAAAAATGCACGTTTGTTTATTCTGGAAAAAATGGAAGCAGCTATTGAAGCGCCCCGTACATCGTTGTCCAAACATGCACCGCGTATTCTCACGCATAAAATCGACGTCGATGAGATTGGCCTGCTGATTGGCCCGGGTGGCAAAACCGTTCGCGACATTCAGGAAAAAACCGGCGCTACAATCAATATAGATGACAGCGGTATTGTCACCATCGCACACATTGATGCAGAAGGTGGCGATATGGCTCTGCAAATGGTGAAAAATCTTGTCGCCAAACCCGAAGTCGGTCAAGTATACAAAGGCAAAGTCAAGAGCATTAAAAACTTTGGTGCGTTTGTGGAAATTTTGCCCGGCAAAGAGGGTCTGTTGCACATTTCCAAAATTGCCAAAGAGCGCATCAATCGCGTTGAGGATGTTCTCAAAGTTGGTGATGAAATTGAAGTTAAATTGCTCGGAATTGACGAAAACGGAAAATTTGATCTCAGCCGCAAAGACCTGCTATAAGCTTTGTTTAGCAGTATGAATACAACAAATCATAGTCTATTAAATGGAACGTTAGAAAAAACACAATTACCAAACGGCATTCGAGTGGTAACGGAGCGGATGCCGTTTCTGCGTTCTGTCGCTCTGGGTGTGTGGGTGCATGCCGGCTCTAGTAACGAGTCACTGGACAATAACGGCATTGCCCACTTTCTCGAGCACATGTTTTTCAAGGGGACGACCAACCGCTCGGCTAAAGAGATTGCTCAAAGTCTGGAGTCGCTTGGCGGTGGCCTCAATGGCTCTACCGGAAAAGAGGTCAGTGTTTATAATGCCTACATTTTAGCAGAAGATCTGGGTGTTGCCGTGGATGTTCTGGCCGATTTGATTCAAAATTCCACCTTTACAGAATCCGATATAGAGCTGGAAAAGCAGGTGATTTTGGCCGAGATGGCACACGCCCAAGAAGATCCGGAAGAGCTGGTGTTTGATCATTTTTATAAAAATCTGTTCCCCAATCATCCGCTGGGATATTTTATTTACGGCACTGAGCTCAATATCATTCGGTTCTGCCGCAGTGATCTGGCGGATTTTATGCAGAATAATTATACTCCGCAGCGTATGATATTTGCCGCGGCCGGTAATGTTGATCACAACCATTTTGTCGAGCTGGTGGACAAATATTTTCATTCACACTCTACAACCGCTGAGGCACAAGTTCAACCCGTGATGATGCAAGCAGAACCCGTAACAACACTGCGCGTAAAAGGATTTCAGCAAGCGCATATCTGCTTGGGTGCGCGGACCTTTGGCTACCATGATCCGCAAAAATACTCGCTTGCATTGTTAGATATTCTGCTTGGTGGCGGTATGAGCTCGCGTCTGTTTCAAAATATTCGCGAAAAATATGGCTTTACCTATTCGATTTTTAGTTTTTCCGATATTATGGCTGAAACCGGGGTGTTCGGCGCTTATATTGCTTGCGATAAACACCGAATTGCCGAATCTATCGATTTGCTCAAAGATGAAGTTAAAAAAATCCAGGACGGCGACTTGAGTGAAGAGGAGCTGGAGATGATCAAATCCCAGGTGCGGGGCAATTTAATTATCGGATTGGAAAGCAATGGCCGCCGTATGAAAAAAATCGGCGAAACTGAAATATATAATGCGCAGCATCGCTCTGTTAGCGAGATCATTGATTTGATAGATGCCATTCAACCTGTCGATGTTATTCAGTTGGCTCAAACTCTGTTTACAGAAACGAATACAAGTATCACTGTTTTATCGCCATAACCATTAATATGGAGGTCATCATGATTGTCGGAGTTCCAAAAGAAATCAAGACAAACGAGAATCGTATTGCGCTAGTGCCGGCAGGTGTTGAAATTTTAAAGCAAAACGGATTGCAGGTCCTTGTGGAGACAAATGGCGGCGTTGGTAGTGGATTTACGGATGAAGATTATATGGCGGTTGGTGCGGAAATCGGCTCAACGCCCCAGGAAGTGTTTGAGCGCGCCGACATGATCATGAAGGTGAAAGAGCCCTTGCCAGAAGAGTACAAATTTATTCGTGAAGGGCAAATTGTGTTTACCTATTTTCATTTTGCGGCCTCACGGGAATTGACCGAAGCCATGATTGACAGCAAAGCCATTTGTATTGCCTACGAAACCGTGGAAACGGCAAACGGTGGTCTGCCGCTACTGGTTCCAATGAGCGAAGTGGCCGGACGCATGGCGATTCAGGAAGGTGCCAAATATCTCGAAAAATTTTATGGCGGACGCGGATTGTTACTCGCAGGTATCCCTGGTGTAAAGCCGGCTAATGTGGTAATTTTGGGTGGCGGTATCGTCGGCACCAATGCGGCAAAAATGGCTGCCGGACTCGGTTCAAAGGTAACCATTCTCGATGTCAATCTCGATCGCTTGCGATACTTGGATGATGTGATGCCGAAAAATGTCACCTCGCTTATTTCCAGTCCTTACAATATTCGAGATGCGATTTCTTTGGCAGACATTGTTGTAGGCGCGGTTTTATTGCCTGGAGCCAAAGCTCCCAATCTCATTACCCGCGATATGCTTTCCCTTATGCAAGAAGGCGCCGTAATTGTTGATGTGGCTGTAGATCAGGGCGGCTGTGTGGAAACTATTCATCCGACTACACATGAAGATCCCACTTATGTGGTTGATGGAATTATTCACTACGCTGTTGCTAACATGCCTGGCGCGGTGCCGCGAACCTCAACAATTGGCTTGACAAATGCTACCTTGCCCTATGCGGTTCAAATTACCAAAATGGTGGATGAAAATAATCGTTTCGATTTTGAAAAATTGATGAATAATCAGGAATTGACAAAAGGTGTGAATATTGTCGATGGCAAAGTCACCTATAAAGGCGTAGCCGAGGCGTTTGATCTGCCTTTTGTATCGCTAAAAGAAGCAGTAGCGTGATTTGAGCATTTTGGCCTATCACATGGTGGACCCTCGGTTTAGCTGGGGTGTGACGAGGGTTCCTCCTCGGCGGTTTCGGAAACAGATTGAATTTTTGCTGAATCGTTCGTACTCAATTACGACGTTGACGTCTTATTTGAAATCAAAAAACGAAACCCAAAATCAACTGGCTTTGACGTTTGATGACGGCTATACTTCCATTTTCGAACATGCTTTACCGATTTTGCGGGAATATAACGTTCCCGCATCAGTTTTTATAAATCCAGGGTTTGTCGGCCAATACAACACCTGGGATGTAAACCTCGGCGGTACCCGATGTCGCCATCTCACCTGGAAGCAGCTCGAACTTTTGCGCCGCGAAGGGTGGGAAATTGGCCTTCACGGATTAAGCCATAAAGATTTAACGCATCTTTCGCCCCCACAGCTTGAAGAAGAAATAGCTCTGGCCCAAAGGCTAATTGTGGAGAAATTGGGCGTTTGCAGTAAGGTGATTTCTTATCCCTTTGGCAATGTAAATTCAATGGTATACGACACAGCAAAGAGATATGGCTTTGCCGCTGGCGTAGTGATGAGCGGAGGCCCGAATTCGGTGCCTGCGGAGTATCGAATTCGTCGTTGCGGTATTTATTTAGGTGATCTGCGTATGCTGGTGTTTTTTAAAGTCAAATACAAAAATAATTTCCCCGTTTCCAGTGTTCAAAAGGTAATGGACGTGTGCTCAAACGCTACAGTGGCGTATAAACAAAAAAGCTGGCAACTTTACTAAAAATAAGTCTTGATTTTTGACTCAGTTATCTTTATTTTTATCAACTGAATTCGTAACGGAACCTCGAAAGAGGCCGAGTATGGACGAAAAACACATCAAGCGATTGTACTACTCGATCGCTGAGGTCAGCGACATTACCGGGCTCAAACAGTATGTTTTACGATACTGGGAAACCGAATTCCCAGAGTTGCGACCTGCCAAGAACCGCGCTGGAAACCGCATTTACAAAAAAAGCGACATCCAGGTGATTTTTGCCATAAAGCGCCTGCTATACGAGGACAAATTTACCATTGAAGGAGCGCGGCAAAAACTTCGGCACATGCGAGAGAACCATGAGTTAAGCGGCCAGCTCTCGTTGTTAGACAAAATGCAAAAAAACGGATTCCTTGAAGAAATTCGAGATTCGCTAATCGATTGTTTAAAAATATTAGAATCGAAATAGTTCGGGGCGTAGCGCAGTCCGGTTAGCGCACTTGACTGGGGGTCAAGGGGTCGGGAGTTCAAATCTCCCCGCCCCGACTATTTTTAAAGAACTTACGCGATACTCAGGCCTGGCAAAACAGGTTTGAAGAACTAAGCGGGACATATAAGGGACAAGAGTTAAAAAGCTCCAGCCGGGTCCCGAAAAAGCCACCAATTGATAAAAATCCGTTGATGGCTTTTTTTATGCATGGACACTTCTCAAGTGAGTACTCCTATTTTCAGATTTCATCCGATTCATCACCTCTTGTTCGAACGGATCCGGAACGGCAAACGAAAGACTGGATATTTACCAATGTTTGCGATAGTTTCTCATCCGCGTGGAGCTTGTTTAGAGCGGCAATTCACTTTATTAGAACCGGATCGGAATTGCAAACCGGCGTTGTGGAGTTGGTTGATGGTTGGATCGGTCTGGTGTAGATCTGGTTTAGCGATGCATCGTAGGCATGCACTGCCAGAATATTATTCGCCTAGAACCGGGATTGCACCAGATTAGGGGTTGGCTGGTGTGGAATATCTTAGGAGAACTTTTCCTAAATTTACTTTTTCAGATTCCTTCCTTTAACGCTTTGTTCACGCGCAGCGGCGAGCAACGAAGCAGATTGATCAACAAAATCTGCAAATGAATTTGACAGAGAAGCTGTCAAAAGCGACAGCCCCAGCTGGTAGCGTGCAGCAGATTGCTTTTTTTTGGTTGTTTGGTCGTTTCGGTTCGCGTTATTTATGACATACATTTTCATTACAGAAATAGCTACAGCACATCCTTGCTTATCATTTGCGCAGGAATTGACGATAGGGTTTAATGAATTTGTCGAAACTTTCAATATGGGGTAGATGACCTATACCGGCGAGTTCAACGAGTTCGGCATCAGGGATTTTGTCCCGGGTTTCCTTTCCGAGCTTATCGTATCTGCCCATCGTTTGGCGTACGCTGTCATTCACCAGAGATTTTCCTAACGCCGTGCGATCACGCGTACCAATTATCAGTAGAGTCGGGCAGGTAATGTGCCGAAACTCGTACACCACGGGCTGCGTGAAAATCATATCGTAGGTAAGAGCGGCGTTCCACGCAATTCGCTCATAATCTGAATTGAGCGTCCATCCGGCGAGCACATTCACCCAGCGGTCATAGGAGTCTTTCCACGTGCCGTCATAGTAGCTTTGCAACTGGTACTCTTTGATATCTTGAAACGTTTTATTCAATTCCCTTTCGTACCACCATTCGACCGGACGGTAGGGCACTTTTAATTTCCAGTCCTCCAGGCCAATGGGATTTACGAGCACCAATTTTTCCGACATGTCAGGGTACATTAACACAAATCGTGTTGCCAGCATGCCGCCCATGGAATGTCCCGTGACCATGACTATTTCTACGCCGAGTAAATCCAGCAGTGCTTTCGTGTTCGATGCCAGTACATGGAACGTATAGTGAAAATGATGAGGCTTGGAGGATTTGCCAAATCCGATCTGATCGGGGATGATGACTCGATATCCCTCCTCGACCAGAGCCATGGCAGTTGTTTCCCAGCAGGCACCGTTGAAGTTCTTGCCGTGAAGCAGGAGCACGTTCGTTCCGTTAAACGTTTCCGGCATTACATCCATATAGGCCATCGATAGATCCATGCGCTGGTTGCTGACATTGAAACGCTTCACCTCGAAGGGATACTCGTAGTTTTTCAGCATGACATCCAGCAATTGCACCTCGGCGCCTGTAATCGTCGAGATTGAGAATAGTGCTCCTGCAAAAATATATAAAACCGCTTTCATACTATTCCTCACTTGTTATTGCTGCTGCTATGCTTACTTTAAACAACCGCATAGGATTAAAAATTCGATAACAACGGCTAATTCAACTTTTTGTGCTGCCTTCATTATTGCCAGCATGTATGTACGAAATTTGACTCGAACAGATTTTTTGCAGAGTTAAAAGTCCAAAGGTAACGATTTGACGGGTACCGCCGCCTGTTCTGTGGCGGGCATGTACTCTTGAAGTTGATAAACCACCGCGTCTTTACCGGAAAAGCCCGTAATCCCTTCGTATTTGACAAAAACAAAGTCCGATTCGCGGAACCAGTAATTCACTTTACCTAAGGAGCCTAAAAGTCCGGCCAGCCGAACTTCGACGCGAATGGCATCAACCGAAACTCCATTCACATGCACAGCTTCAACTTGTTTGCGCTCCGCAATAAGGGTGAATAATTTGCCATCTTCGGGCCGAATGCTGATGAATTTTTCCTTATCAAAGCCCTTTTCAAGCAATTGGGGAAATGATATGCCATGAATTTGATACCACGGCAGATTGTCGGCAAGAACAATTTTTTCAACTGGTTCACCCTCCATTACGCCAGAGTAGATTAAGGAATCCCCCTCGCGCGTAACCGAATATTCGATATTTTCAGAATTATTGTAAAATTTCCAGCTTTGGGTTTCCAGGTTGGGATGGCACAGCATCACATGGCTGACATTCTCAAGATAGTTTGTAGACTCGAAGACAATTTTGTTATCACAGTACATTTGTTTTCGCCATTCTACGCGTTCTTTTTGTTCCCCCTTGGTAATTTCATACCAATACACACTATTGCCCAACGATGCTGTAACAACACCGCATACCCACATTATCACAAAGAACGATCTCATAACACTCCCAGCATTTTTTTATTATAGCTACGCCAACGTTTTTAATATTGTAATAATCAGCAAGTTTCAAACCGTTGTATGGTATCATACGGTCGTTTACAACGATTGAGGACAATTTGTTCCTGCATATTCCAATCTAAAAACATTCACGAAATAAATAAAGAGCTTTTTTTGCAGAAATTTATTAACATTACATCTTTATGTCTGGTTTGATAACAATGCAGATCCATTAACTCCCACGAGTTCTTGGAGCCACTGTAAAAAGCCAGGAAAACGTGCACATTTAGCACTATCGAGCTTTATCAAACTTGGTATTTTTCGCATAACTGGATTGAGCTTTTTAAAAACACATCAACCTAAAGCCGGAGATGCTGCGTGGATTTATTTATCATCGATGCTATTGGCCCTTTTTTTCGCGGATATAAGCGGGATGTGATCAATTGGTCCAAAATCCCGTTCCATCATTTGGAAGACGAGAATGAACTGGATAGCAAACGCCTTAAAAAAATTCGCAAGGATTTTAAAACATTTATCGATCGCGTTAGCGAATTGGGCTATAATGCCATATCCATCGACGATCTGCCGCATCTCGTGGCGTTTGATTTTTATCCGAAGCACCTGAATACGCTGATTCGACAATACGGCAACGAGTACCAAAAATTGTTTGCCTATGCAAAATCCAAAAACCTGAAAATATTTTTAAACACCGATATTATATTTAGCAATATCTGGATACGTTCATTCGTTCGAAAGCGTTTTTCTCGCATGCTCGAACTGCTCAAACTCGCATGCAATAAAGCCATGCACGATTATGATATAGACGGCATCATTTTCAGGATTGGTGAATCCGATGGTGTGGATGTTAAAGGCAAATTTAACAGCGAGTTGGCCATCAAAACACCGCGCCATGCCAACCGATTGTTGCGCGAGCTGCTGCCGCTTTTTGAAAAGCAGGAGAAATATTTGATTTTTCGAACCTGGAGTGTCGGTGTTTATCCGATCGGCGATATGATGTGGAACGAAAAAACCTTTGATCGTGTCTTTGCCGATATTTCCAGCGACAACCTGATCGTGTCGATGAAATTTGGTGACACCGATTTTTTTGACTCTTTGCCATTAAGCAAGCTATTCACGCGCGGATCGTTTAAAAAAATCGTCGAACTGCAAACCCGGCGCGAGCGCGAAGGATTTGGCGAGTTTCCTTATTATGTGGGATGGCAATACGAGCCATACATCCGGGAATTGATAGATGCCAATGCAGTCATAGGCATCTCCGTTTGGTGCCAAACCGGCGGCTGGAGTGGCTGGAAAAACCGTACGTTTTTGAAAAATTCATCGGTGTGGAATGAGCTGAATACTTTTGCGATTATCCAAATGGCGCGCTATGCCCGTTCGGCCAACGAAGCACTGCACGCCTGGTTTCAGGATGAACAAATGGAGCAGTTTACGCGCGACGCAACAAAACTGATCCGCCACATTTTTTACATATCGCCATTTG
>CAYPZM010000216.1:0-8836 GCA_964414825.1 uncultured Cytophagia bacterium | reverse complement strand
GGATGTTCTTCCTTTAATTTGAGGAGATTGGCGATTGTGCCGGTAAAAATAGCGGCCACAAAACTGGCAGCAACGCGATAGGCGGCGAACACCGGCCCCAACAGCGAATAAGTCGCAGCAATGGAATCGACTCCCGATGTGGGCGTGGCAATGAGAAACGACAACACCGAACCGCGGCTGGCTCCGGCTTTGCGCAGTGTCATGGTTGGCGGAATAACGCCGCAGGAACACAGCGGCAGCGGAATGCCAAACAACGCAGCTTTAAGCACCGAGCCGAACGTGCTTTTACCCAAATGCCGGGCAATTTGTTTTGCGGATATGAATTCATTCAAAATGCCGGCTACGAGAAATCCCAATAATAAATAGGGGCCCATATCCATCAACAAATCAAATGAATTGACAAGTACTCCCCATATAAACTCTAAAATTGCGTGCATAGGTCAAGATAATCCTACTTTATGAATTGCGTCTTTAATAATATCCGCCGATTGTCGAAATGACGCCCGTTCATCGGACGACAAGCGCAATTGCAGACGTTCATTTACACCGGTACGGTTTAGTTTACTTGGAACGCTCAAACAGACGTCATTGATCCCGTTATAATTTTTGATATAGCTCGAAACACTGAGAATAGAATTTTGATTGCGCACAATACTTTCCAAGATCGTTAGCGTCGCCAAACCAATGGCATGATAGGTGGCGCCCTTTTTCTCAATCAAATGATACGCGGCGGTGCGTACCTGTTCAAAAATGCGGTTACGAACATCGCGGCGCATATCGATGTTCATGGTTTGGCAATAATCGTCCAATTGCACGCCGCTGATGTGCACAAGGCTCCAGACCGGCACTTCGCTATCGCCGTGCTCGCCAATAATGTAGGCGTGTACATTGCGCGGATCGACACCAACTTGCTGGCTGAGCAAATAACGAAACCGCGAGCTGTCCAAAGTGGTGCCGCTTCCCAGAACTCGATTTTGCGGCAATCCTGAAAATTTGACCGCGGCGTAGGTCAACACGTCCACAGGATTGGAAACGACAATCAAAATTGCATCTTTGGTATGTTTGGAAATGTCCGGAATGATTTTGCTAAAAATATCCACATTACGTTTTGTCAAATCCAGGCGAGATTCACCGGGTTTTTGCGCTGCCCCGGCGGTAATCACGACAATATCCGCATTTTGGCAATCGGAATAATCGCCAGCATGCACATTGGTTGGGCTTACATAAGGCAAACCATGACTCATATCTTCTGCCTGGCCGGATGCCAAGTCTTTATTTATATCGATCAATACAATTTCAGAAGCCAGGCCTCGAATCATCAAGGCATACGCAAAAGTGGCCCCGACCTGACCTGCCCCAATAACACACACTTTGAGACTCAGTTTTGACGAATAAATCATGAACATTTCCTTTATTAATTTTGTTGGATTGAATTAGCAACAGTGAGCTGTTTTCTAATATTCCGTGCAACACCAAGCTCGAAAACGGAATTATTTATTGCGAATATCAAAGTTTAGCTCTATTTTAGCGTTGAAAAACCGCAGTTGCCAATTGTGATGCTACTATTTACCGGTTGAACGGCCCTAGGGAGTTTGTTACATCGCATGATACGTCTTGAAACGAATCCGGAAAATCCCCAATCGCGGTACATTCAACAAGCTATTGACGTGTTGAACGATGGCGGACTCGTCATCTATCCTACGGATACTGTCTATGGCTTGGGCTGCGACTTGTTTAACAAAAAAGCCATCGAACGTATTTACCAAATAAAAGGTGTTAAAAAGAAATCTCGTTTGAGTTTTATATGCCCGGATTTAAAAAACATTGCCAAATATGCTCACGTTTCCACCCCGGCGTATAAAATTATGCGCCATTTGTTGCCGGGGCCATTTACATTTATTTTGGAAGCGACTCGCGAGGTGCCGAAAATTTTATTGGAAAAACGTCGTACCGTTGGCATCCGGGTTCCGGACAATGTGATTTGCCATACGCTGTTGGAAGAATTTGGTCACCCGATCATCAGCACAAGCGCCACGCTTCCGGGACACGAATATATGAACGATCCGGATGAAATTGCCGAAGTGTTTGAGCACCAAGTCGATCTGTTTATTGATAGCGATTTCGGCGGCACCGAGCCATCAACAATTATTGATTTTACCCAAGACGACCCTGTAATTTTGCGAGAAGGAAAAGGCTACAGCGACAGCTTGTTTTATTAATGAAATATAACTTTTTAACATATTTTGTCTTTTTTCCTCTGCTTGTCATTGCACAAATTAGCGGCACCATCAATGGATTTGTGCGGGATGCTGACAATGGCGAAACGCTGCCCTGGGTGAACGTAGTGCTGCAAGATACGGAGATGGGTGCGGCCACCAGCGATCAGGGTTATTATGTCATTCATAAAGTACCGCCCGGCGAATACACGATCGTGTTTCAAATGATGGGCTACGAACGGCTGGAAAAGACCGTTCAGGTTCGAGTGAATGAAACCGTAACCGTAAATGCCTCGATCGAGCCCGGTGTGATCGAAATGGAAGATGTTGTCAAAACCGCGGAACGCGAGCGCTTTGAGCGCGAGGTGGAAATCTCAACCAACACCATCGGCGCACGCCAATTAAACGCCTTGCCCGGGCTTGCCGAAGCCGATGTGTTTCGCGTGCTACAGTTGTTGCCCGGTGTGGTGAGCCGCAACGATTTTTCCAGCCAGTTGTACGTGCGCGGCGGGAGTCCGGACCAAAACCTGGTGCTGCTCGATGGCGTGACCGTGTACAATCCGTTCCATTTGCTTGGCCTGTTCAGCATGTTCAATACCGATGCGATCAAAGAAGTGGAGTTTATAACCGGCGGATTTCCGGCAGAATATGGCGGACGCTTGTCGTCTGTGCTCAACATCACCAACAATGCCGGTAACTCGAAAGAGTTTGAAGGCGATGCCAACATCAGCTTGCTTTCTGCCAAAGGAACGGTGCAAGGCCCAATTCCCCAAGGGTCGTATTTGCTGTCTGTGCGCCGCACTTATTTTGATCAGCTCTTTAAAGGCACGCGGTACGATTTTCCCTATTATTTTTATGATTTTCAAGGAAAACTCAATTTTGATATTAATGAAAATCATCGCCTCACCTTTAGCGGCTTTTTTGGCGATGACCGGTTGGATTATGATCTGGATTCCGAAGAGCCCGACGAGGATTTTAGCGTCAACATTGATTGGCTCTGGGGAAACCGCACCACCAGCTTAACATGGCGCTGGCTGATTAATCCCGATCTGTTTTCCGAAGTCTTGCTTACGCGCAGTAACTTTAAAACGGACTTGGACCTCAAATTGATTAGCGATAATGCTGCATCCCTCGTTATTGCCAATGGCATCAAAGACTACAGCGTCAAAGCAGATTTTAGCTATTTTGGCATAGATGGCCACAGCATAAAATTTGGCGCACAACAGACCTGGTACAATTTTCTTTATTCAATCAGCATTGATAATAATCAGCTTTTTGATTACAAGGATCAGCCATCGTTGTTCGCTCTGTATGCGCAAGATCAGTGGCGGTTGTCCGAACGTTTATCTCTGCGTGTAGGCGGTCGTCTCGAACATTACACCATGGGCCGACGAACACGATTTTCACCGCGAATGGGCTTCAAATACCGGTTGTATCCCAATTTTGCTCTTAAAGGCTCGTTCGGCTTGTATCATCAATTTTTAACCACAGCCGCAAGCGACAATCAAAATTTCAATTTTATCGATTTGTGGTTCCCGCTAACCGAAACCTACAAGCCCTTGAGCTCCACCCATTATGTTGGCGGATTTGAGTGGTGGCTGCCGTATGAACTCATTTTTTCCACCGAGTTTTATTACAAATCTATGAACAATTTGTTAGAGTTGAACGAGTTTGGCGACTTTGCAAACCGGGCGGACGATTATTTTGTCGGCAACGGACATGCCGCCGGACTTGAAGTGTTGCTAAAGCGCACCATGGGGCCGCTAACCGGGTGGCTTGGATATTCGTATGCGGTCACAAAACGCTATGTGAATGAGGCTACATTTTATCCCAAGCATGATCGCCGGCACAATTTAAATGTTGTACTGGATTATGATCTGGGCAAAGATTGGCGTTTGGGATTTGTCTTTACTTACGGAACCGGGACGCCCTATACGCCTGTGGTTGGAAAATATGCCTACTACCAATGGGATTTTGTTGGCGACCAGTCCGATTATGAAATTTACAACCGTTTGGGCGGCAAAAATTCAGCGCGTTATCCAACGTATCATCGCATGGATATGAGCATTCGCAAAAAGTGGAGCCTATTCGGACTGGTGAATTATCCTTATGTACAGGTTGTTAATGTATACAATCGCGATAATGTATTTCTCTATTTTTGGGATCACGATGCCAATCCGTCCAAAGTGGTCACAATTCCCATGTTTCCACTGTTTCCATCAGTAGGCATTGAATTTGAGTTTTGAACATGAAGATATTCAACCCAACATACGCTCTTTTCGTTTTGCTCCTTTTGATAGCCGGATGCAATGACAATCCAACACGCCCGGAATTCGACTATGAGTCGGAAATAAATGTATTCGGTTTGCTCATATTGGACGATACCTATCCACAAAAGACCGTAAAGCTGGAGCGCACCTATGGCATCAAAGAATATTTTCCAAGATTTCGCGGCATTGAAGATGCCACGGTCATTGTGCGCACAGAAGAACAGGACGTGCAATTTACCCACGTGTTTGATGGCACTTATGTTGATGAAAATGACGAATTGCAACTCATGCCAGGCACGCTCTATCAACTTGATATCACCATGGCGGATGCCCACAAAATTATGTCCCAGTGTTTGATGCCGGCGCGCCCTCGGCTTTTATCGCCAAAACCAAACCAGAAAATCCCGGCATACACGTCACTTGAGATGGAATGGGAAGAGACATTGTTTGCGCATCAATATGCGGTATCTGTTGAAAGTGAGTTGGGATCATTCGAGTTTACCCAACTTGCAGAGGATACGGAAACAGACATGTTTGCATTTTTGTTTGCCGGGCCGGGTACTTATCGCGCACGCGTATCCGCTCTGGATGAAAATTATTACGATCATGCCCGAACCCGCTCCAATCGTGATCCCCTTTTGCATATAGAGGGCGCCATTGGGGTGTTTGGCGCCATCGCTTTTGGAAAATCTGTGCGTTTTACTGCAAATTGACGGAGACTTTCATGTTAGACCAATTGCTGGAGCTTGGCGATGTAACCATTCTGCTGGTCTTGTTTGGTGTCACGTTTTTAATTGCCTGGTTTTTGTCCGCTGTGTATAACCGTGGCAAAGAGCTCAAAGACAAAGGCCGTGCGGCTAGCAAACGCACCATGGGCTGCTTTACCACTCTGGTGCTTTTTCTCCTCCTAAGTCTTGTTTTTGTCGTTCTGGCCTTTCAACGTGCCTACTCCTCCTTTACCCGCCACCAGCTTGTTGCTGTGGTGCAGTGTTACCCGACATACGGATTGTCACCCCACTCTTTTGAATTGCGTATGACTCGAATGATCGATGGAAAAGCCGCCGAAGAGCAGTCGTTTATTCTGCGAGGCGATCAATGGAGCCTGGGTGGTGATATTTTGGAATGGCACAGTTTGATGAACTTTATCGGGTTGCATAGCATGTATCGACTAACGCGAGTTCAAAGCCGCTACATTCGTGCCGAAGACGAAATTGCTGACGAGCTATCGGCATATGCGCTCGTTCCGGATGAAAAAAGCGACGTTTGGGAAACATTATACGAGTGGGCCCCCAAACTTCCCATCATCAAGTCCGCGCACCAAAACTTTGTCGTCGCCTATCCTTCTTATGGCGATACGTTTGAGGTGTATGTCACGCCGACGGGGTATACGTTGGAGAGGTTTGAGGAGAGGCGATAGTCAACGTTTATGGCTGATGTGATCTACCGAAATGGGTGTCCTGTATACCGAATAAATTCATTGCTATTTTGAATCAACAAATTCCAGAATCTCTTTAACACTCTCCGCCACTTTAAGCGCCCCTTTAAATTCGCAGCCGCGAGACACTTCCGTGGGCACAACAACACAACGAATTCCGGCAGCGAGCGCGGCTTGCAGTCCGCGCTCAGTGTCTTCGACCACGAGGGAGGTTTCCGCATCCAGACTTTGTCTCTTTAGCGCCAGCAAATAGGGGTCCGGGTAAGGCTTGAGCCGCGGCATATCTTCCTGGGTGTAGACAAAATCGAGGTAATCCGGGATTCCGGTTTGCTTGTGGATGAGCTCAAAATGTTCGCGCGTCGTACTGGTGACCACTCCCATTTTAACGTTGCCGTGCAGCGCTTCAAGCGTCTCATACACGCCATCGGGCACCACCAGCGAGGAAAGCAACAGCTCGCGGTACAGCACATCGCGATCAAGACGTAGCTGCTGCACACCGCTTTCGTCGTACCCCACTGAGAGCGCCAAATGCATGCAGCTCTTACCTTGCCGCAGCGAAATATCTTGATAAACATCAAGCGATAACTCGACGCCTGCGCCCTTTAGCGTATCGCGACACGAGGCATAAAACAAGTGCTCGGTATCGACCAACACTCCATCATTATCGAAAATTACTGCGTTAACCATGTACTCTATTCTTGTGAAAATTGATTTTCATGAATGCTTTCAAACAACAACTTTTCGTACGGAATACCCGGCTTGTCTTCCGCCGGATACCCGATACCAATAATCGCCTCGACCTGCAAGTGTTCGGGAATACCCAAAAGCTCTTGCACGAAAGCTTGCGATGTTACGGACTCGTTGTGCTGCCGCAATCGAATTTGCACCCAACAGCTTCCCAATCCCAGAGATTGTGCGGTGAGCTGCAATAAAATTGCGGCAATTGAGCAGTCTTCAATCCAAACATCGGACTGCGTCGTATCGCCCGCGATAACAACCGCCAAAGGAGCGCCGCTCAAAAATGCCGAACCGTGTTGTTTGGCTTTTGACAATTGCGCAACGAGGTCCGCATCTTGCACAAATATGAATTGCCATGGATTTATATTCCGTGACGAAGGCGAACGCAACACGGCTTCCTGCAAAACATCTATGTTTTCTTGTTCAACAGGTTGCTGAGCATAAACCCGCACGCTGCGGCGCTGCCGCAACAGGTCAATCATCCGTTCTCCGAAAATTGCTTTTGATATATTTGGTTATAACGATGTTGCATTATTCTCCGTTCTTCTTTCCTTATTTGGCTCCGGTTGTCTTGGTTTTCACCCGACACACATACATATCCGCCGTAATATAAAGCTCATTTCCATCGGCACCGCCAAAACAGCAATTGGACGTGGCTGTGCCGGTTTGTATTCGTCCTAAAAGTTTTCTTTGTGGCGTAATAATCAGCACGCCGCCGGGGCCGGTTGCCCAGAGATTGCCGTCCTTGTCCACAGTCATTCCATCGCAACCGCCGCGCAAACCGGAGTCGCGCAGCTCCGTAGCTTCAAAAAACAGCCGTTCGTTGCTCACATTGCCATTGGCGGCAACGTCATAAGCATGCCAAAACGGTTCTGAACCCGAATTGGCGACGTACAGCGTTTGTTCATCGGGAGATAAAATGATGCCATTGGGGAATGGAATATTTTTGGTGATCACCGTTAATTCTCCCCGCGGCGACAAGTGGTACACGCCATTAAACGGCAGCTCTTTTTTGGGACTTTTATTTAACCCCTGCAAGCCATAAGGCGGATCCGTAAAGTAGATGTGCCCATCAGATCGAATCACCAGATCATTTGGGCTGTTCAAGCGCTTGCCCTCAAATTTTTCGACCATAATAGTTTTAATCCAATTTTTTTGATTTAGCCGCGCCAGGCAGCGGTTGCCGTGATCACAAATGATCAAGCTTGTGTCTATGGGATGCACGTACAATCCATTGCTGCCCAGTTCTTTCCCCGATGGATCATGACCAATCGCGTAGCCGGCCGGGCGCAGAAAAACCCGCAGTCCGGTTTCCTCTGACCACTTGTACATCGTGTTCTTTGGGATATCATTAAATAATAAATAGCCGTCCTCCATCCACACCGGACCTTCGCTCCATTCAAAGCCATCGGCAATCACTTCAATTTTGGTGTTCGGAGCGAGTAAATTATCCAGTTCCGGATCGAGGCGAACAATAGAGCCAATTGTTTGTTCTTGAGAAAACAGAAACGCAGACGAAATTAAAAGCAAAACGAAAATTTTCATGCTTGATTCCTCCTTTTGCAAAACCGTTATAGCACAACCACCAAAAGCAGGCCGGCGAGTTTAACATTGTTCAACAAAAACAAGCCGGAATTGGCGCAAAATTTATTGGGGAAATTTGCCACAAATTCCGCATCGCGCAGGGCGTGGGACAAAAACGTGCTGATGATTGCAACCCAGAAAATCCAGGCTTGAGTGAACACTTGCGCAGCCAGCAAAGTCAACACAATTCCGAAAAATAGATCATCCAACAAAAAGATAACATTTTTTCTGTTGAGCCATGATGGCCGCGGTTTCACCACGAGTCCGGTGCCCACGAGCAAGGCCAGCGCTTCTCCAAAAATCAATAAACCTGTTAGTAATAAAACTGTGTTAAGCAAGGAATCATTCATTCTACAAGATTGGAATTTTTTGCGTAAAAGCCAAGGTATCAATTGAGGAACAGGGTAATCAGCAATCCAACACTAAACAATAGCGAAAACGACAAATGAATTTGCACATTCATGCCAGCGGCTTGTTTAAGAACCGTGACATCGTTATAGTTATCTTTGAGCATTGACACCAATTTGGGGAAAACAAGAGAATACGGAAGCAGACCCAACCCTATAAACCACCCGCGAGGAATAAACGAAGCC
>CAYPZM010000215.1:0-8839 GCA_964414825.1 uncultured Cytophagia bacterium | reverse complement strand
CAGCTGCAGATCGATTCCGAAGAGATGCTTCGTGAGCGCATCCGCGAAGAGCTGCGCTCCGGCAAAACCATTCGCGCCAGTATCGATGCCGGGTATAGCCGTGCCTTTACAACGATTTTGGATGCCAACATCACCACGTTGATCACCGCCATCGTATTGTACAGCTTTGGCACCGGCGCCATAAAAGGATTTGCATTAACCTTGTCCATCGGTATTTTGGCCAGTATGTTTACGGCAATTGTAGTTACCCGATTGGTGTTTGATATCATCACCTCTCGATATGCGATTAAGAAACTGAGTATTTAAACTATCGAAAATATTTCTAGGAGATTCACCGAGAATGCAATTCTTCCGTGATTTGAACATCAATTTTGTCGGAAAACGAAAAATTGGCTATGTGATTTCTGCCGCTCTTCTCGTCATTGGCCTGGTTTCGTTGATCGCACACGGCGGTCCGCGCTATGGCATTGACTTTACCGGTGGAACATCGTTACAATTAAAATTCGAAAACGATATTTCAGCAGGCGACTTGCGCAGCTCGCTGGCCAACGTCGGATATGCCGATGCGGAAATCAAACGTATCGGCCTGCCTGAAGAAAATGAATTTATAATCCGTGTCGAAAAACTCGAAGAAGGTGAAGACGCTGCCTCCAAAATGGAAGCACAGCTCACTCAAGATTATCCGGACAATCCTTACGATATCCGTTCGGTAGTCGAAGTCGGCCCTAAAATCGGTGGCGAGTTGCGTCGCGCCGCAGTCATGGCCGTTCTCATCTCCTTGTTGGGAATTCTAATCTACATTAGCTGGCGATTCGAATTCAAATTTGCTGTGGGCGCCGTGGCGGCTCTATTTCACGATGTTATTATTACGGTTGGTGTATTTTCTCTGCTCAATCTTGAAATTTCATTGGCCGTAGTTGCCGCGTTTTTGACCATTGTTGGATATTCGCTGAATGACACCATTGTCGTGTACGACCGCATCCGAGAAAATACCAAAATCTTGCGGCGCGAAAATTTCATCAACATTGTCAACACCAGCTTGAACCAAACGCTAAGCCGTACGGTCATTACCTCTTTGACTACATTAATTGTAGTACTGGTTCTCTATATAATGGGTGGCGAGGTAATCCATGATTTTTCATTCGCGCTAATCATCGGAATTGTGATTGGAACCTACTCTTCCATTTTTGTCGCCAGCCCCATCGTTTTGGAATGGCAATCTCGAACCGAGGCAAAAACGGGCAAAGGCGCACCCAAGCGCAGACCCCGTTGAATTTAAACCGTGGAGACGTTATGGAAATTCAGCAGCGCGAACAAAATGATATAGTTATATTGGCACTGTCAGGCAAAATCATTGGCGGGCCGGACGCGACACTGTTCAACGATAAACTTCACGACCTCATCGAGTCCGGCAAGAATAAAGTGATCGCCGATTTGTCTCAAGTCGACTGGATGAATAGCTCCGGACTTGGTATTCTAATCAGTGCATTAACGACGATACGAAATTCCGGTGGCGACCTTAAAATTGCCAACGGGCCGGAGAAAATCAAAAATCTGCTCACAATTACCAAACTGGTTAATGTCTTTCCCATTTACGATACAATTGAAGATGCAATAGCCAGCTATTAAGAACCAAAATACATTATATTGTAAATTACGGCTCCGAGCCAAGAATTTGGGTTCGGAGCTTTTATTTGTAAAGGAGCAATTATGGCTGTAACAATTATTGTTGGGGCTCAATGGGGCGATGAAGGCAAAGGTAAAATTGTTGATCTGCTGAGCGAAAATATGGATATTGTCGCTCGCTACCAGGGAGGACCTAACGCCGGCCATACCGTGGTTGTCAATAACAATGAAATAATCCTGCATCAAATCCCGTCCGGTATTTTGTGGCCGCATACCACTTGTGTCATTGGCAACGGCGTGGTTATCGATCCGAATGTGTTTTTGGATGAAATGACGTTTGTGAAAAACCAGGGCATAAATGTCGATGACCGGCTGCTCATTAGCGATCGCGCGCACTTGATTTTGGCGTATCACCGCTGTCTAGATGCCGCCAGCGAAAACTCGCACGGCGCAAAAAAAATTGGCACCACCGGTAGAGGCATTGGCCCGTCTTACATGGACAAAGTCGGACGTATGGGCATTCGCACATGCGATTTGTTGAATAAAGATGAATTGCGCGCCAGAATCTCCAACACCCTAGCACAACATAACAGCGTGCTCGAGTCTGTTTACGAGTGCGCGCCGCAAAGCGAAACTGAAATTGTTGACCAATGTATAGCTTTTGCGGACGTCGTTTCGGACTATATTGTTGACACCTCGGTTTTTATGAATGAGGCGATCAATTCCGGTAAAAATATTCTTTTCGAAGGCGCCCAAGGTACCATGCTGGATGTGGATTTTGGCACTTATCCGTTTGTCACTTCGTCCAATCCCATTGCTGGTGGTGCATGTGTTGGATTGGGTGTGGGACCTACAAAAATCAATGAAATTATTGGAATTGTCAAAGCCTACACCACGCGAGTAGGTATGGGCCCATTCCCCACCGAGTTTGATGAAAACTTTAGCGCCAAAATACGCAAACTGGGCGGTGAATTTGGCGCCACTACAGGCCGGCCACGCCGTTGCGGCTGGTTCGATGCCGTGGTCGTTAACCATGCCGTGCACGTTAATGGACTTACGCAGTTGGCCATCACCAAACTGGATGTACTCGATACCCTTGAAGAAATTAAAATTTGCACGGGATATGATTACAAAGGCGAGATTTTAAAACACTACCCGGCAAGTCTCGACGCACAGGAAAATATTAAACCGGTGTACGAGACCTATCCGGGCTGGCAGGTCTCTACGGCTAACGCACGCTCGTGGGAAGAGCTGCCGGAACAAGCCAAATCCTATCTCAACAGGTTGAATCAGCTAACCGGCGTTCCCATCACAATTGTTTCTGTGGGGCCCAATCGTGCGCAGACCATTTTGATAACATCGTAATCTTTTCAAAGTGGGCATCTTAATCGCGTTTAAACATTGAAAACAGTCTGGCAAAAAAGCCTTTTATCTTTTGCCAAAAACCCCTTGAATTCGGCTTGGTAAGCTCTTCACGCCGGGTGAAATACTGCTCTTGCTCCGCATCCGCAAGATCTTTACGGCCATAATTTTCGTGATATTCCCAATCCAGTTTTTTGACATCACTGTCGCCCACATTCACGACGCGCGCTTCAATTTTATCCCAACCCAATTTCTTGCATGCCTGAATACGACGGTACCCGCTCAACAGCTCATATTGATCGGTTATGATGACCGGATGAATGAGACCGATTTTCTCAATGGATGATGCCAAACTGTCCACATCGCCAAGATCATGACGAATACGATCATTGATTTTTATATCCTCAATATTGACAAACATGATGGTTCTCCTTTTGTTTGCGTAATAGATTTTGTTCCCTCGTATAGGCAAAGAGTTCAATCAACTGAGCCCGCGATAAAGATGGCGTTTCAACGGCAAAAGCGGATGAACGATACAGATTCCAATTGTCCAACACATTCGACGGGAGCGACATATCGTGGTAGAGTGCGCTGCCCGGCGGTATGTAAAACACGGATGGCCCAACCAATACTCCCAAGCTCAATAAATAGTCGACACTGGATTTAATTTCCTCATACGTTTGCTCGGGCAATCCAAAAATGAGATACACTGTCACAAAAAATTCAAGAGATTGCGCGGCTTTAACAACCGTTTCAAACGAGTCGCTCCGTTCAGGCCGATTCAATTTTCGGCGCAAAACAGAGTCGTGGGTAACATAAGACAGGTTCAACTGTCGAAATCCCGCTTTATACATAAGATTCAACAGAGCCGCACCCAAGGTCGGATAACACATACCGTTCATTGCTGTGAGCTCGATGTTTTGAAGTATATCGTCATCAATCACGTTTTTGAGAAATTGTGTAAACCACGTCGAATTAAACGAAAGATTGTCGTCCTCAAAGTTGAATATTCGAGTATCGTTTTGCTCATAATTCCAGCGCATTTCCTGCAACACCGACTCGATTGAACGATACTCGATATGCCGGCCAAACATGGCGTGTACACTGCAAAATTCACAAGTGTAGGGACAACCGCGGCTGGCAATAAGCGAGATATAATTACGTTTGCCAATCTTGTAGGCACTCGTCTCTAACAACTTGTGAGACGGCTGCAAATATTTCCATTCCACAAAATTTATTGAATTGTTTGGATTTAATCGCGGATGGTTGGGGATTGAAACCTCTGCCGGACCAACCAGAATATCGTCAATTGCCGGCACGCGTTCGCGAATTTCCCGAGCAAAAGCCGTAGCATGGTTACCGCCAATAAAAATGGGCGTGTTGAACTCAGATTTTATCAATTTCGCCAGATGAGCCACGGTTTGAAAATAAGCTGTAAATTGTGCGGAAATCCCAATAGCATCCGGTTTATGACGGGCAATGTGTTTTAATATTGTATCGTCCGACAAACCAAAGCGATAATATCCTTTGAAAAGATAGGGAGACTTTGCGAATGGTTTTTTTAAATAAGAAAAATCGCCGGGGATAACAAGCTGTCGTTTTTTCGCGGTTAGGCAGTCCAGAATATTCACATGGTGGCCCAAACGTTCGAGCACATTGGCAACATATAACAGCCCAAGCGGATAAAAGCGAATGGGTGTGCTGTAAAAATCCTCGATGGGCGGTTGCAAAAGCAAAATATTCATCTTATCGTTGCATCTTCAATATAAAGCGTGTGGTTGCCAATCTGATTCACGGCTGCAAATATCCGCGTTCAACGGCATCTTTTATGAGATACCGGGCAAATTCCCATAATTCCGCTGAAGCGGCTTGAATGATTTGGTTTTGTTCCAACACTTGATGAGACTTGACGCCGTGTTCGCGCCAGGTAGAGCCTTTTGTGTAATAGTTGTGCAACAGCGGCATCAGGCGATCCAAACCGCGGGCAAATTGGGCTTCCGCGGTTTGGCGCTCCTCAAACTCTTGCCACAAGTCGCGGTATTCCTGGGCTTGATCATCAGGAAGCAGCGAAAACAGACGCTGCGCCGCCTGCTGTTCAAGATTGGCTTTTTCAAGAGTTCCTTCTTCATCGTATAAAAATGTATCACCGGCATCAATTTCAACGATATCGTGCACGAGCATCATCTTTAAAACGCGAAACGTATCAAGACTGTTTTGAGAATATTCCGCGAGGACCATAGCCAAAACCGATACATGCCAACTGTGTTCAGCGGAATTTTCGGTTCGTGATTGGTCGAGAAGATACGAGCGTCGATCGACGCTTTTGAGTTTGTCGATTTCCAAAAGAAAATCTAGTTGTTGCTGCAAACGTGTTTTCATGAAACAAAATGCGTTAATGGTGGATTGCCAATGCTGTACACATTAAAGCCAATTTCGTACAATTCTTCGCTAGGCAAAATATTTCGGCCATCAAAAATAAATGCCGGTTTTAGCATGGACTTGTAAATTTTTTCGTAATCCAGTGATTTGTACTCGTCCCATTCCGTCAAAATAGCCAGGGCATGCGCGCCGGCAGCGGCAACGTACGGGTCGGACTCGAACGAAACTTTATCGAGGATATCGCCAAGATCGATTCTTGCATTATCCAGCGCCTGCGGATCGCTAATCACCACCTCGGCGCGCTCTTCAACGAGCTGTCGAGTGATGGTGATGGCCGGCGATTCGCGCGTATCGCCCGTGTTGGCTTTGAACGCAAAACCCAACACTGCAATCCGTTTGCTCGAAATGGTGTTGAACAACGCTTGGATCATGGTACGCACAAAGCGGTGCTCCTGGTGCTCGTTCATAGCCACGACCTGCTCCCAATACGCCGCCACTTCATACAAGCCGTAACTTTCCGCAATGTACACCAGGTTCAAAATATCTTTTTTAAAACAACTGCCACCAAAGCCAACGCTGGCATTCAAAAACTTGGGTCCAATTCGGCTATCGCGGCCAATGGCGTATGCCACTTCGGCAATGCTGGCCTCGGTTTTTTCGCAGAGGGCTGAAATGCTGTTGATGGAAGAAATGCGCTGCGCCAAAAATGCATTCGCCACCAACTTGGAAAGCTCCGAACTCCAAATATTGCTGGTGATGATGCGTTCTTTTGGCACCCAGTTGGCGTATATATCCACAATGGCCTGCCGCGCTTTACGTCCGGCTTCAGTTTCGCGCGAGCCAATAAGCACGCGGTCCGGGTTCAGCAAATCTTTTATAGCCGTACCTTCGGCCAAAAATTCCGGGTTGGAAATAATATCGAAATGAATGCCTTTGTCGTTGGGGTGCAGAATGCGCTCCAACGCAGCAGCGGTTCGCACAGGCAGTGTGCTTTTTTCAACAATAATTTTATCCGATTCTGACGCGCGCAAAATATCGCGCGCAGTTTTTTCCCAATACTGTAAATCCGCGCTTTTTCCGGCACCTTCGCCAAACGTTTTCGTCGGCGTGTTTACGGACACAAAAATGATATCCGCCAGCTTTATGTTTTTGTCAATTTCTGTCGAAAAAAATAAATTGCGGTCGCGGGCTTGTTTGACAATATCCAACAAGCCCGGTTCAAAAATGGGCAAATTGTCGGTTTTCCAGGCGGCGATGCGGTCGGCATTTATATCAACCACGGTCACTTTATAGTGCGGGCATTTTGCCGCAATCATAGCCATGGTGGGGCCGCCCACATAGCCGGCTCCTATGCATAAAACGTGTTTTTCAAATTGTTGTGCGGACATTCAAAGCTCCTTTAAAAGTGAAATATACAAAGAGGTATATTAAAATTGAAATGGTTTGCGCAAAATTATTATGTGTTTCGAAATTCACCTTGAGGTTTGTTGAAAAGATTGTAAATTGTATTCATCGAATTAGAGCTCGCCTGCTTATACCCACGATTAAGAAAGGGTTTTACATGAACAAACTGAAAAGAATTCTTGCTGCAATCGGACCTGGATTCATCATCGCATCAGTCGTGCTCGGCCCCGGAAGCATTACCGTGTCTTCTAAAATTGGGGCCACCTATTCCTACTCGCTGTTGTGGGTCATTATCGCCTCGGGTTTGGCCATGGGTATTTTTGTGTTTATGGCGTCGCGGTTTGGCGTCACGCAGGAAAAGTCGATTCTGCAGACCATTGCCGATACGTACGGGCGTTGGTTTGCGGCGCTCATTGGCATTTCCAGTTTTGTGATGGCCTCCAGTTTTCAATTTGGCAACAATCTTGGTGTGGCCACAGCTATGGAAAGCATTACCGGCATTAGCGAAACCGTATGGCCGATTCTTTTCACCAGCTTTGCCGTTATTTTGGTTTTTTTCGCGCGCGGTTTGTACAAAGTATTGGAAAAGCTCATGATGGTACTGGTGATGACCATGATCGTTGCCTTTTTCCTCAACCTCATTTTTACCAAACCCAACCTTGCTGAAACCGCCCGAGGATTTGTACCGTCCATTCCCCAAGGCGGCATGGAAGAGCTCGCCGCTTTGGTTGCCACGACTTTTGTGCTGCATGTTGCCATTTATCAATCCTATTTATCGCAAGACAAGGGATGGAAAGTTCCCGATCTGCGACGCGGATTCCGCGACACAATAGCCAGCATCATCATGCTGGGTGGCATCACCATCATGATCATCATGACCTCGGCCGCAGCCTTGCACCCGGAAGGCATTGTAGTAAAGTCGGCAGCCGAAATGGCTCTGCAACTCGAAGCCTTATTTGGCAGTTATGCAAAAATAATTTTTAGTATCGGCTTGTGGGCGGCGGCATTTTCTTCGTTAACCGTCAATGCGGTGGTTGGCGGCGGTTTACTCGCTGATGGCCTCGGTCTGGGCCGCTCCATGGAAGACAAGGCGCCACGCGCGTTCACCATTATTGCCATGCTCATTGGAATGATTATTTCTTTAATTCTGCTCAATATTAACAAAGATATCGTGTCGCATCTGGTTGTCGCGCAAGCCTCCACCCTGTTTGCCGTTCCGGCCGTAGCAATTGGCGTTTTTCTCATTTCTAACAATAAAAAAGTAATGGGAAAATACGCCAACAACTGGCGGCAAAACATTCTTGCCGTGTTTGGATTGGTTTTGATTTTGTTAATGGTCTATTTTAAATATCATCAATTGGTCGTAAAGATTAGCCAGCTCTAGCCCTTTCGCAGAGACGCGATTCATCGCGTCTCTGCCTTCACGGCTTTAATACCAAAAACTCACCCCAATTGACGGAATAAACGGCATCGAATAAATGGTCGCGTATTTGAACGTTTTGATATCCGGCCCATCTTCTTGTTCCACATCCAGCGTGTAATACATTCGTTCGTAGATATTTTTTTGATTGAACACATTGATCAAGTCGAGATATACCATCAGTCGGGTATATCTGGTTTTGCTGTGGTAATACAAACGCAAATCAAACCGCGAGTAGGCCGGATAGCGATTTTCATTTAGTGTTGATTTCACATAACGCGATCGATCATCCACATTCCACACATAGCCGCGAATTTCATTGTACGGCAAGCCGCTATTATATCGCCACACCGCATTGGCACCCCAGTTTTTGAGAAAACTGAAATCAGCCAAAGCCCTTATGCCATGGCGCCTGTCATAATTAAATGGAATCCAAATCATATTACGAGTATCGCTGTATTCACTTTTTCCATAAGAATAAGACAGTGTTCCGGAAAACCACTCGTCTGGACCTTTGGCTTTTTCAATGGTCAAGTCAAGTCCTTGCGAATATCCTTCTCCCACATTCGCTGGCGCATAATCGACTCGATCGACGGGCAAGAGCAGGCGGTCATAGTCTTTGTAATACAACTGCAGCCGGGTCAAAAT
>CAYPZM010000214.1:6840-8945 GCA_964414825.1 uncultured Cytophagia bacterium | reverse complement strand
CAGGTCTTGCCGTTCCTCCCGACTCGTCGTTTTGCCAGATCGAAACGACAGCATTTTATTCCAAAGAGAGCTCTGTAAATCGCGTCTTTGCCAGGCAAACGTGAGCGTGCGCCAATAACGTTGCGGCGAAACCATCCACATAAAGAAATGCGAAAGCAGCAACCGCCAAGGTTTCAGATTGGGAATAAGATAAAAGATGGAATCGCAGGAGCAGGTGCGATCCAGACGCGAGGATTCCGGCCGAAACAGCGAGTAAATGTTGATATCGAGACCGCGCTGTTGCAGTCCCGTCATTTCCTTGCTGATGAACGTTTCGGACAGCACCGGAAAGGCGTTGTGAATGAATCCAATCTTGAGCGGTTGCATAATCTGTTTTGTAATTAGGCTTTGTTCAAATACAAATCCAGGCGATCGCGATAAAAATCCGCTGTGCGTTGCACGCCGGTTGCGAGATTAACCTGGGGCTGCCATCCTGTCGCTTGATTGAACTTTTGGTACGTCACGACAAATTTTCGAATATCAATACTTTCACGCTCGGGCGGAAACGGTATATGCACGTATTTTCCTTTTCCGACCGCATGCACGACCTGCTTGACCATATCGAGAAACAAACTTTCCACTCCCGAGCCGATAAAAAAGAGGTCGTTGTCGGCATCGTCACAAATCGAGGCGCGTACAAACGCGTCTACGACGTCATCGATATAAACATAATCGCGGGTTTGTAAACCATCGCCATACACCGTAATGTCTTTACCGGTCATGGCATTTTGAATGAACCAGTTGAGAATGCCGTAATAGCCATGCTCCATTTGGCAACGCGGGCCGTATACATTGTTCAGTCGCAGCGAAACCACGGGAAAGTTATAGATATGTCCGTAAAGTAACAAATACTTTTCTGCGGCCAATTTGTTGATGCCATACACATCCGTGGGCTGTGTGGGATGGCCTTCGTCAACCGGCAAATAAATAGGCTCGCCAATTTGGCCGCGACTGCCGGCGTAAACAACTTTGGTGCCGTTTTGTTGCTCGGCCAGAATTTTGCACAATTTGATGGTGCCATTGCAGTTGATATCCGTATCGAGCTCCGGATCAGCCATGGACACCTCACGGCCGACTTGGGCGGCGAGATGAAAAATGATGTCCTTGCCGAGCACGTGTTGTTTGAGCTGCGCTTCATCGCGGATATCCGCGACCACCACGTTGATGTCATTTTTAATATCTTCAACATTTGCCCAATTCCAGCCGTACGGGTCGAGACAGGCATCGTAAACCGTCACAGCGGCGCCTTCGTGAACCAGGCGGTGCGCCAAATTGCTGCCGATAAATCCTAATCCGCCGGTAATTAATATGTTCTTTCCACGCAATTTTGAAAAATCAACGTCCATTTTTCACTTCCCCAATAAGTTCCGCAAACCCTTGTCCCAATTTATCCAATGTACAGTTCTGTAAAAACACATCATATCCGGCTGCGGCGATCGACTCACGCAAAGTCGTGTCCCGTTTGAGCCGCAAGATAGCTTTGGCGAGCTCGGTTGGATTGGCGCGCTCGACCAGATAGACGTTTTTTTTATGCGTCAGCAACTCTTGCACCGGCTCATTTCGGCCGGTGATCAACGGCTTGGCCATGGCAATAGATTCGATCACCTTGTTGGTGGTGACACGCAACATGCGCTCATTGTCGCCAAAAATGCCGAGACAGACATCAGCTTTGGCCATATAATCGGCCAGCGTGTCGTATGGCACCGGATCGATAAAATAAACATTTTGCAGATTCAGCTCGCGCGCCAATTGTTGATCCGCTGCGTAAGTAATGCCGTTACCAATGATTTGAAATTGAATATCTTCTCTTTTTAGCAAATCCGCGGCCTGCAAAATGGTTTTGACGCCATGAAACGGCGCATATTCGCCGTGAAAATGGACGAGGAATTTATCCGTGTCTTTGGCAACCGTACGCGGGTAAATGCCCTCATCATCCACAGCCAAAAAAATGCGGCGAAATTTTTCTTCCTTTACCTTGAATTTTTTGGCAAAATCGCGGATATGATCGTGGGTCTCAAGAACCAGCCGTTTTGACAGTTTACACGATAAAATATCGCTCTGTTTGT
>CAYPZM010000214.1:0-6830 GCA_964414825.1 uncultured Cytophagia bacterium | reverse complement strand
GCTTTCAAACTCTTTTTGCGCGCTTTGCTGCGATCATGCACCATGGTATCGAACGTGGCGATGTACATGTCAAAAATAATCGGCTTTAGCGTCAAACATTTGATAAACGGTAAAATAAGCTGGCCGTAAAATCCGACCACGATCAAATCGCAGGTGCGCGCCTGCCGCACGGCGCGCCAAATCAGTAACGGATAGTGTTTAAATGATTTATCCGGAGGAAAGCATCCGATAACATCAAAGCCTTGTTTCCGCAAAGCTTTATAAACGATGCGTGTCCGGGAATAACTCTTTTCACGACCAGCGACGTACAGGATCTTCATACTCTTCATATTTCCCGGAATCTTGATAAAGCTCCATTTTTTTCAATCGATACAATGCATTTTCGATAAGTTGCCGGTTGGAGCCAATGATATCCGCAACCAGTCCTAGCATAAACACCTGAAAACCCAGGATCAACAGCACCGCGGCCAAAATAAGCGATTGAATATGCCCGGCGCCGCCCTGGGTAAAATAATAATACACGAATCGCAAACCAATGAGCACCCCCAAACCAAACAGGCCGCCACCGAGATAGGAAAACATTTTCAGCGGCTCGTACATGGTGTAAATACGCGCAATGGTGCCAACCGAACGTTTAATGTAATTCCAATTGCCTTTGAACAGCCGCGATTCGCGCAATTTACCATTGGTGCCAACCGGCACATGGGCTATGGCGACATTTTTTTTGCCGGCCTGAATAATGGTTTCCAACGTATAGGTAAACGCAGAGACCACGTTCATGTGCAGCGCAGTCTCGCGAGACAGCGCGCGAAAGCCGCTGGTGGCATCGGGGACTTGGGTGCCGCTAACTTGTCGCACGACCCAACTGCCCCAGTTTTGCAATCGTTTTTTGAACCAGGAAAAATGCGCAATCTCATTGGTTTGGCGATCGCCGATCACCATTTCCGCCTGGCCGTCGAGAATGGGTTGAACCAAATTGGCAATGTCCTGGCCGCTGTACTGGTTGTCGGCATCGGTGTTGACGATAATGTCGGCGCCTAGCCGCAAACAGGCATCGAGGCCGGCCATAAAACCTTTGGCCAGTCCTTTATTTTTGGTGAGGTTGACGACGTGATGTACGCCGTGTTCCTTGGCCACCTCAACCGTGCGGTCGGTGCTGCCGTCGTTGATGATCAGATATTCGATCTCGTCAATGCCGGGTATATGCCGCGGCAAATCCGCCACGGTCACCGGCAGCGTTTTTTCTTCGTTATAGCAAGGTATTTGTATGATGAGTTTCACATTACCTTCGCGTTTTTATTCAAGAATTTTTTCAATGTTGTATTCGCGTATTTGTCGAGCGTGCGTAAATATGATCATTTCGCCCAACAAGCCGATGGCGATCATTTGCAAGCCGATAACCAAAAGAACCGTTCCGAGAAGCAACATGGGTCGACCGGCAATGCCGCCAAACCCAAGCAGCCGATAAAAGAACAGATAAAGATCGATCATCGCGCCGACTGCTGTAAAAATGGCACCGAGAAAGCCGAGAAAATGCAGCGGTTTTTTCGAATATTTGCTGAGAAAAATCACGCTAATCAAATCCAAAAAGCGGCGCACATAATCTTTGGGTTTTAAGGATTGATCGAACTTGCCGTGTAATTGCTCGATTTTTTCTTCGGCAATACGGTAACCCTGGCGCGATGCCAGCACCGGCAAAAAGGTGTTCAAGGCGCCATAAAACGGTACGCTTTCCAACACCTCGCGCTTAACAGCAATGATACCGCTGTTGATGTCGTGCAAATTCAACTGTGTCAAACGATTGGTGATGTTGTTAAAGGTTTTGGACACCAGTTGATTCAATCCCGAATCGCGACGCGGATAGCGCACGCCGATGACCACATCGGCATCATCCAAACGGGAAATCAATCGACCTAAATCTAAAGCATTGGCGCGCACGCGTGACGTATAAAACACGATGCGATCGCCTTTTGTATGCTCCATCGCCGCCTCCAGCACCGATGATTCACCAAAGGCAGTGCGCAACTTGATGGCCTTGGTTCGCGGCGATTCCTCCCGCAATTCTTTCATCAATGCCCAGGAATCGTCCTTGCTGCCATCATCCACGTAAATAATTTCATAATCCTGGCCGGTTGCTTCCAGCGCCAAATGCAGGTCGGTATCGAGCTGCTCAATGTAATCGCGCTGGTTTTTTACCGCAATAATCACCGCTATCAGCGATTCGGTTATCGGCGTTTGAAATTCGTCGATACGGATTTCGTTTGTACTTGAAAGTCCCATGGGCTTCACCTGATTTCTACATTCATTCGATTACGACTCATAACTAAAAGAACGGCGTTCTCCGCTGCCCACGATTAATTTGCCAACCAGGCCCAGGCTCATAAACAAAAACGATGCTGACCACAGGAGTACCGTCAAAGTGATTGAAATGTTAATAACATCGACATTTGCGGGCTGCGACAAAAGTTGAAACAGCGCGGTGAACAACGCAGCAAAACCCGCAAAGCCGGTAAGAGCAGAAAATTTTGCAAAAAAGCTTAAAGGATTGTGCAAGTGCACCATCAACAAACGGATGGTGGTTAAATCCATGATTACGCGGAACGTGCGTGTAATGTTATATTTTGATGTACCAAACTTGCGGGCGTGGTGCTGCACCGGCATTTCGGTGATTCGCGCGCCTTCCATACGCAGCAACGCCGGAATGAAACGGTGAAATTCGCCGTACAATGAAATGCGCCGCAACAGCTCGCCGCGAAAGGCTTTGAGTGAACAGCCGGTATCGTGCAACTTTACATCCGTGACCGAGCAGATGATACGATTGGCGATTTTGGACGGAATTTTTCGCGAAACGATTTTGTCTTGGCGATTTTTGCGCCAGCCGCTGACCACATCAAACCCTTCTTCCAGCTTGTCGACAATGCGTCCGATATCGTTGGGATCGTTCTGCAAATCGCCATCCATAGCCACTACAATATCGCCGCGAGTGGTTTCGAATCCTGCCGCCATAGCTGCGGACTGACCAAAATTGGCGCGAAACAGGACGATGCGCAGTTCGGGATGTATCGTTGCCAGCTCGCGCATTATATCGCGAGTGCCATCGGTGCTGCCGTCATCGACAAAAATGACTTCGTATGATTTACCATAGTTGTCCAGTGCGGATTTGAGCACCTGCCAAAGCGGTTGGATGCTCTCAACTTCATTATAAAACGGAACCACCACGGATATATAGGGATGTTCGGATTTATACACGTCTCTTCCTTTCCCACCATTCCAGGGCGCCCCAAAGCGGCGCCAGAATAACAACTTCGAGCAATACAGTTTTCAGATTATGAATATTGATTAGACTTGAAAAAAACGTCTGCGAATCGGAAGCTCGCGAGACATCTGAAAAAATTACGACCGGAGAAATGATAAACTGATTAGAAAATGGCCAAAATAGAGGACAGCCGTACGGCGCTCGTTGATCCAGCGCCAAAGTATCTAAAATCACATGAGTTATACCTGCAGAAACAAAAAGCGCGGACGAATAAAGCACACTCTTTTGTCGCAGTTTGCCATATATATAGCCACCGAGCATACCGGCTGCCACCACAAAAGTAAAACTATGGGTGAACAGATGATGATAACGATTCGGATTGCCTACCGGAAAACCGAACAAAAAGTCGATGTCGGGAAGCAGGGCAAAAAACAGGACAAGCACGATAGAAAGAGTGTCTAATCGTTTTTTTTGTGATGTGCTCAGAACCAGCGCTCCGAAAACATGTCCTACGGGTGTTGGCATAATCGTTTGTGTGTCGCTTTGAGATAAATTTGTTTCATGACTTTACAAGGATGCAAAAGTAAACCAGCGTGAACCCTTGTTTTTTCGTCATTTGCTTCTTACTAGACCGTTTATAAAGCAATCTCTGTGCCTTTGTAGGGCGCACTGGTTATAATTCTACGTTGGAATAGACGCCCGGCACAACAGGTACCGGGCATTTGTTAGTGGGAGGCATTGGAAAACATTCTATTCGGCATCCGCCAAAATTCGGAGATTCTTCGGTATATCCGGGGCTTGAAAATCATTGGTCCGCAGTTCCAGCACAACGGTTACGGTTTGGCTAGCGGGGACCTCGATGCGTGCCAGCCGATTTTCAATATCTGTGCTCTCTTGATTATTGACCATCACATGAGATATGGGCTCTTTGAAAAAGCCATTTTGTACCCAAACGGTTTGTGGCAGAGGTGTTGTGTTGCACAATTGCAGCGTTTTGCTAAATTCATCTTTGGTGACAAACAGCGCGGCCACACCTTCCGGAAGACCCAAGGATTTGTCAAAGCTGTAATACATCACCTCTTTAAACGGCATTTCGCCGCGTTGTGATGAGAGGCCGCCAAACGGCACCAGCGTAACCCCCCAATAGCCACCAATGGTCGGAAACTCATCGGGTTCGGCTGGCAATGCCATTAGGGCTTTAATTTCATCCAGCCGTTTTTGCGCGTTGTGAATGGCATAGCCATTGATTTCGTTAATTTTCGATTCATCGTTAAATTTGCGATAGGCCCACAAATGCAACTCGGAAACCGGATAGCGTTGATACTCATACCAGCGCAACATAAACTCCTCAAATTCGGGCTCGATTTGCTCATCGAGTAGCGCAATGTGCGTGCTCATAAACACAGTAATTTTATCCGTATCCGGAATCCAGGCTTCTCCATCGTATAAATGCGCGGGTTGATAATAACTGCCGTTATCAAACAAGGTTTGCACGTGCTTTTTTAGTGCATCCAAAAAGCGACGCTCGCCGGTCATAGCATACGTATCCAAAAACGCGCCACGCATATCCCGATTGGCGTTATTACCTTTTTCAGACCAACCCCATCCGGGTTCAAACGCGGACTGCCACCACATGCCACTATACGGACCGATTTGTCCGGTGTACGGATCCGCTGAAGCCGGCATCACATAAAAGCCGTTTTCGCTTTCATTTTGTTGAAAAACTTGAATCCATCCATCCAGGTAGGTTTTCGCCCATTCCAGATATTGCGTTTTGCCGGTGGCATGAAAAGTTGCCAACGCCATTTTGACGAATTGCAGATTAAACACCCAATCGATGGCATACCGACTATCCACATCGATTTTTCTCGTACCGGGACGCACCGAGCGCATCAGCGATGTTGACGGCTCATACCAGGGCACGTAGCCGTCTCCGGATACAAAATTGCCCGCATGTTCGACAACATCTTCCAAAGCGGTAACAATCTCGGTATCGTTGGGACGAATCCAGGCCAAATTGGCGAGGGTAATCATACCTTCAAGGGTATGCTCGGTGTCGAAAAAATTGTCGTCATAATAGCCGTGGTCAAAACGGTTTTCCTGTTCGGCACGGCGAATGTAAGTTAAGGAAATGTCCTTGACGGTTTGATAAACCGATTCATCACCAGAATAAATGTAATAATCCAGCCAAAAATAAAAAATCTCAACCTCGTCATCCCATTTGTAAACATTAAGATACGGAAAAATCGACCCGTCCTCATTTTGCCATTTTTGTGTTTCGCGCACTGACTCGTGAATGATATCGCGCAACCGTAATTGATCCGTAGCCCATTGCGGGAACGTGTTACTCCGAGCCCACCCCATTCCCAGAATAAGCGCCAGAATTAACAAAATGCCTGTTCGTTGCATAACTGCCTTTCCATTTCTTCCATCTCGATTTTATTTCAGAGCTCGATTAAAATCAGATCAAATTTCTTGCCAAACTCGCGCAAAGCAAACATTCTTTACGTTTGCAAAAACGAGTGATCGAATCACACATTTTCTCTATCGCTCTAATCCTTATAAAATCAATCGTTCTGATTTTTAATGTCAGACAATAAAACGGCATTTAATATCTTCTGTATACAAAAGACCACACATCTTACCCATTCTTTGTATTAATATCTAATGTGTCCATATACTGCCACAACTTGTACTTGATTTGATCCTCATAATACACAAGACTGTAATAATCGCAGGCAGTCCGCTCACGGGATTTGGCCCCTGCTTGCCTGAATCCCTGCGCATCGGGCATAAACCAAGCCAATTCAATGTTTTTAAAACATCTGTTTATAGGGAGACAACTCGGTAACAACTTTGTAAACATTAATGGAGGACGTCATGAAAATACTCAAAATCATTGGTATCATTCTTCTGGTTTTGGTTTTGGTTGTTGTTGTACTCGGACTTGTTGCCCCAAAAACGTACAGCGTGGAACGTACGGTGGCCATTGATGCGCCAAAGGATTTGGTATTTCGACACATAAAATACTGGAAAAACTGGCAAGAGTGGTCACCATGGGCGGCTCAAGATACCAGCATGAAAGTGACTGTTGAAGGTAAAGATGGGCAGCCCGGTTCCAAATACGTGTGGAGCGGCGATCCTGACATTACCGGCAAAGGTGAAATGACCAATACCACAATCACCGAAAATGAGGAAATCACCTATGATTTGCACTTTATGGAACCCTGGGAGAGCCATTCTCAAGGATACGTTCGCCTTTCCGAGGTTGATGACAGCACGCAAGTCGCCTGGGGATTTTATGGCGAATACCCGTTTCCCTGGAATATTATGCTGCTATTCACCAGTATGGACAAAATGATTGGACCGGACTTTGAGCGCGGTTTGGATTCTCTAAAAGTTATTGTTGAAGAAAAACAGCAGAAAATGCAAGGTATGGACATCCAGGAAATCCAGATCGGAACGCGGCAATACGCTGCTATACGACGAGAGATAAAGTTTTCGGGAATGCAATCTTTTTTTGAATCAGCCTATGCAAAAATAAGCCAAACTGTCGTCGAGCAAAATGCCACAA
>CAYPZM010000213.1:0-8969 GCA_964414825.1 uncultured Cytophagia bacterium | reverse complement strand
CCATTGCTTGGAAAGGTGCAACCCCGCAATGCCCGCGATATAAAAGCATCTCCCTGGTCCGTGGGTGCCGAAACCATGGATCGCGATTTTATCGTCTACCAAAACTGGCGCGATTTCCTCGGACCGCTGGGCGTAAAAAAAGCGCGTATTCAGTCCGGCTGGGCCAAGACCGAAACGTCCCCCGGTGTGTACGACTGGCGCTGGCTCGATGAGATCATTCCCGACATGGTGGCCCGGGGCGTGGAGCCGTGGGTAGATTTGTGTTACGGGAACGGGATCTATCCGGGCGGAGGTGGAACAACCCTGGCTGATAAAGGTCTCCCATCATCGCCCGAGGCATTGGCTGCCTGGGTGCGCTATGTCAGGGCCATCGTGGCGCGCTACAAAGATTATGTGGATGAGTGGGAAGTCTGGAACGAGCCAAACTACCGGATCGATGCCAAACAGTACGCCGATTTTCTGGTCATGACTGCCGAAACGGTCAAATCTGTTCAGCCAGACGCTAAACTACTTGGCATTGCGTTGGGGAGTCATGTCGATTATGAATACGCGGACAACGTGTTGGGCTTTGTCGCTGCGCAGGGCAAGATATACTTGCTCGATCAGATCACGCATCACCGGCACCGGCCCATCCCGGAAGAGAACCAGAGCGAAATTGAGCTGGAAAAGGTATTGGATAAATATTCCAAAACGTTAATCGCAAGGCAGGGCGAAGCAGGCTGCCCATCGGAAAACAGCACGTTTTTCGCCATGAAAAATATGGAATGGTCCGAGCTGACCCAGGCCAAGCATGTGCTGCGCCGCATGCTAACGGATTGGGGGCGCGGCAAGGAATCATCTGTCTTTGTGATTATGGATTCCAAATACATCCGCGATGGCGAGGTGCTCTGGAACCGCAAGGGATTGCTGCGGGCCAATGAAGACAAAACCGTGGCCTACAAAAAGCCGGCGTATCATGCTGTGCAGCATGTCACTTCTATTTTTGACAGCGCATTAAACACCATCGAACATTACCCGTTTTCCGTTCAAACTGAACGTTCCCTCTCTGTATACGGAATTGAAAACCGCCACAGCGGCCAGCAACTGGTCGCTGTTTGGTTTGATGACCGGATACCATCGGAAACGAATGATTATCAAAATCTGGAATTTACTTTTTACAAAGGCAGCTTTACTGATCCGGTTTATGTGGATGTGCGTACCGGAAGTGTGTACGACATCCCGAATCAGGCTTGGTCCAAGCAAGGATCGTTTTACAGCTTTTCCGATATCCCGGTCTATGATTCGCCGATCCTGATCGCGGAGAAGAATTTGATTTTTTTGAAATCGGAGTGAAAAATGAAAGTCCATGTTCTTTTCTCGATGTTGATGCTCCTGCTTTTCCGTTGTGAACAGAAACCGCCGCAACCTCTACCGTTTAATGCGCAGGGTGATCTCGTTGGCGAGGTCACACGTAATTCTGCTATTATCAATACGAGGCTGACCAAACATGCCGAGCGCAATCCGACCACATCTTTTTACAGATGGGATGATGGACATGTGTACGAGCCGTATCGTGAAGACATGTCCGAAAATGTTCCGGGGATGTCCGGTTGGGCGCGCATCCAATACAGTACCGATTCCACCCTGCAGAATGCAAATGTCACAGCGTGGAAATTGGCCGAACAAGAGCACGATTTTAATGTGCAGTTCAACATTGAGAACCTGCCCTCGGCATCGGTGATCTGGTATCAATCCGAGATGGCGGTGGATACCACCGCGGAAACGCGATTGAACCCAATACAGTCGTTTCGCACTGCACCAAATCCGGACGAATATGCTCGCGTCAACTTTACCGTTATCACCTGCTGGGCCGCACGCAGCCGCGACATTTGGAAAAACAGCAAACCGTGGGGATTTCAGATGGTCATGTCCATGCAGGAGCTCAATCCGGACTTTACCATCCACACCGGAGATATGGTGTACTATGATTCCGATTCCCCATGCGCCACGGACCTGGATTTGATGCGCTATCATTGGCGCCGAATGTTCAGTATTCCCTGTGTGTCGGATTATTTTCGCACCCGCGGCATTTACGCCATGAAAGATGATCACGATTACCGCTGGGATGATGCCTGGCCGCAGCAAGAGGTGCCGCATTATCACCGCAACGCCGAGTACATGATCACCGACGAAATGGGGCGCCAGGTTTTTCTCGATGCCATGCCTATGGGCGAGAAAACGTATCGCACGGTTCAGTGGGGTAAAGCGGTGCAGTTGTTTTTAGTGGAGGGACGGGACTATCGCTCTCCCAATACCATGCCCGATGGCCCCGAGAAAACCATTTGGGGCGACGAACAAAAAGCCTGGCTGAAACAGCAATTGTTGGCCAGTGATGCGGTTTTCAAGATTTTGGTTTCTCCAACACCCATGGTTGGCCCGGACAGACAAAACAAGCGTGACAATCACGCCGATGAGAACGGCTTTTACTACGAAGGACGAGAATTTCTGAACTGGGTAGCCAAAGCCGGAATTGAGAATTTTTGCATTGTCCATGGCGACCGCCATTGGCAGTATCACAGTATTGATGACACGGGTGTTCACGAATTCTCCTGCGGCGCCGTCGCCGATGTGCATGCAGCGAGAAATCAACCGTACTGGGACGAATTGCGTCAGCCCTTTTTCCGCGATGGCAAAGGCGGCTTTTTGCAAGTCGTAGCTTTGGGAGATGAGGAGAACCCGGAGCTGCGCATGATTCATCGCGATGTCGACGGCACACCTGTGTATGTGAAACGATTTGAACCGAACGGCCTAATTCGATGGTAGATATGAAAAATTATAAACTTTTTATCTTTCTTTTTTTCCTCTCCACAGGTTTCAGCAACCTGCACAGCGCGGAAACGTACGAACCCTTGGCCCTCGCTCAACGTGTAGCCGATCATTTTATCGAGACTCGTGAGCCCAAGCTCTATTATGCGGATTTGTTGACTTTTTACAGTCTGCTGCGTTTGGCCGAGGTGACAGATCGCACGGATTACAATGATTATGTCGACCGCTGGCTTGTGGCGTTTAACGAACAGGGACCCACCAGCCCGATCACCTTTCGGAATTATGAGATGGGTGGCATTGCTGGGGCCTACCGGTTTGTGCAAGGCAAATATCCGGACGATCCCAATGTGCTCTCACAACATGTTGACTTGCTCATTAACGCTCATCCACGCGACGATCTGGGAGTTTTCGCGCATCCGCGGCAACCCGGCGGAAAGATCTGGGTCGATTGTCTGTATGCGGTGAATCCGTTTCTATCCATGGCTGCTGTGGTGTTGGATCAACCGAACTTGCACGACGAATCCATTGCTCAGTACAACGGCATGGAAATGCAGCTTTTTAATCCCGAGCTAAATTTGTTTCACCAGGTCAAGAATTTTGGTCCCGAGGGCTGCACCTCATATGATACGTGGGGACGCGGCAACGGCTGGGCGCTGATCGGCCTTGTGGAGTTGATCACCTATCTGCCCGATGACCATCCCGAAAAATCCATTATGATTGCCAAACTCGATCGCAGTCTAAAGGCGCTGCTGCCGTTGCAAGCCGAAAGCGGCATGTGGCGGCAGAATCTGGTCACGCCGGCATCGTATAAAGAGACATCGGGAACCGGTTTGATTTTGTATGCCATGGCCACCGGTATAAATCGAGGATGGCTGGCGGATTCTTATGTGCCTGCTGCAAAAAAGGGCTGGAGCGGTCTGGCAGACCAGGTGGATGAAGCCGGAGCGGTTCATAACACCTGCATCGGCACCCGTGCTACATGTGAGAATGGCATCGAGTGGTTTCTCGCTCGACCAACCAAAGTGGATGATCCGCATGGATTCGGACCGGTCATTTTGGCCGCTGTCGAAATCGCAAAACTTGATCGAAAGGCGGAATAGCATGCGTCTCATTTTGTCTTTATTCATTATTTTTGTGATGAATGTCGGAATCGCTGCCGAATACCCTTTCTCCATGCCCGATTTCAAAGCTCCCGAATTCCCAAACAGGATTTACGATATACGCAATTTTGGAGCCATGCCCGGCGGAGAGAATAAAATTACAGCAGCATTTCAAAAAGCCATTGCCGCTTGTGCCGAGGAAGGCGGCGGAAAAGTTCTGGTCCCCGCCGGCGAGTGGCTGACCGGCCCTATTCATTTAAAAAGCCATGTGAATTTGCATTTGGAAGAGGGTGCAACCATTCGGTTCAGCCAGGCCTTTGATGATTATTTGCCGGTTGTATTTATCCAGCGCGGCGGTGTGCGCTGCTATAATTACTCGCCCCCCATTTACGCCAAAGAGGCTGAAAACATTGCCATTACGGGGTCAGGACTAATTGACGGTCGGGGACAGGTCTGGTGGCCCTGGAAGAAAAAACAGCCCGGTATGGTGAAATTGTTCGAAATGGGAGCGAAAGGTGTGCCGGTTGAAGAACGGGTGTTCGGCACGGTGGAGGACGGTGTACGGCCGCCGTTTGTCCATCCCATTCATTGTAAAAATGTGCTCATCGAGGGTGTCACTTTTAAAGACGGTCCTTCCTGGAATATTCACCCGGTCTGGTGCGAGAACGTGATTATTCGAGATATCAAAGTTATCGCTCATGGACCGAACAACGACGGCATCGATCCGGACGGTTGCAAAAACGTGCTGATTGAGAACTGTTATCTTGATGTCGGGGATGACAATATCTGCCTCAAATCCGGCCGCGATCAGGATGCCTGGGCGGTGGGCAAGCCGTGCGAGAACGTCATTGTACGAAATTGCACAGCCAAGGCCGGTCACGGAGGCATTACGATTGGCAGCGAAATGTCCGCCGGAGTGCGCAACGTGTTTGTTACCGATTGTGACTTTGACGGCACCGACCGTGGCATCCGTTTGAAAACACGTCCAGGCCGCGGCGGCGTGGTTGAGAACATCTGGATCCAAAATATCACCATGCGCAATATCCGCATGCAGGCGGTTCGCATCAATATGAATTATAGCGGCGAGCCTATCGAGCGGGACATGAATTACGCGGAACGAAACAAGCTGTCGCAGGACATCCCCACATTTCGGAATATTCATATTAAAAATGTGACCTGTGCCAGTGCGAAAAAAGCAATCGAATTGTACGGTTTGCCACAAAACCCGATCAAAGACGTGACCTTTGAAAACATTGACATCACAGCGGAAAACGAGGGTACGATTGATTTTGTCGAGAATATCCGTTTGAAAAATATTTCGATAACCACTAAATGAGGAATTTTTATGTTTAAAATAACAATTTTAATCCTATTGATAACGGCCTCCGTCTATGCTCAAAAATTGGATGGCGCATTCCCGTTATTGGGCAGTATCACGCCCAGGCATTCCAATGACATCGCGGACAATAATTGGTCCATCGGCGCGGAAACCATGGACCGCGATTATACAGTTTATAAAAACTGGAAAGAGTACCTGGGACCGCTTGGCTTCAAGCGCGCTCGCATTCAGGCCGGTTGGATGAAAACCGAACCGGAAAAAGGTGTGTACCATTTTTCCTGGCTCGATGAGATTATTTTTGATATGCATGAACAGGGCGTAAAGCCGTGGATGAATCTCGCCTGGAGCAATAAGCATTACGCCGAGTGGACCGCCAACAATCGGGGACGCGTCCCGAAAACCAAAGAGGGTCTGGAAGCCTGGGCTCAGTTTGTTCGGGCTCTGGTGGTGCGATACGGTCATATCATAAATGAATGGGAAATTTGGAATGAAGTGTCGACCGGCAAAATATCAAATCCAATAGATTATGTAAATCTTGTGCAATATACAGTGCCGGCCATTCGCGAGTTGCAACCTGATGCCACCATCATGATTTTGGCGCTGGATCACTATACGTTTAAAAGCATTCGTCCTGGTGGCGCTTTTTATCCATTAGAGTCTGAACCGCAAGATTCTGTGGAAACCAAGGTGTGGGAAGGAGTGGAAAATCCTGAACACATGCAGCAACGCCTCGACTATGTGACTGTGATCATGGATAGTCTTCAGACGCTTGGTCTTTTGGATCAGGTGGACGTGATTTCCTATCATCCTTATGATTACAATCCCGATGATGTCTATCCTCACGTCAGTTTGCTGCGGGAATGGGCAAAGGGATATGCTCCGCATCTGACCATTTTTCAGGGAGAGAACGGCGCTCCATCCGAACGCATTGAATATCGTGGTTTGCGCAAATACGACTGGACCGAAACGACGCAGGCGAAATGGGCGCTGCGGCGCATGCTTGGAGATTTAGGTCACGACGTCGTTTCGTCCTATTTTGGCATCATGGATATGTTTTACCAGGAAGATGTGAACCGCAAAGGCTTGCTCTACGCCAACCCCGACAAAACCGTGCATCATAAAAAAGAAGCATACCTTGCCCTGCAAAACATGGCGGCGATTTTCGATAATACACTTGAGCGCATCAAGCACTATCCGTATGTCATTGCCGAGAATGTGCCCTTGACGGTTTTGGGATATGAAAACAACCATTCGGAACAACAAATCGTTACGCTCTGGTTTCACGACCAGGTGCCGGCAGAATCCAATACCAAAACACCGGTTGATTTAACCTTGCCTTGCGGAAATTTTGAGGATCCGGTTTATGTGGATGTCCGGACGGGCGAGGTGTTCGATGTGCCGGACGGCTCCTGGAGCCAAAATGGCACCCAGTTTGAATTTGCAGACATTCCGTGCTACGATTCTCCCATTTTAATTGCTGATAAAACGTTGATCCCGATAAATTCCAAACAGTGAGGAATTCATTATGCCTCTTTCAAACAGAATAATTTTTGGTCTTCTGATTGTGATGTTGTTGATGTCATTATCATATGCCGAGACGTTCGATATTCAAGATTTTGGCGCCAAAGGTGACGGCCAGACCATCAACACAACGGCCATCCAAGCTGCCATCGATAAAGCCTTTGATAACGGCGGCGGAACGGTTCTTGTGCGCGATGGAACTCATGTATTCGGAACCATCATTTTGAAAAGCAATGTGACGCTTTTTATCGAATCCGGCGCGACTCTGCTCGCGAGTCCTAATTTGGACGATTACCCGGATATAACGCCGGAAATACCGTATCAATACACGCACCGGTTTACGCGCTATTTGATCTATGCAGAAAAAGCCGAAAATATTGCCATTACTGGACAAGGCACGATAGATGGCCGGGGACGCAATTTTCCTTATATTCGCGGAGAGGACAAAAATCGTCCTTATATCATCCGCTTCGCCGAGTGCAAGAACGTCACCGTTCGGGATGTTACTTTTCTCGATTCCGCGCGTTGGCTGCAGCACTACCTCGGTTGTGAGGATGTGGTGATCGATGGCATTACGGTGCTGGCCCCGACGCGTGAAAATCGCGACGGTATTGATATTGACAGTTGCAACAAGGTGCGTATTTCCAATTGCAATATCGATTCCGGAGACGATGCCATCGTGCTAAAAGCCACGGCCATGCGTCCTTGCCAAAACGTGACCGTGACCAATTGTGTGCTGCGCAGCCGCGGCGCTTCGGCGCTAAAACTCGGTACAGAATCCAATGGCGGCTTTGAAAATATTCTGTTTGACAATTGCACGGTGTACGACACCGGCGGCGATGCCATCGCCCTGGAAATGGTGGATGGCGGTGCTTTTGACCGCATGACGGTTTCCAATATCAATATCAAAAACGCACGCACCGCCATTTTTGTCCGGCTTGGAAATCGGGCGCGGCCGATCCCTGGCATTGAAAAGCCGGGAATGGGATCCATGAAGAATATTATTATCGATAATATTCAGGCGACCGACATTGGCAACTGGGGCTGTTCCATCACCGGTTTGCCGGATCACCCGGTTGAACATATCACGATCAGCAATGTCCATATACAATTTAAAGGCGGCGGCACACTGGACGATGCCGCCAAAGCAGTGCCGGAAAAACCGGAAGCCTATCCCAGCAGCAAAATGTTCGAAATGTTGCCAGCGTATGGATTTTATTGCAGGCATGTGTCGAATATGAACCTCAAGAATGTCTCTCTGTCCGTGGCGTCTCCCGATTACCGACCGGCCGTGATTTGTGATGATGTGCAGAATCTGGATATGTCTGATCTCGATGCCGTGATTCACGATCAGGCGCCTTGCTTTTTTCGATTTTCATATGTACGAGATGCGTCTATTATCAACTGCCAGCCCCTTGGTGAGTGCGAGACGTTTTTAGCCATAGACTCAAAAACAACCGGTGTGTCCCTTTTTGCGAATGATCTGCGGCAGGTTAGCGCTATCGTGACGCCGGAACACGCGTCAGCCGTTTATGTTGGTGATAATCTGAAATAGGAGATCAGCTTGGATCGACGGACATTTTTAACCACCAGTGGCTTGGGGCTAGGGGGACTCCATTTGGGCGGATGCAGCGCTCAATCTTCAATTTGTTATCTGCTTCCGAAAATGTTTAATCTGCCACTATTGACCATTCCGGAGCAAAAGCGGGTTCCGTTTGGATGGCAGGCGTTTAGCGTACCAGCGCCCGGACGACCTGGCCCGGCATTTATATGGCACAATCTTCCGAATGCGACCGCACGGTTTCGCCTGGCTATCGCGCTGGATGTGCGCGAAGAAAAACGAGTCCTGCTCCGTTTGGCTCAAAATAGAGAGATTCTGGGCGAATTGGATATTCGATACGCGCCGGTTTTGGAACCATTTGAGCTCATACTGAATGAATCACAGGTGGCCGAAATCGCCAGGCAGGGCATGGAGTTGGTGATGACGCAAGGTACGAGTCCCGTGTGGTTTTTTGCTGTGGGAGTAGAGAAAAATGAACCGCCGGAGCTAATGCCGCATTTGATGTTTGCCACTGATGTGGACCCAATTCAGCAGTTCCATCATCGTTTGGCATCTCTGGCAAGTCTGCAGCCGTACGGCTGGATGGAAGGCTGTGTGCTGGATGGGCTTTATGATTTGCATCAGGCAACCGGGAAGAGGCGCT
>CAYPZM010000212.1:0-9008 GCA_964414825.1 uncultured Cytophagia bacterium | reverse complement strand
AGAATCTTCTGTTGAACGGCCCTCGTGCGGACCGCCCATGGCATCGGCAATGGCGGATGCCATCAGCATACCGTGCAAACGCTCCTGCAGGGTCGGTGTCGACTGTGGTGAGCAGCCCGTGATCATGATCGAAACAAGGGCAATTCTTAAAAACCAGGCAAAGATTCCTCGCTGCCGGCGATTTCGAGTTAAAAAAGTATGTTTGAAAGAATCGTTATGGTGGTTCATCTCGGCCTCATTCAAATTTATTAACAAATGGTGTTTTAAGCATACCCCATATACTTTGCCACTGGTGTGGCTGAATCTCATCAATGCCGTATTTTATTTTTTGGGGTCGGAACGTAAACGAAATGTTTTGAACAAACGATCCCACCAGGAAAAAATTGTTCCATAATTCGAGATGGATTCAGAATAGATTTGTGAATGATGCACCCAATGCATCCACGGTGTAACGATGACCGATCTTAGTATTTTATCCACTTTGCGAGAAAGGTAAAAATTACTGTGGACAACAAGAATCACGGCATCATAATTATCTCATATAACAGGAGATCAAAGAGCGTTATGCCGAATGCCAGGAAAATTCCCCATCGTAGAATCGTAGAATTTCACCTGGATGAAAGCGCAAAGCGGTGGAAGCGTCCATCTCGGTATCGCTGTGGTGCATGCGATGAAACCGCCAGAGAAAGGCATAGCGGTGGTTCATCCAGTGCCAGATATACATCTACAGATCAAATATCACTATGCTGGCATAAAAAAATGAAAAGAACTCATTTCAGAGACACCAAACATTTGCTCGCCATGCTGCCATTGGCCAGACTCTTTTGGGTTTGCTCTTTTTTAATGGTTGATTCTTTCTTTCGATAAAGTTAAATTTCTTTGTTGCAAAGCTTCCTGTACTTTGTCGAGGAAACTTTAAATACCTTACGATTTACCTTTTGAAAACTACTAAACCTGCTAAAACTTGACGTTGATACGGAAAAGTCAGGAGGTTACCGGTTGCCTACCTTTTGGTAATGCTGTTTATGCCGTATTTAGCGCGCAGCTCGCTGGTGTGCGTTTTTGCTAAAATAATCGCAACACTCCACTATATTGATGCACAAAAAAGGAGATACCCATATGCAGCCTACAAGTCGGCGTACTTTTCTCAAAATGGCAGGATTAGGGATCGGCGGTATCTTGGCCGCAACTGTGTCCTGTTCCACAAAAAAGCAAACGCCTCCAAATATCCTTTTAATCTATGCGGATGATCTTGGTTACGGCGATGTCAGTTGCTACGGCGCGTTTCGCATCAGCACCCCCCATGTCGATCGTCTTGCTGCCGAGGGACTGCGTTTCACCAACGCGCATTGCAGTTCCGCCACCTGTACGCCGTCGCGTTATTCGTTGCTGACCGGCGAGTATGCCTGGCGTCGTAAAGGAACCGGCATTGCACGTGGAGATGCCGCGGCTATTATCAAACCGGGACGTGTAACGCTGCCGTCGGTTCTGCAAAACGCGGGATATACAACCGGCGTTGTTGGCAAATGGCATCTCGGTCTGGGAGCCGAAGGCGGCGCCGATTGGAATGGCGAAATTCAACATACGCCGCGGGATATTGGCTTTGATTATTCGTTTCTTATTCCCGCCACCGGCGACCGCGTGCCGTGCGTTTATGTGGAAAATCGCCGTGTGGTTGGACTCGATCCGTCCGATCCTATAAACGTCAGTTTTGGCGAACCCATTTTGGAAGAGCCTACCGGGCGGGAGTTTCCGGAATTGCTGAAAATGCATCCGAGCCACGGCCACGATATGACTATCATCAACGGCATCAGCCGTATTGGGTATATGAGCGGCGGCAAATCCGCGCGCTGGGTGGATGAGGATATGGCCGATAGAATTACCGAAAAAGCTGTAGAGTTTTTGCACAACAATCAGGAGAATCCATTTTTCCTCTATTTTTCCACGCACGACATCCATGTGCCGCGCGTGCCGCATCCGCGATTTGTCGGAAAAAGCGGCATGGGAAACCGCGGCGATGCCATTTTGCAATTTGATTGGTGCGTTGGGGAGTTGCTCAACACCCTGGACGAATTGAATCTGACCGAAAATACAGTGGTCATTTTGACCAGCGACAACGGACCCGTGGTCGATGACGGCTATCACGATTTATCCGTTGAGATGCTCGGCGACCACCAACCGGCCGGCCCCCTGCGCGGCGGCAAATACAGCACGTTTGACGGCGGGACCCGCATTCCCTTTCTTGTACGCTGGCCGAATCACGTCAAGCCAGGCGAATCGGATGCGTTGTTCAGCCAAATTGATTTGATGGCCTCGCTGGCTACGTTGACCCATCAACAACTGCCGGAGAATGCCGGCCCGGATAGCCAGGATCAATTAAACGTCCTGCTCGGAAAATCACAAAAAAACCGTGATTACGTCATCGAGCACGCCGCTTCCGGAGCATTGTCGATCATCCAAGGCGATTGGAAATACATTGAGCCGCACGACGGGCCGAAACTCAACACCAATACAAACATTGAATTGGGCCACGATCCGGAGCCGCAGCTTTATCATTTGCAACAAGACATTGGGGAGAAAAACAATCTGGCTAAAGCTCATCCGGATAAAGTGGCCGAGCTGGCCGGGTTGCTGGAGGAGGTGAGGGGCAACTAGCACTCATCACAGTCATTGTGAGTGACAACCATATCGCAGATAGTTTAGCGATCGATGCGATAAAACAGGAGGGATGCATCATGAAAATGTAGCGGTTTCTTTTTTTGATTTTTGCAGCGGTATGGTTGCACATGCAATGTTGTTATCATCCGCCTGTTTATGAACCGAAAAAGCTCAAGCTGTCCGCGGATTTGATCAAAGACTACAAGATAACCGATATGGACCTGCTGAACTTGCAGTGTTATTTAGAGTATCCATTGGAATTAGAACCTCGGGGAATCAAACGCTCCTACAACACGGATCATCACATTCTCAATCTTTATAATTCTCATAGCGGCCAAATTTCCCTCGGCGCATTGCTTCCGGGAACGGCACTTCGAACCGATGTTCGAAACGAGTTTCTGGGTTTGCGGAAATTTAAGCAGCTCCATGTGTCGTTTGACCGTACACCAAACTGTTTAGTTTTTGAATTGAATCCAAAGGGATATTTTGAATTGTATCATGAGGACGGCGTTGTGGTATATGGCGGCGAAAAATTCACTTGCAGGAATGGGCGAGATAATATCCTCATGGTTGATTATGAGAGATTTGAAGAATTTTTGCAAAACCGGCAGTTGGAAGGACGGTGGTGGGAGAGATAGCCTTTTGGTGGAGGTGAACTCGAATTATCCGAGTCCGCTTATCCATTCCGATACCACCGCAACGGCTTGCTTTTTTCGCGAATCACCACCCCCCTGGCCTCCAAATCCAACTGCACCGTTTTTACCCACCAGCCGGCCGTGGCGCCGCCGGGAAACAATTCTTCGGGAAGGTGCGGGAGGACGGCTTTGCGAATTTCGTTTTGTGTCAGTCCTGGCTCGTGCTTTGGAAGTACGGTCAGCATGGCCGTTTTCATGGCCTCGTATTTTTCGGCATTAACGCGTGTGACGTGTCCGGGAACATTGACGTTTTCCACGATAATTTTTGCTTCGCTGCCCATATTTAATCTCCCATGTTTTGCAGGATTTAGGAATATTTCGAACACCTGGAGCATGGCAGCTATTCCTGCTTGAATAGGATTTGCAAATTACTATATTACCGTTCAGAAATGTTTACTCTTTACGCCAGCTTCAAGTATGCATCGGACTCGGGGTTTTTTGTTCAGGCTTAAGCTGGCCGCATTGTTAGATGATATGGTGAATGAATCCAGGAAAAAAGTTGCCGTGAAAGGTTTATATCCTGTCAATCCCGTCAAAAAAGAGGCGCTTGCATGCTAAAGTTTGCTTTATTTTTATTATCTCTCTTGCTGCTGTCTACTCTGACGGCTGGCGAACAAATCGACCACTTTGGCTTTTTTGAAGCCGCATTGCAGTCTACGGGCCAATACGACAATCCTTTTACTGATCTTTCTCCCCAAGCAACAATCACCCGACCGGATGGCGCCACATGGAAGATGCGATTATTTTGGGATGGCGGCTCAACCTGGAAACTGCGCATCAGTCCGGATATGCCCGGTGAGTGGTCATTTACAATACAGTCGAAAGATGCGGGATTAGAGCGGCAAACCGGCTCTTTCACATGTATCGAATCCGATCGTCGTGGCAGTATTCAGCCGATGCAAAATTATGGTTTTCATTTTGCCACTCAAGATGGCACGCCGTTCCTGTTTTGGGGCGACACGGCTTGGGGACTCTTTCTCAGCAAAAAGGACGAGCAGCTCGATCGAAAATCAGTCTTTCATTACATCGACAAATGCGCTTCGGAAAGTATCAATGTCATTCACGCCATGCTGCTCAGCGAAGCCGGCTGGGGCAACGAGGGCGGCGATCCGTATTTTGATTTGAGCGACATGAAAATCAATCCCGCCTACTGGCAGGAAGTGGATGCGCGACTCGACTATCTCAACAAAAAAGGCATTGTCGGCGGACTCGTGCTCGCCTGGGGCGATAAACAAAAACGCGAGCCGTGGGCCTGGTCTATGTTCCCGGATGTTGAAGCGCGCAAGCACTACGCACGCTACATTGCCGCGCGGTACGGAGCGTACGACGTCTATTTTATCATCTCCGGCGAATGGAACGCCGAAGTCAAGGCGCGCGAAAATACAACGTACGATGCAGTAAAGGCCGAGTTTATCGAAATTGGTAATGCTTTTGCCCAAGCCGAACCGCACGGAAGAATGATCGGTATCCATCCCATGACGCGGGATGGCAGCGTGCGCGAGTTTAACGAGGCGGACTGGATGTCGTTTGGCGATTATCAGCAAAATTATTCACATATACACGAGCGGATATTGGAATCGCGGGATTTCAGCAAGCCAATTGTCAATTCCGAATACGGCTATTTTTTACGCGATGCCTCCGGTGACGGCAAGGTCGATAAACAAAACAGCTTTACGCCCGATGATATGCGTTTCGTCACCTGGGACATTATTTTGGCCGGCGCGTATCCCATAACCGGCTACGGAACGACGTATATGGGCGGCTATCGCGATCCCGGGCCGTTCAATCCCGATGATCCTCGCAATGGTGTTTGGGCGGAACAGTACAATCACGCCAAAGCATTTTGGGCCGGACTGGAATGGTGGACATTACAGCCCATGGACGAACTGATCAGTTCTCCCCAACCGCGAAGCGAGGAGCGCAACGTGCAAGTGCGCATGAGTCCCACGCACACGCGCAAGGTGCGGCGTCCGGCGTTGATCACCTATTGGCTGCTGGCTGATCCAGGAGAACAATATATTTTATATGCCAGAGGCGTGTCTCAAGAAATCACCCTTTCTTTTGGCGATCAGGCAAATAGTTGGTACGCCGCGCAACTCTTCAATCCCCAAACCGGTGAGCGGAAACAAGTTAAAGCGCCACCACAACAGGACAATGCTTTGATCTGGACGCCGCCAAGTGACCAGGATTGGATTTTACATTTGGTCAGCGAAAAGGGCAATTGAGAAAGTTGGCTCTAAAAAGGAGGCATTATGCGTTTATTTTCCTTTTTGATTATTTTGATATTGTCGACAAAGAGTGTCGGCGCTGTTCTTACTTTTTCTGTGATTGACCTCGATTTCACCGGTCCCGTTCAAGGCCCCACGGATGCCCCAAGTGTGGATATTGATTTCTGGGCGGATTTTGCACACGAATCCGGCGAAATCCTGCGTTTCCACGGGTTTTGGGATGGTGATGGCGCCGGCGGTGTTGAAGGCAATGTTTTTCTCATTCGCTTTTGTCCGTCATTGCCGGGCACCTGGACGATTGCGGATGTTTATTCGAACGTGCCCGAATTGAACGATTTGCGCGAAGGCGAAACGTTTGCGGTGGAAGAATCTGGTGGCTCTGGTTTTTGGCTCGTTGATGACGAAAGCGATGGCCGCTGGTTCAAGCGCAGTGATGGCAGTTATCCGTACATCATCGGTAATACGCATTATGATTTTTTAGGCGCTCCGAACGGAAAAGAAGCCTCAAGAGAAAGCATCGAATTTGATATCTCCCAAAATGCTACATATTTTAAGAAACTGCGTTTTTGTGTTCGCGGACTGCGTAGTGAAAATAGTAGTTCGGAAATCAAGCCATTTTTTCGCCAAGATGGTCGCGAAACCAAATCCGAAACCCATCGACCAAATCCCAAATGGTATCGCGAACGCGTGGATGTAGCCGTGCAAAAAGGTTACGAACTCGATCTCATTTGCGATTTAATCCTCGGCGGCACCACCGGCGATCAAGTGGCGGATTCATCCGGTTTTCTCAAATACATTGCCGCGCGATACGGCTCGTATCCCAATGTGTGGATTACGATCGGCCAAGAATATAACGAGCAAACCAATCCGGCGCACGAAAAGGAGATTGGCGAACAGTTGCGGCAGTGGTTGCCGTACCCGACACCTCTGTCCACACACGGGACCGGCAGCGCCGAGTGGGACAGCGATCTAAACGGCGACTGGTGCACGCATTCCATTCGCCAGGGCAAACACCCGGAGCATTTGCGCAATTTAGCGGTGTGCTCGCAAGCCATGATCGAGGATCATAATAGAAATGGCAGCAAACCGACGGTGAATGATGAGAACGCCTACGATCCCAATGAAAGCACCACGTTGGAGGCGTTGCAAGCAATCCTCGGCACGTTTGGCGGCGGCGGTTATGGTACGGTTGGGCACAAGCTGGCCTCCAAACAGGGCGCCTATTTTTGGGGATACAGCGCTGCAGGCATAACAGCGGACAAGCATCCTTCCGCCAGTCATTTGACCTTTCTTCGCGACAAGATCAATGCGTATGTCCACTTTTGGGAGATGATGCCTGTCGCGCACAATGAATCTATTTTTGAAAATACAAAGCCTTCTTACAGTGTGTTGGAATGGCGGGATAATCAATATGTCTTGTTGTCGGATACAAAAAATGACAGTCTGGTCATAAACTTGCCTGAAGGAAACTGGACTGTGTGGCTCTTTGATGTGGTGAATGAGCAAGTCAGCCGTACAATCGATTATCTCGGGCCGGAAGTGGTCTGGCCTCTGCCGAGCCAAGCGTGCTTGACCTTTGTACAAAACAATCTGCTTATTAATGTCGGACATGAATCTGCCACCCCAGCAGATTGCGCATTGCAGCAAAATTATCCCAATCCGTTCAATCCGAAAACAACGATTAGCTTTTCATTGCCCACCGAACAGAGAGCGACACTGGCTATTTACAATGCGGTTGGCCGGCGCGTCAACACGTTGGTCAATGGTCCACGACAGACCGGAACTCATTCGGTAAACTGGGACGGACTGGATTCGAATGGACGGCCTGTGTGCAGCGGCCTCTATTTTTGCCAGCTGCGGACTGGTAATTTTGTTGAAACTCGAAAAATGCTGCTAACCAGATAAACTTTCCAATCGCTGTGGGAAAAGAGTTTTTGACAGGATATGCAGGAAAAACAGGATGCAAGGAATTACTCAAATTATTTTCCAACGCACAGCATATGGACTTGATACCGTTCCATATTTGGCAAATCATGTTAATCACGTCCATCCTGTCAAAATCTCCATACCCTGCCCAAACCAATCATTACACAATCCGCTTCTTATTACTTACGCTTCTCACTCTCCATTTTCAGCGCCCGTGGAAAAAGTACGTTATTTTCCTTGTGAATGTGCTGGTGCATATCGGTCTCAAAGTGGGCCAACGCATCCAACATCGCGAGAAATGTCTCCCTGATCTCAAAAAGACGAGAGTCATTTTCGCCGTGTACATAAGCCACTTTTTCGGTCAATGCATCCAGGCGCGAAAGCTCGGAGCGCAGGTAAATGTGATGCGTTTGCTCGATGTGATCGGCCAAGTCGGTGAGCGACATGGCTATTACATCAAGAGTTGGCGTTTCCATGGTTGAAACGGATTCTTCCAATTCCGCCAAAAGCGTGTTGGGATTGAGGCCTTGTGTGCCGCATGCTTCATCCAGAGTCTTTTTACCGCCGCAACAATAATCGATTCCCGCTTTTTCAAACACGCGTGAAAGCGCCGGATGCTGCGCCACAATATCCCCAACTGTAGTATTTATTTGAAATGTATGCACAAAATTCTCCTTGGTTTAAAGGACGATTTGCAGTTTGAAGCGTTTTGTCAACAACATGCAAAACTGCTGTTATCCAATAACAAACACAAGATACAGCACAAAAAGGAGAATGTCCTTGACTTGGGTCAAAAAAGGAGGAAAAAAGCGAGATATGGCGAAAAAGCATTTAGATCGATCTCAAACTGACCACAAGTGATTCTGAACATACTGATAAAACAGACGGAGTGGAGGGTTTGATAGAGAACCAGTTGTTATTTTGCATGTTCCCGCGCCCGAACAGGCGCAATCATCAATTTGTCAAAAACAGCCGTGATTTCGGCAGGATCGATGCCCTCCTTGAGCGAATCGATAAAATGGTGCCGCGGATCATTCGGCTGCAGCCTCCACACATGGGTGCCGTCCTCAAAGATGTGGTTGTAGCCTTGGGAATGCAATTCGAAAAAACCCTGCCAGCCGCGAACCGCAACATACACGGCAATCAGATCCGCGCTGTGATGGTACGTGCGATTCCAGCTTGCGAGAAACACGGAATAGGCGCGGGACACGGGATTGGAATGCGGATCGTAATCAAAGCTCGGCGAACCCGTCGGGAACAGATCGGCAAAATCACCGCCGCCGGTGAAAATGACGTCGGTCGGCCAGGCCCGCGCCACATGCACAATAGCGCCGGGATCCGGCTTGAAATTGCCCCAACGGCCCGGGTTTTGTTGAAACGGATAGCGGCCGCCCATGCACACCAAATGCTTTACTTTTTGGCGAATCAAATCCGCGCCGTAGAGCGGGCTGATGTCATCCCGCGGACTGGCCAGCAGGTATGATAAATTGGAGAGATAGCC
>CAYPZM010000211.1:0-9026 GCA_964414825.1 uncultured Cytophagia bacterium | reverse complement strand
TTCTGTCCCGTAAAAGGCCGATGTGTTCACATTGGCCTTTATTGTTTAGAGAAACAAGTTGATTTTAAGCCGAATTTACAGTATGTTTTAGGCTAATAAAATCCTAACGTTACGGGACAGGGTTATGAGTGTTGAAACAAACTTTTTGATAATCGGCAGCGGCATGGCCGGGTTGTCATGCGCGCTCAAATTAGCCAGGCACGGCACCGTGGCTGTGGTGACTAAAAAAGAAAAAGCCGAATCCAATACCAATTACGCCCAGGGTGGCATTGCCTCCGTATTTGATCCCAAAGATTCGTACGAACAACATGTACAGGACACTATTCAAGCCGGGGCCGGATTGTGTGACCCGGACACCGTGCGTCTGGTGGTCGAGCGCGGGCCTGCCTTGATTCAGGAGTTGGTTGAATTGGGAGTGGGATTTACACGCACCTCGGAAGGCTTTTTTGATCTTGGACGTGAAGGTGGGCACCACCGCAAACGTATCGTACATGTCAAAGACCACACGGGCCGCGAGGTGGAGCGAGCGCTGATTGATTCGGTTAAACATGAAAAAAATATTACAATGTACGAGGATCACTCGGCCATCGATTTGATCACCGAACATCACGTCTTTACCCCTACCCAAGCCCGTGGCGCATCACTCAACTGTTGGGGCGCGTATGTGCTAAATTCGGAAACCAACCGAGTCTCCCGATTTCTCGCTCAAGCTACAATCCTGGCTACCGGCGGATGCGGCCAGGTTTATCTGCACACCACCAATCCCGCCATTGCCACGGGCGATGGCGTGGCCATGAGCTTCCGCGCCGGAGCGCCGATCGCCAATATGGAGTTTATGCAATTTCATCCCACCACACTGTATCATCCGGATGCCGATTCGTTCCTCATAACCGAAGCCATGCGCGGATTTGGGGCGGTGCTCATCAATAAAAATGGCGAGGCCTTTGTCGAGAAATATCATCCCATGGGCTCGTTGGCCCCACGCGATATCGTGGCGCGCGCCATTGATGCGGAATTGAAAAAAAGCGGCGAACGTTGTGTGTATTTGGATGTCACACACAAAAGCGCGGATGAGATCAAAAATCGATTCCCCGTGATCTATAAAAAATGCAAAAGTTACAAGCTGGATATTGCCACGGAACCGATTCCTGTGGTCCCGGCAGCGCATTATTCCTGTGGCGGCGTGGTTACGGATGAACGTGGAAGTACGGAAATTTCCGGCTTGTTTGCCTGCGGCGAAGTGGCCTGTACCGGCGTTCACGGCGCCAATCGCCTGGCTTCCAACTCGCTGCTCGAAGCGCTGGTGTTTGCCGAACAGTGCGCTATAGCCGCCTCCGAGTTTGTAGCATCCCAGGAGTTTAAATATCCGCCCATTCCTTATTGGGATGATGTGGGTACGTTTAATAGTGAAGAGTGGGTTCTCATTTCGCACGATCTCACAGAAATTAAAAATTTGATGTGGGATTACGTAGGCATTGTTCGATCCAATTTCCGGCTGGAACGCGCTCTGTCTCGTATGCGTTTAATTCGGCAAGAAATTGAAAATTTTTACCGTCGCACCACGGTTACTGATGGACTCATTGAGCTTCGCAACCTCGCTACGGTGGCGCAGTTGATCATTCAGTCCGCTCTGCTTCGCAAAGAAAGCCGTGGTTTGCATTATACAACCGACTTTCCCAAACGCGATGATGAAAATTTCAGCAAAGACACCATCGTTCAACAACGAGTCACCCAAGGCTAAATCGTGCAGTATAATTTACGCGATATACTTGTAAAACAAAGTGATGAAATAGCCGATGCCTGGCAAGAACGCATTTCGCGCCTCGTACCGACCTGGGATACCTTGCGGCTAAACTATTTTGTTCGCGAAATGATGACCGCCTTGTATATTTTTGTGCTCGACCAAAAATTGCAAGTGGCATTACAAACGGTTGATAAAATTATTGCTGAATTCTTCCAATCCAAAGAAGAGGGAGCGCGCATCGTCTTTAATGCGTTTTTGCTTACCCGCTATATTTTGCTCTCAAAAATGACCGAGCAAAAAGATTCCGCGATAAACAGCCTGGAAACCTTTAGTTTTTTGAACGATTTATTCAAACCGCTCGTGGTCGCTATTTTTAACCGATACCATCCCGCTCGTGAACTTGAGCCCATCCCCGAAGCATTTTTATCATCCTGCATTTCAAATCTCAAAGCGCTTGAATTTTCCGGTGTTGGCTTTTTTATTCTCGATCAAAACGTGAGCGTCCTGTACTGGAGCCGCGGTATGGAGCGCATTTATGATGTCCCGGCCAAACAAGTCATTGGCCAAAATTTGTTCGAGCTGTTTCCTATATGGGAAAATCATCATCAGTTGGACAATGCGATCAAAAGTGTTTTGCAATATGGCGACGAGCGAGAAATTAGCACAGTAAAAATCCGTATAAGCAAACAAAAAGCAGTGTTGGATATCAAAATGGTGCCTTTGCGTAATGAAGAGGGAAAACTGGTTGGCGCCAGCATTTTGGTTCACGATGTGACCGAGCAAAAAAGCCGCGAAAGCGAGCTATTTCGATATGAACAGTATTTTGAAAATATTCTCAACGATGCTGCGGACGCCATTATTTTGTTGAATGAAAACAACCGCGTCATCATGTGGAACAAGGCGGCCGAGCTGCTGTTTGGCTATAACGAAGAAGAAGTCGTCGGCAAAACTCTGGCGCTCATCATTCAGGAGACCAAAGAGGCCAAGGATGCGCTGGACCGCATGGATGCTACGGTAAGACAGCAAGACTTTATTCGCAATCAACGCCTGCGCATGAATACCAAAGATGGGCGAGAAGTAATGGTGGAAATCACGCGCACGGCGTTGCGCAACAAACGGAACGATTTTATTGGCAGCAGCGTCATTTTGCGCGACATTACCCAACAAGAGCAGCTTCGCCAGCAAATTGTCCAGTCCGAAAAATTGTCCGCCGTCGGAACCCTGGCCGCCGGAATTGCTCACGAAGTTGGCACGCCACTAACCAGCATTTCGTCGCTCGCGCAAATTCTGCAAATGAAAGTGGAAAATCCCGAGTTTAAGGACAAACTCGATATTATACAGCAGTCCATCGATCGTATTGCCCGTACCGTGCGTACGCTGGTCGATTTTTCCCGACCCATCGCTGAAAAAGTTGAAGATATTTATCTGAACAATGTGATCGAGCATGTCATCCGGATTTTGAAATATGATAAACGTCTCAAACATCAAGAAATTGTAACGGAATTGGCCTCGGACATCCCGCTGGTGCGCGCCAGTTTTGATCAAATCCTGCAGGTTTTTATCAATATTTGCCTGAACGCCGCGGATGCCATGGAAGGCAAAAGTGACGGCATGCTGGAGGTGAAAACCTGGCACGAGGAGAATTATGTGCTGGCTTCAATTCGGGATAACGGCACTGGCATTCCGCGCAGCAATTTGGATCATATTTTTGAACCGTTTTTTACCACGAAAAAAAATGGCAAAGGCACCGGACTTGGATTGTGGGTGAGCTACAACATTATTAAAGGATTTTCTGGCGATATTAAAGTCGAAAGTGTTGAAGGCCAGGGCACCACGTTTATCATCTCGCTGCCGCAAGTACAAAGGGAGGGTTAAACGTGGCGATTCAGATTTTAGTTGTTGATGATGATGATATTACGCGCGAGAGCCTGGCGACGGTGCTGGAAACACGCGGTTTTGAATGCACGCAGGCCGTGAACGGTCAAGACGCCCTGGAAGAGGTGCGCGCGCACGATTACGATGTGGTCATCACCGATATTGAAATGCCGAAAATGAACGGCCTCGAGCTGCTGGATGCCGCCAACCAGATGCTCACCAAAGCTTCTTTTATTTTTATAACAGCCTATGCTTCGGTGCAAACTGCTATAGAGGCGCTACGCAAAGGCGCTTATGATTATTTGCTCAAACCGCTCAATTTTGAAGACCTGGCCATCAAAGTGCAAAAACTCATCGATCATAAAGAGCTGGTGCATGAAAACCAGGCGCTGCGCCAGGAAATCCATTCGCAGTACAAATTTTCCAATATTATTGGTGAAAGCCCGGCGATCAAACGAGTGTTCGAGACCATCAAACGCGTATCCGACAGCGAGAGCAATGTCCTCATTCTTGGAGATAGCGGCACTGGCAAAGAGCTGGTGGCCAAGGCGATTCATTATAACAGTCCGCACCGCTTGGGCCGATTTGTAGCCGTGAACACCGGCGCTATTACCGAAACGCTCATTGAAAGCGAGCTGTTTGGCCACAAAAAAGGATCGTTTACCGGTGCGGTAAACGATAAAGAAGGCCTGTTCAAAGCTGCGGATCGCGGTACGCTGTTTCTCGATGAAATAGGTGAGATGACGCTTACGGCGCAAACCAAATTGTTGCGCGCCATTGAAACCGGGGATATAACACCGGTGGGCAGCACAAAGCCGATTCACGTTCATGTGCGCATAATTGCCGCTACAAATGTGGATTTGGAACGCCGCGTGACCGAAGGCAAATTTCGCGATGATCTGTTTTATCGATTGAATGTCATTGAAATTAAATTGCCCTCTTTAAAAGACCGGCGAGAGGACATACCGCTGCTCGTGCGCCATTTTATCCAAAAGTACAATCGCCAAATGAACAAACGGGTCACATCGGTGCAGCCGCAGTTGATGCAGGCGTTGATTTCGCGCGAGTGGAAAGGTGAAGTGCGGGAGCTGGAAAATTTTGTCGAACGACTGATGATTTTTGCCACAGGCCCGGAATTGACTATGGATCATTTACCGCCGGAATCGATAAATCCCATCAAAACATTTTCGACTGCGACGTCCAATCTGAAAACCGCTGTGGAACATTTTGAACGCGGATTAATTGCCGAAAAGTTGGCAGCGTACAATTTTCATCGCGGCAAAACCGCCAGGGCACTCGGCATTGGCGAGGCCACGTTGTATCGAAAGATGAAACAGCTCGGTATTGAAGACGAGCGGGTTAAATAATTATTCACCCATGACTTTGATGATGGCGCGTTTGCGGCGCTGTCCATCAAACTCTGCATAATAAACCGCTTGCCACGGGCCCAAGTCGAGCTTGCCATCTGTAATCGGTAAAATTACCTGGTGATGCATCAACAAGTTTTTCAAATGCGCATCGCCATTGACTTCGCCGGTGCGGTGATGATGATAGTCCGGTCCTTCGGGCGCCAGTTCCTGCAGCCATTCGTCAATATCGCGTATCAATCCGGATTCCGCATCGTTCACATACACAGCCGCTGTAATGTGCATGGCCGACACCAACACCATTCCCTCCTTAATGCCACTTTCGCGCACAGCTTTTTCTACGCGGTCGGTGATGTTGATGTATTCCCGATGTTTGTCCGTGTTGAACCACAGATAGTCGGTAAAAAACTTCATAATGAATTCCCCTATTTTTCGCCTAAAATCAAGGCTTCACGTTCGAACAGATATTGATTAATGTTGTCGATAAAATTTTTAATATGCATAAAGTTTTCTTCAAACAAGTCGCGTTCCGTTGGTTTTGCTCGCAGTGTTGAAAATTCCGCATTGATATGTTCGGTCTCTTCGATCATATCACGTTCCAACGTATAAATTCGTTCGGTGAGGTGCGATGGGAGTTGTGTCGCCGAGAAATAGGACGCATTTAAATAGGTGGGAGCGCTGAGGCTTTGACAGACGGTTTTTAGTTTGCGCTGGGTGCTCTTTAGCAGGTCATCCAAACGGTTCTGCTCGTTGTTATCCGCTGCTCTTATTTGATCATTCGGTTGCACAATGAGTACCTCGATGTTCTTGATCAACTGTTTGCGAATGGCAAGGTCCGATTGGGGACGAGATTCGGGATGGTCATAGCCGCTGTAATTCTCGATGGTTTTTGACAACAGGGCCATCCGGCTGTCAGAGGAAGCCGTTGAAACAGGCATACACATACTCCTTCATCAATGTTCGATTGATTAACCTGTTGAATCGAAAAACTGAGCATCCCGGTGAACAGCGAGAGGCACACCCAAAAAAAATGGAATCATCGCCAAGGTATTACGCACCGAAATGACAAAACACGATTCAATATAAATATATTATCTATCAAAAATGGCGTAATAGTAAACTTTGATGATTCCAGACAGAGCCAAATATAAATGTTAGTGCCAGAAAAGTCAATATTTTTTTTGGCATTATTTCTGGCATTGCAGTGTTGGAGGTCTCTTTTTATTGTGTTTGGCTGTCTCTGCGCAAGCCTGTCCAAATTAAAATCAAGCCAACTGTCACCAGGATGAGCGGCCACCAATCAATGAGGTTGTAGATTTGATACAATCCAAACCCGGCAAGGATGGCTCCCCAAATAAATAGTCCCGGCGATTTGTGCGAATCGGCCAATTTTATTTCACGATACAATCCTTCTGTCAACAGTACAAGGCCCCAAATAAAAACAAACCACCAAAACCAGTCAAAAAGCCAGTTTTCGTTTGAAGCAAAAATCAGTACACCGGCAAAAATGAACAGCAAGCCGTTCCGAAATCCTTCAATGTCGGGAAGATAACGTCTTTTCTGTACGTTTTGTTCGGTCATGAGATTGTCCTCCTGTTTTATTACGAAATCTTGTAAAACATACGCATTTTCCTCATTTAGGTTGCACTTTAGCCGCAAAGCCATTATTTTAGATTATACAAAAAATGATTTCCTTTATAGAAAGGCAAGCATGTCTGTTTATGAAACTGTCCAAACCCGTCGTACCATTCGCCGGTTTTTGCAAAAACGGGTGCCGCTAATTACTCTGCGAAAAATTGTCGATTCCGGGCGCATGGGGCCTTCGGCCATGAATTTGCAGCCGTGGGAATTTATTATTATTGATAGTCTCGAGCTGGTAGCCAAACTATTCGAGCACACCAACTGGGCCGGCTATTTGCCGCGTGAACAAGGTCGCCCGCCTGAAGGTTTCGAGCCAGTCGCTTATATTGTTGTGCTGAATAATAAACGCTTCACCTCCAAGTGGACCGGTCACGACATTGGCGCTGCCGTTGAAAATATGATTTTGGTTGCCCAAGAAGCCGGCGTGGGAGCCTGCTGGATTGGCTCGGTGAAGCGACCGCCAGTGATGAACATATTGGCAATTCCCGAGGAATTCGAAATCGATTCCGTACTCGCACTCGGATATCCGGCAGAGGAGCCCAAGGCGTTTGACCTGGATGATTCGGTAAAGTATTTTCGCGATGATGAGGGGCGCTTGCACGTTCCCAAACGCACCATGGAATCTGTGGTCAGCCACAACATTTTTGGGGAACGATGATTTTTTCCGTACGTGATGATTTGAATTTGATGAACTATAAGGAAATAAATTATGAGCAAACCGCTGCGAGTTGCCATTATTGGCGCCGGTAATGTGGCGCCGTCACATGTGCTGGGGTGGCAACAAACCGAAGGCGTTGAGCCGGTGATTGTGTGTCGCCGAAATGAAGCAAAGGGACGAGAATTTGCGCAAGAATTTGGACTTGAATTTTCTCCCGATTATCAAAAGGTTTTTCAACGAAACGATATCGATATTGTGGATATTTTACTCCCATCGGGAAAACACGCCCCTGTGGGGATTGAAGCTGCCCGCGCTGGAAAACATGTGATTGTTGAAAAGCCAATTGATGTCACATTGGAAAAGGCGGATGAGTTGATCCGCGAGTGCGAAACCAACCAGGTTACCCTGGGCGTTATAAGTCAATACCGTTTTATGGACGGCATGCAAAAAATGTACGCAGTGCTCGACGAAAGCCAATTGGGTCAATTGGTGCAGGGTGATGCGTATATCAAATGGTATCGTCCGCAATCCTATTACGACAGCGGCGATTGGCGTGGTACCTGGGAGCTGGACGGCGGCGGCCCATTTATGAATCAGGGCATACATTTCATCGATTTGCTGCTTTCAGCCATGGGGCCGGCAACATCCGTGTACGCAAAAACCAAGACGCTGGCACACAATATTGAGGTGGAGGACATCGGTGTGGCGCTCGTCGAGTTTGCCAACGGCGGGTTTGGCGTTATCGAAGCTTCCACAGCCATTTTTCCCGGCTTGCCGGCGCGGCTGGATATTCACGGTACACGTGGCACATTGAGTATTAAAGGCGACACTTTGGTCTTTTTGCATATTGAAGGTCAAGAGCCGCAAACCGCCTCGGATTTGAAAAAAAGTGGTGCATCGGATCCCAAGGATATTGATGTGACGCCGTTTATCCGCCAGTTTACGGACATTGTTCAGGCTATTCAAACGGGCCGCCAACCGATCGTAAACGGCGCCGAGGCTCGCAAACCGCTCGAGCTTATTTTGGCGATTTACGAATCCGCTAAAACCGGAAAATCAATAGAATTAGTTTAGGTGAACCATGGGCGTATTACGAGATGAGGTTGTTTCGTTTGCAGATGAGTATTTGAGGATTTCTGAATTTAAAGATTACGGTCCCCAGGGATTGCAAGTTGAAGGGCGAGATACCGTAAATAAAATTGTTACCGGCGTTTCCGCCTCGGCACAGTTGTTTGAAAAAGCGGCCGAGACGGGTGCGGATATGATATTGGTGCATCACGGACTGTTATGGGATAAGGAAAGTCATGTGGTGAAAGGCGGCTTTAAGCAGCGATTGGAGTTTTTGCTTAAAAATGAAATTACACTGCTCGCCTATCACCTGCCGTTAGATAAACACCCGGAATTGGGCAACAATGCCTTAGCAGCGGACTCTCTTGGAATGTCTGATTTGCAGGAATTTGCCGACGTTGGCTGGGCCGGTAATATTCCGGTGTGCTCGTTTGATGTGCTGCTGAAAAAGGTCGTTGATTTATACCAGGCAGACCCGCTGGTTTTTGCATATGGCCCGGAACGTATCGAACGGGTGGGTATTTGCTCCGGCGGTGCGCCACGGGCCATAAAAGAGGCCATTGACATGGGATTGGACGCACTTGTCACTGGCGAAGCCGGCGAACCCACCATGCACCTGGCGCGCGAGGGTAAAATTCATTTTATTGCCGCCGGGCATTATGCCAGCGAGCGC
>CAYPZM010000210.1:0-9072 GCA_964414825.1 uncultured Cytophagia bacterium | reverse complement strand
ATCTCGACGCTTTTCAAATATCATCAAAGAGTGGTTTGATATTATCAAAGCCGTCACCATTGGTGTGTTGCTGTTTGGTGCGGTGAGTGTGCTCCTTGGACGACAAAATGTGAACCAGGACGTATTGCTAACATTTTGGTTTACTTGCAGTTCGCTCACCATTATGGGACGTTGGGCCTTTCGGCAATATATGATTCATTTGCGCTCGGCGGGACGAAATTTGCGCTATGTCGTTTTTGTCGGCAGTAATGCGCGCGCCATCGAGCTGGCGCAAAACGTTATGAGTCGTCACGAGCTGGGTTATCGTTTATTGGGGTTTGTGGATGATGAGGTGCATCACGATCCCAGCAAAGGGCCCAAGGCGCGTGTCGTCTGCACCATTGATGAATTTCCCAATTATGTGGAAAACCATATTATCGACGAAGTTTATATCGTTTTGCCTGTAAATACGTATTACGAAAAAATCCGCAATATTATAAAACTGTGTCAAGATATTGGCATTGTCTGTCGCGTGCCATCCAACTGGTTTGAAATTCAAACTCTCAAAACGGCAGCGTTTGAATTGGATGATGAGCCAATCCTAACGGTCTACACCGGCTCACCGCATCAACTTGAATATATGTGGCTTAAACGCCTCATTGACATCGTATTTGCGTCGGTAACGCTATTACTGTTTTCACCCATTTTTATCACCATAGCTCTGTTGATCAAACTCACATCTCCGGGGCCCGTTTTTTTCAAGCAGGAGCGAATTGGTTACAATCGTCGTAAATTTCACATGATCAAATTCCGAACTATGGTCGATGGCGCCGATGCATTACAAGCTCAGCTCGAGCATTTGAACGAGGCCGATGGCCCCGCCTTTAAAATCGAGAATGACCCCAGAATTACACCCGTTGGTCGTTGGTTGCGCCGCACCAGCTTGGATGAAGTGCCGCAATTGATCAATGTGTTAAGGGGGGATATGAGCTTGGTGGGCCCGCGTCCCTTGCCCGTTCGAGACGTGCTGGGCATCGAGCAACGCTGGCAAAAACGCCGCTTTAGTATGCGTCCCGGTTTGACATGTTTATGGCAAGTCGGTAGCCGCAATCAAATGTTATTTGAGGACTGGATGAAGTTGGATTTGCAATATATTGATCAATGGTCCATCCGCTTGGATTTTTTAATTATCGCCAAAACAATTCCAGCCGTAATCCGTGGTACAGGTCAGTAATCCTTTTTATCCATGAACACAACGAGTAGTATGGGTATTAAATGTTTGTTTCAGTAGTCATGCCATGCCTTAACGAACATGAAACGTTAGGCATTTGCATAAAAAAAGCAGCAAGTACTTTAGAGCGATTAGAAATTGATGGTGAAATTGTGGTTGCCGACAATGGCTCCACGGATGGCTCTGTGGAAATCGCTCGCTCTCTCGGCGCTCGCGTAATCGAGGAAGATAAAAAGGGCTACGGTAACGCGTATCGCGCGGGTATTGCCGCAGCCAAAGGTGATTATATTATTATCGGCGATTCGGATGACTCGTACGATTTTACCGATATCGGCCGCTTCATAAACAAGCTGAATGAAGGTTTCGATGTCGTTATGGGTACGCGTTTTGGCGGTCAAATCAAAAAAGGCGCCATGCCCTGGCTGCACCGCTATGTGGGAAATCCGATTCTGACCGGAGTTTTAAATATATTTTTCCGCTCCGGCATTTCCGACGCGCACTGCGGCATGCGCGGCTTTACCAAATCCGCTTACCACCGCATGGACCTGCAAACTGCGGGCATGGAGTTCGCTTCGGAAATGGTCATTAAAGCGGCGCTTCTCAATTTAAAAATCACCGAAATCCCGATTACCCTGCACCCGGATGGCCGTAGCGGCGAGCCGCACCTGCGCTCGTTCCGAGACGGCTGGCGTCATTTGCGTTTTATGCTGTTGCACAGTCCAACGCACCTCTATTTTTGGCCCGGATTTCTAATGTTCGTGTTCGGCTTTCTGGCCATGGTGGCGCTTCTCCCGGGGCCGGTTCGTATTATGGGCAGATCGGTCGATTTGCACATCATGGTGCTCGGCAGCTTTTTTGCCATTCTTGGATTTCAAACAATCGCCCTGGGACTTTACGCCCGCATTTACGCGGTGACGCACAATTTTATTCCCCAAGGTCAATTCCTCAATAAAATGTTTAAACTATTCAATCTGGAGCGAGGCCTGCTCTTGGGTGCGGTCATTTTTTTGGCCGGGTTCTCGATTGGAATTTATCTTTTGATCAGATGGTTACAGAGCAACTTTGGTCCGCTGTATCAAGTACGGCTGGCCTTGTTCGCCTCAACGTTAATGATTATTGGAGCGCAAACCGTTTTCTCGTCATTTTTTCTCAGCATGCTCGGCATTGAGCGGCGAGATTTTGCGCACACAGAAGGAGATGTTAAATACAAATGATTATAGTTGGATTAAATGATGTTGCCGGCGCGCATCACAACAGCAGCGTCGCTTTAATTGAAGACGGTAATGTAATCTTCGGCGCATCCGAAGAGCGTTTTACGCGCATTAAATTTGATATGAACTTTCCGCACAACGCTTTGCAAGCGGCCTTGGATTTTCGAAACATCACCAAAGATGATGTGGATTATTACGCGGTTGGTTATCCGCCCTCATCGTTTTATGCGGATTTGTTTGATCGAAAATTATGGGATTTGCCGCGCTCGGTGCTCGGACTGGTGGGGCACAACTTTACGGGCATGATGAAATATCTCGCCCCAAATTTCAAAAAAATGTACAAACCCGCGGTCTACCAAAACGGACTCAAAAAGCTGGGCATTCCGGATGAAAAAATCGTTTTTATGGATCACCATCAATCGCATGCCTCCAGCGCCTACCGCTGCAGCGGTTTTGATCAATGCCTCACCATAAGCATGGACGGGTTTGGCCCAAACGGCAAAGGCAAAAACATTGCCGGACAAATTTACATGTGCGCCAATGGTGACATGGAGCTAAAGGAAGAAATTCCGCTTTACGCCACAGCGCTGTGGTATTCGGCGTTTACCGTGTGCCTGGGACTCAAGTACATGGACGGCGAAGGCAAAACCATGGGCCTGGCGGCTTACGGCGATCCGTCGGTTTGTTACGACGACATTAAGGACATGGTGTTCAAGTACGAAACTGGCGAATGGATCGGGTATCCCTATTGGGTGGATTATATTATGGTGCCGCGCGATACGGTTTTGATGAACACGGTTTCCGGCCGGCGCATTATGAATCTAATCGACAAACACGGCAAAGAGCACGTAGCTGCCGCGGCCCAGCGCTTGTTGGAGGAGCGTATTCTCGATTTTATCCAACAGTTGCATAAAAAATATGCATTCGACAAAGTCGCCATGGCTGGCGGCACGTTTCTCAACGTCAAAGTCAACAAGCTGATTCTTGAATTGCCGTTTGTTGAAGAGGTCTTTATTCATCCGCACGCCAGCGACGGCGGCACAGCTATTGGCGCGGCGTTGCAGTTGTATCACGAAAAAACCGGTGAGCCGACGATTAACAAAATGCATGATTCCAATCTCGGCAAAGAATTTTCCGACATTGAAATCGAGCAAGACTTGCACCTGTTTGGCGGCCAGATCGAATGGGAAAAGCTCGACGGCACGCTGCCGGAATATGTCGCCAACGCGCTTACCAAAGGCAAAGTCGTCGGCTGGTTTCAAGGCCGCGAAGAATGGGGCCCGCGCGCACTGGGTCGCCGCAGCGTGCTCGCCGATCCTCGCGATCCGAACACGCGCGATAAAATCAACAGTCAAATGAAAAATCGCGACTGGTTTATGCCGTTCGCCCCTAGTGCTTTGGAGGACAAGGCGCATTCGCACTTTAAAAACTTTTGTCCAACGCCGTTTATGACCCTGGCATTTGATGTGGTGGAAGGCAAAGAAGGCGATATCGCTTCGGCCATTCATGTGGATAATACGGCGCGGGTGCACAGCGTTCGGCCTGACAATCCGAAATATTATGAAACCATTGATCATTTTTATAAAAAAACCGGCGTGCCGGTTATTCTGAACACCAGTTTTAACAAACACGGATTGCCTATTGTGCATCGCCCCAAAGAGGCCATTGAGCACCTGCTTTGGGGCTGCGTACACGAGCTTGCCATTGGCAGCTATATTGTGCGCAAAAAAGACGCTGTCTAAAAATGGCGGCGCAGAATCCGAATATCTTATTCGTTCTCAAAGTTCCGCCGCCCTACGGTGGCGGCGAGATCGAGCAGTTGTATATTTATGAGGTGTTAAAAGAGAAATATCGATTTATCCTGTTCTCGCGCAAATCGCATAGCAAAGCGCGGCAGGGGAAAGTTCAGCTATCCAATCTGCTTTTTGGCGTGCGCATGATTCTTCGGGTCTGTTTCGCATGCGTTCGTCAGCGACCGCACACGGTGTTTATTTGGCTCCCCAAAGACTTGCCGGCGTTTATTCGAAATGCCTTTTTGGTCTCCCTGCTGCGACTGCTGCGCATTCATGTGGTTGGTGACTTGCACGGCATGGGATTTGGATTTTTAAAATCACAACGGTGGCGGCGCTTTTATTTACGCCACATCAACAATTATATGGCCATTCGAACGCTAAGTGCGTTGATTTCGGAACAGGTGCGGAAGAGCGGTTATAAACATCGCCTGCAGGCTATTGATAACGGCATTCGGACGCCCGATTCTTTAAGCGTGAAATCAACAGGCCTTGCCGAGCCCGTGCAGTTGCTCTATCTCGGCGCTATTTCCGAAGCCAAGGGTTTTATGCGGGTGCTGAATGCTTTGATGGTTTTGCAAGAAAAAAATATCCGATTTTTTCTCAATGTTGTGGGTGAATGGACAAGCAAAAATTTTCGTGAACAGGCGCTGCAAATGATAAAGGCAAAGAATTTATATTCTATTCACTTTAGCGGTATTTTGCTTGGCGACGAAAAATGGCGCGCCATCGAAAAAAGTCATTTGCTGCTGCATTTTACCGAATGGGACGGCCAGCCCTTGACCATCATCGAAGCCATGGCCGCCGGCGTGCCAACCATTGCGACACCCGTTGGCGCCATTCCGGAGATGATTCAGCATGCGGAAAATGGCTTTGTGGTTGAAAAAACAAGTGAAGCGGCGGAAATTATCGAATCTCTGCGAACTGAAAATTTGGATTATCGGCAAATATCGCAATCGGCGCGGCGCACATTTGAGCGCCGATTTACATTGGATACGTATATCAAAAATATAGAACGTTTTGTGGGAGATATGGATCGTGCTACAGGTCATACAGTATCAAAAAACCGGTGAAATGTTTGTGGAAGAGTTGCCTGTGCCCGCTTTGCGGCAAGGCGGCGTACTGGTACGCAACCACTTTTCCCTGGTGAGCGCCGGAACCGAACGCAGCTCGGTAGAAACCGCGCAGGCCTCCATATTGGGCAAGGCGAAAAAGCGGCCCGATCTGGTCAAGCAGGTCAAAGATAATATTAAACGAGAAGGATTGCTGACCACGTGGCAAAAAGTGAAAACCCGTCTGGATAACTATGCGCAGCTTGGATACAGCTCCGCCGGTACCGTAGTGGAATCGTCTGTGTCCGACTTTAAGCCCGGTGACATTGTGGCTTGCGCCGGTATGGGCTATGCCTCCCACGCTGAAGTCGTGTTTGTGCCGAAAAATTTGGTCGCCAAAATCCCGCAACATGCAACATTTGAACAAGCCGCGTTCACAACGTTGGGCGCTATTGCTTTGCAAGGCGTACGCCAGGCCGATCTTCGCATTGGCGAGAATGTCGCGGTTATTGGCCTTGGATTATTGGGATTAATCACTGTGCAGCTTTTAAAAGCCAACGGCTGTCGCGTTATTGGCCTCGATATCAGTAATAGCAATTTTGAGCTGGCGAAAAAATTGGGCTGCGACGACTGTATCATCAGCAACGCCGATGCATTACCCGCGATCGAATCCTTTACCCGCGGTTACGGCACGGATGCGGTGATCATCACTGCCGCTACTCAATCCAACGAACCCGTTGAGTTGGCGATAGAGATGGCGCGAAAAAAATCCGCCATTGTTATTGTTGGCGCTGTGAGTATGAACCTACCGCGTACTCCGTTTTATCAAAAAGAGCTCGATTTTCGCATTTCCTGCTCGTACGGCCCGGGGCGTTACGATGCGGCGTACGAAGAAGAGGGTGTCGATTATCCCATCGGCTATGTGCGCTGGACCGAAAACCGCAATATGCAGGCGGTTCTCGATCTCATCGCCATGGGCAAACTCGATGTCGATTCGCTAATCACGCATCGCTTTTCTATAAAAGATGCTTTGGGCGCTTATGATTTGATCACCGGCAAAACCAAAGAGCCGTATTTGGGCATTTTGATTTCCTATCCCGAAACTCGGGAAAAATCTCTTACCCGCGTCAACGTAAATACAAGCAGCGCCAACGGTCAGCTTTCGGTGAGCTTTATCGGCGCCGGCAATTTTGCCCAGTCCAATTTGCTGCCGCCGCTTAAAGGTAAAGTCAGTTTTAAAAACGTCATGACCGCTAGTCCGGTAGAAGCCAAATCCGTGGCGAAAAAATTCGGTTTTGAGAATTGTGTCAGTCAATCCGAAGAGGTGCTGAAAGACACCGATGCCGTGTTCATCGCCACGCGTCACGATTCGCACGCGAAATATGTGCTTGAAAGCCTGATGGCCGGCAAACACGTATTTGTTGAAAAGCCGCTTGCCGTAACAGAAAACGAACTGCTGGAAATCAAAAACACGTATGAAAAACACGCGGCGCCAAACGGTCAGCAATTGATGGTCGGTTTTAACCGCCGGTTTTCCAAACCATTTCGGGATATCAAAGAGTTCTTTTCCCCTATAAAAGAGCCGCTTCTTATGACCTATCGCGTCAATGCCGGATTTTTACCGAAAGACCACTGGACCCAGTTGCCCGGCCAAGGCGGTCGGATTATCGGCGAAGGCTGCCATTTTATCGATTGTATGTCCTATTTATGCAAAGGCCTTCCGGTTTCTGTATTTGCGCAAAGCATTGCATCGCAAAACGCTCAAGTCACAGATGCGGATAACGTTGCCATAACCGTTCAATTCGATAACGGCTCGCTCGGTACGCTCATTTACACGGCCAATGGCGACAAGGGATTGGCAAAAGAATATTGTGAAGTCTTTGGCGGCGGTTGCACTGCCATCATGGACAATTTTTCGTCGGTATCCTTTTTTGCGAATGGCAAGCGAAATGTGCAAAAATACGATGGCGGCAAAGGACACACCGAGGAAGTGCAGGCCTTTATAAAAAACCTGAATGGCAAGTCGGAACAAACTATTTCGTTTGAATCTCTTGTGGACACCACATTGGTAACGCTAAAAGCTTTGGACTCGTTGAAAACCCGGCTTCCACAGCCAATCTTAATAAAAGAGCAGCGTTTATGGACTCAATCCGACTAGCCTTCTGTTATACATCAAAAGTCACAAAAGTGCATGGATAGAAAAAACGAAAAATTTCAACATGGGGAACATCTTTGTGCAGAGTGGAGGGACTTGTGCTAAACGTTACGGTTTGCGTCGTTGTATACAACGCCCTGGAGCACATGCGAGAATGTCTCGAATCTTTGCTGCAGCAGAATTATTCGCAAGAGCTGTACGAAATTTTGGTCATTGATAACAATTCCACGGACGGTACCAAAGAATTGCTAGAAAAATATAGTAAATCTTACGACAATGTGCGCTTGAAAATCAACCCCATCATCGGCATCGCTGGCAGCAGAAATTTGGGTTTGCGAGAAGCCAAATATGAGTACGTCGCATTCACGGATTCGGATTGCTTGGCGCCGCGAGATTGGTTATCCTCTTTGGTACATGGGTTTGAGGTTCATCAACATAAAGTAAAAAATCTGGTTGCGGTGGGCGGCTCTAATGTACCTCCGCAAACAGGAAGCCGCTTTTATACGGCTTTGTCTATTTTTTTAGACACGTTTCTCGGCAGTCACGGATCGGTACAAGGCAAACGATTTAAAGAGGATCGACTGGTTCCACATATTCCAACTGCGAATGTGATGTATCACAAGAAAACAGTTTTGCAGGCCAGTGGCTTTGACGTGACGCTCGGCAATATTGGCGAAGATCAGGACCTGAGTTACCGCTTGCAGCATCTCGGTTATAACATGGTTTATCTGGCCAATTGTTCGGTCATTCATAAATTGCGACCGACGTTCAAGTCATGGCTAAAAAACATGCATTTGTACGGCAAAGGCCGCATGTGGTTGATCCGGAAACATCCTGAAAATATTGAACTTGTTTTATTGGCACCCATGATCTTGGTCTTGAGTCTAGTTCTCGTACCCTTGTCGTTTAGTTATCCGTTATTTTTATTACCCGTGCTCTATTTTCCGTTATTACTGGCGATCAGTGTCATCGAGTGCCTGCGAGCTGGCAAACCCGCTTATACGATCTACTTGTTTGGTCTTTATATTGGTACTCATATTGCATACGGCATCGGCGAAATTGCCGGGCTGCTTAAAAATCGCGAATTTCACAAAGCCCAATTATTTGCCAAGCACGAGCCTGCTTAATAATTAGGAATTTTTTATGTATTCGCTGGTTTATGCCTGTATATTCTTCTTGTATTTTGAAAAGAGAGTTAGCTGTGAGTTATTATACAAATATGAAAACCACTCTTCGGAATCCGCGACATGTTTTAAAAACCATATTATTGCTCGCGTTTGTATTGCGCTTGGTCTTTATTATAATGTTAGAACCGCAAGGGTTCTACTTTAGCGACACGCGACATTACGACAAAGCCGCCCTCAACCTGCTTTCGGGCGAGGGATTTGGCGAAAAGTACAACAGAGCTCCATTATATCCCATTTTTATGGCCTCCATCTATTTTGTGATGGGGCACAGTTTTACCGCCGTGCGCCTGGCCGAAGCCGTTCTGGGAGTGCTGTTGTGTTGGCTGGTGTATCAAATATCCATTCGTTTGTTTCGAAGATCCGTGGCGCTGGTCGCTGCATTTTTTACGGCGGTCTTTCCACATTTTATTATATTGACCGGCATCCTCTACTCCACTCATTTATTTACTTTGCTGCTGGCCGGTTCG
>CAYPZM010000209.1:0-9120 GCA_964414825.1 uncultured Cytophagia bacterium | reverse complement strand
AATATCTGCGTTTCCTGATCTTGCACCGATTCGTCGTAGGGCGTTGATTCGGCGACAAAAATGTCGTAAAAGCGATCGTCCAGCGAGTCGGTGTTGCGCTGTTTGCGAAAATAATCAATGCTCACATTGCGGGCAATTTGGAACATCCAGGATTTGAATGTGCCTTTGCCTTTAAATGTATGCCGAAAGCGCAAAATCCGTAAAAAAACTTCCTGGGTCAAATCCTCGCTTGCTGCGCGGTCACCGGTCATGCCGACAAAATAGTTAAACAGCCGAACATAATACTTTTGAAACAGCAAACTGAGCTGTTCAACCTGACCATTTTTGACCAAAAACATAATGTCGTTGTCCGAACGTGTTTCCAATCGAGGCGCCTTGTTTTGTTCATACATATACACTGATGCAGGAGGAAAAGGTTACAAAAAAAGTCATTCTAAGGATTAGGTAGAGTGGTGCAGGGCTTTAAACCCGTTTTGGGGACTGGAATTCCCAGGCATGGCCCGAACAGGATTTCTAATATTGGACGAAATCATGCCGGGTAAAGCGGATTATGTTCTAGGTTGGCTTTATCAATATCGATGCTATTCCGATTTAAAACTCGATCAGCCTCGCATCCGGCCCCTCATAAAATTGGCGACGCTCCAAAGGTACAACCGCTTTATCATCGTAACCATATTCCTCCCAAAAGCCCAAACGTGCTTTGTTTATCAATTCCAATCGCGTGACATATTTGGCCCATTTGTACCCAAACAGACCAAAAGCTGTTAATCGTAAAGGATAACCGTCGTGCTCTTTTAAGGGTGCACCGTTCACGTCGTATGCCAACAACGTATTGTACTTGATGAGATATGAAAGGGGCATGGCTGTGGTATATCCATCTGCGCCGTGAAACATAACGTGCGAAGCGCCATCGAGCGGTTTTGCCAGGTTTAGTAGCTCTTTTATTGAAATCCCTTTCCATACTCCCCATACTTCCCAGCCCTCAACACAATACATAATCGAGGTGTCGGTGGTTACAGATTTCCATTCTTTAATTTGGCGCCAAGAAATCGAGATGGGATTTTCAACCGAGCCATCCACTGTTAAACGAAAGGTTTCCAAATTAATCGGGGGCGGTTCAAACACATCGCGGATGGGCCCGCGTTCGGCTGGCGGCAGCTCACCGCCGTTTGGGGTGGCGAATGTGTAAGAATCTGGTTTAGGTGCCGTATTGGTTGGCTCGTTTTTATTTTCACACCCGAAAAACAAAAGCGATATGAGTATCAAGTATTTGTGCATGTGTTCCTTCTCTGAATTTACCAGTGGAAGGTAAAACATAAAAAGAGGAAGCGACTATTCCGCAAAAGCTGGTCCAGCAGACTCTCCGACCAACAGACCGGAGCAAAAGTCGCGAAATATATTGGACAAGAAAAACGATTCATCGCTCTGAAAAGAGGCGCCGGTGAATTGATCCGTGACGTTTACAGCGCTTGGCAACACAATGCGTGTATCCTCCCAAATATCGCCTGTGGGCAGCTCGCCAACATCGATCAACGAGGTAAGAAACCGCGGCACCACCGTGATGGCCCAGGAGTCCTGCCACTGCCGCGCAAACGCAATGACGTGGTTTTTGTACATGCCATCGACTTCCAGCGGAATATAAGCCCCTTTTTCATACAGCTCCGGATGCTGATTTCTGAGCTGCAGCGTCTGGTGGATGATGTATATTTTGCTGGCGCCTTCGGTGTCTTTTAAAAGTTCCTGAACCAGGGCTTTTTTGTCTTTAGCTGCGCGTTTTTTCAAATGCGCGAGCAGGCGTTTGCGTTTGTCGTAATCTACCGGACGACGATTATCCGGATCAACCAAACTGAAATCCCACAACTCATTGCCCTGGTAAAAATCGGGTACGCCCGGACTGGTCATTTTGAGCAACACCTGCGATAAGGAATTAAACCAGCCATAAAATGCAACTTTGTGTTGAAACGGCACAAACTCTTTCAAAAACACGTTTTCTCGAGTCGGATCTAAAACGCGATCTACAAATTTTAAAAACGCATTTTCGTACTCACTATCCGGCTCCAGCCATGCTGTGTGAATTTTGGCCTCGCGCACGGCTTTGATGATGTACTGCTTGATACGCTCACGATAGGTCTCATCATTTTTGCCCCAAGCCGGAAACGTGCCGATAAGCGTTTGATAGAGAAAATACTCGTCATTGTTATCCGGATAGGTGGCGTCAAGGGTTCGCGTTTTGTGTTTTTTGTTCACCTTGCGCCACATGCGAACCTGGTTGGCCCACTCCTCAGGCAGTTCGGAAAGCACGTTAATGCGTGCCCGCGTATCTTCGCCGCGTTTGGTGTCGTGCGTAGCCGTGCTGCTGAGCGCGTTCGGCCATTCCGCTTGCCGATTTTTATTAAAATAATGAAATTCGATATGTGACGTTCCAAACGTTTCCGGATTGCCGCCCACTTCATTTTGCGAAATAAATTGGAAATAGTTGTACAGTACTGTGTCCTCAAATCCCTTGGCCATCAACGGCCCAGTGAGCTGCTGAAACCTCATGATAAAATGCAGCCATAATTCTTTATCACTTTCGCCTAGCGGCGGATTGTACTCCATGAGCAAAATTTTTCGAATAAAATGAAATTCGTGCACAAAATCCGGCATGCGGTTTTTGCATTTGGTCAGCGTGTCTTCAATGATGGTACGATCCATTTCGCGAAATTCGCTGCGCGTGATATAGGTGCGGTAGACCGGAAACCAGGCCAGCACCTCCACAAGGGCGCGGCGCAATCCGTACAAGGTAAAGTCGCTGCCGTAGCGGGTTTGGTTGGAAATTTGCGCGAGGATTTGCGCCAAATTATCCACATCGCCGGCCATGTGTTTGCCAACGATGAGTTGTTTTTTATCATGCACCAGATCGGGAAAGGATTGGTAGGATTTTGTCAGCCGCTCATAAATTTTCTGCATCTTGTATTGGTTTTCGCGGTTGCAAAACACGCCATTCAATTTATTCAAAAACTCGTAACCCGTGGTGCCTTCGATGGGCCAAAACTCGGGGCATTTTTCAAAGTCCAGGATTTTTTCAACCAGCAAATAAGCATCCGGAAAATTGCGGCGCAAGCGCTTTAAATACTGTGTGGGATCGTACAAGCCATCGACATGATCGACGCGCAATCCTGTGATTTTATTCTCGGCTACCAATTGTTTTAGCAACTCGTGCGTTTTCAGAAACACTCGCTCGCTTTCCACACGCACGGAAATGAGCTCATTGATGTTAAAAAACCGTCGATAGTTGATCTCCTCGGTACCGACCTTCCAAAACGCCAACCGATAAAACTGCTCAGATAACAATTCGTCCATCGCGTTGTAGCTGGCAGCGTCTCCTGGCGTGCCATTAAAATAGGTGATATTGTCATCAACAAACGTATGAATCGTCTCATTACTCGAGTACAATTCCCACAACATAGTTTTGATAAACGCCACCTGGCTGTAACGTTCGTCCATAATTTGGTCGGTGGAAATGTTTTTGATCGCATAAAAAACGCCGAGCAACTTGACAAAATCGGGGTGCGAATGTGAAATCTCGTTGCGCAGCGTTTCCAGGTTGTGCGCAAACACTCGCAAGTAGGAATTGAGACGAATGGGAAACCGATGATCATAATAATGAATAGACAATCCGGACTGTTCGTATTTTAACTTCAAATCGCCCTTTTCCAGGCACGTGGCATAAAACTCCCCAAGAAACGGAGCCAAAATTTTCTCCTTCATGTTGCTGTAGGAATGTTCCCAAGTGAAATCAAAAAACTCGAAATATTGGGAATTGGAGCCATGCTCCAAAATGTCCATGAGCATGTGGTTGGACGAGTCGAATGCCATGTGGTTTGGCACAATATCCTGCAGCCAGCCCAGATTTCGCGATTTGGCCTCTTTTACCAGTTTTTCAAACTCGGCTTCAGAACCCAATTCCGGATTCAATACATTGGGGTTCACCACGTCGTAACCGTGCTGGCTGCCGGACCGGGCTTTAAAAATAGGCGAGGCATAGATGCTGGAAATGCCGAGGTCATGCAAATAATCCAGGATGTTTTGCACATCTTGGAATTTAAAAGAAGGAGTGAATTGAAATCGATAGGTGGCGGTTGGGATCATGATACTTTTACCTGCAATAATTCTTCGAGTTGCTCAAAATGTTGAACCCATTGTTGTGCGGTTTTTTCACCTTTTTCTGCCTGTTTTTGCATTTTCGGATAGTGCTCCTTGCCCATGGTAAAATAGATATTTTGCGCCAACCACATATCCCAGTTGAGGTCCAGTGGATTAAGCGTGGTCAAAAATTGAAGAATGGCTTTGAGAAGCTCCACATTATCGGGTTCGCTTTCAAATTGCCGCATCATCTCGCGCAAGCGATTGCTGGCGACAAATGTGATCATAGAGTGATCCACTTGAACATTCAGCCGCTTAAATTCTTCGATAAGAGATTGAATGCCTTCAAAGTCCAGCTCTTCGGCCTCAATTTGACTTTTGAGATCAGAGTTCAAGATAAATTCCATAGGTGTTGAAAGAGCCCGAGGCAGCGGAATTTGCATGTCATGCATGGCGCGCATCACCGCATAATCGGATTCGTAAATTTGCCGAAAATGAAATTCAATATCCTTGAGGGAGCTCTCCAGGAGTTGATCAAATACTTTGCGACGCTCGCCTTTGAACAAATGCCACAGCGTATAATGGTGCGTGCCAAAATGGTCATCCATGGCGCGAATAACTTCGGGGATGTCGCTTTTGTAAAATGAGGTTTTCATATCGTCATGCATGTTCTGGTAGGCATCACTGCCCTGATACTCGCGGACACCGCCGTTCAAAATATGCCCGCCCAAATGCAGCACACCAAAGGTGATATCGCGTTCGTGCCAGGTGATATCCGATTTTGCCCGGATTCGGCCCACAGCGCAGGTCAATTTTCCGGCCCTGAATTGATCGTAGGCGAGCTGCTCAATCGTGTAGCAGTAAAGCTGCGTTTTTTCATCGTATTCTTCAAACAGCGAGGCAATGGCATAATGCGCTCCCACACGCAGCAAATCGAGTCGCGCAGGTTTAACGTAGCGTTCGTATACAGTGGCGCCATTGCCGATTTCTTTGATATTGCTCGGCGCTTTGGCGAGGATGTTGGTAAAGGGCTCTTCTATCGATTGTTCATTCAGATCTTCTAAAAGTTGAATGACCCGATCGGCATACTGAATGACCTGCGTGGTTTCAATGCCGGAAATTTCATCAAAAAACCAGCCGCAACTGGTGTACATGAGCATGGCATGACGCTGCATTTCCAGCAATTTAAGTGCGTGCTGCATTTGATCTTCATTCAGCGTTTCATGAGAATGATGATTAAAAAATTTTTTGATGCTTTCTTCGGAGCGATCCAATATCACGTTTATGTACTCGTCCCGTGCCGCCCAGGGATCGCGCAGGAGCTTGGATGCTTTGTCTTCAAAAATGGGCATAGCCTTGTCCCGCAGGTCATCAAGCGCCTCTCGTAACGGGGCGCGCCATTCTTGCGTCCAGTTTTGATTCATGCCAGTGTTACAGCCACAGTCCGAACGCCAGCGTTCCACACCATGAAAACAGCTCCACGAGGTATTGTCTATAATCTCAACTTCCCATTCCGGCGGATGCTGCTCCAAATATTCACCATAAATGGTCAAGTTGGCCAGTTCGTTCGATTCAATGTGATAGAGACAGTAGGCCAGAGCCATATCGCCATGCGGTCGATGGTGGCCATAGGTTTCGCCATCCGTGGCAATATGCACGAGCTGGGCGTGATCGTTTTCGTTCTCATCGAACACTCCGAGCAGCCTGTTGGCAAAGGTTTCGCCATTCTCCAATAAATTGCTAAATCCTACTTCTTGCGACACCGGACCGTCATAAAAAAACAGGGTGATAGATTTGCCATTCGGCAAATTGCAGAGATAGGGCCGACGCGGATCGACCTGGCTGCCGGTCACATCTGTCCATTCTTCTTCATCGATTTCACGGATTTTTCCAGCTTGTGATGGCGCTAAAATGGTAAATTTTATATTTTCTTCAGCCAAAATTTCCAGTGTTTCAGTGTCGACCGCGGTTTCCGAAAGCCATATGCCTTCAGGTAAACGGCCAAAGCGTTTTTCAAAATCGCGAATGCCCCAGAGCACCTGCGTGCGCTTGTCGCGTTTGTTAGCCAAGGGCATAATCATGTGATTATACACCTGGGCAATAGCGGCACCGTGGCCGGAGTATAAATTTTGGCTCTCCTTGTCCGCCTGGATAATTGCCTCGTAAATCTCCGGATTTTTGGCTTGCATCCACGACAACAATGTAGGTCCGACATTAAAGCTAATTTTTGTAAAGTTGTTGATGAGATCGATAATATGCCGGTCATGGCCCAAAATGCGCGCCGCCGTATTGGGTCCGTAGCCCTCTTCGGTGATGCGTTCGTTCCAGTCGTGGTACGGAAACGCCGAGTCTTGAAGTTCGATATCCTCCAACCAGGCGTTTTCGCGCGGCGGCTGATAAAAATGACCATGAATGCAGATATATTTATTCACGACTTCCCTCCAAACTATAAACGGCAAAAGACCGCGGTAAAATATGCAATAGTTGCGACTCTGACAATTGCGGCGCCAATGTGCTGCCCGGGCCATTCCATTCAGAATCGGCGGAATCGACAAGTTTTCGCCACTTTCCTTCCTGGGAAAATTGCATTGTAATGGGGCGATTGTTAAAGCTATAAACCATAAACGTTGTGTCCTCCTCGAACCAGCGCTTTTGAATCAAAATTTTATCTTCTTCCGAGAACCATAAAAATTGGCGGTCCTTGCTCGGTTTTGACAACGCGGGTTCAGTTTTGCGTAAATGAATCAATTCCTTGTATAACGATAGCAAAATTTGGTGTTCGCCGGATTCCCGCTTGCTCCAGTCCAGTTTGCTTTGATTAAAGGTCTCCTCACTTTGCGGATCGGGCGGCTCTTTTTCCCACTTGAAATGCGCAAATTCTCGTTTGCGGCCTTCACGTACGGCTTGCACCAAATCCGGGTCACCGTGACTGACAAAATATAAAAAGGGGTTATCCTCGCCGTACTCCTCTCCCATAAACAGCATAGGAACAAAGGGAGATAAAATTAACAACCCGGCGGCTAATTTGAGTGATTCAAAATCCACCAATGCCGATAATCGTTCGCCCAGCATACGGTTGCCCACCTGGTCGTGATTTTGCGTACACACGACAAATTGCGATGCCGGACAGCCAACAGGAGAATTCCCATGCCGGCGTTGGCGGAATGACGAATAATCCCACGTATAGGTATAGCCGGTCTGTAAAACTTTGGCAAGATGAGACAGGCTGCCAAAATCGCCATAATAGCCATCGTCCTCGCCGGTTAACAAACTGTGTGTGGAATGATGAAAATCATCGGACCACTGCGCGTGCAAATTATAACCGCCTTGCTCGGGCGGACGAATGAGGCGGGAATCGTTCAAATCACTTTCGGCAATAAGCCAAAATGGTCGAACCAGCTCCTGCCGGACTACCTCTGCCAGTTCTTTTAAAAACGGCTCGGCGCTAAAATCATAAATCGCATGCACGGCATCCAACCGCAGCGCGTCTATGTGATAATGACGCGCCCAATAAAGCGCATTCTGAAAAAAATAATTGCGTACGCCTTCGTTATGGGCATCGTCAAAGTTAATGGCTTTGCCCCACGGGGTTTGATATTTGTCGGTAAAATAAGGACCAAATTCCGCCAGATAATTGCCTTCCGGACCGAGGTGATTATAAACGACATCAAGAATGACGGCCATGCCTTTTTGATGACAGGCATCCACCAGGCGCTTCAAGCCCTTGGGACCGCCATAGGAATGTTGCACGGCAAACGGATACGCGCCGTCGTACCCCCAATTGCGCGAGCCGGGAAATTGCGCCACCGGCATCAGCTCAATGGTGTTGACGCCGAGATCGAGCAGATCGTCCAGCCGCGGAATTATGGCTTCAAATGTACCCTCTGGTGTAAACGTGCCGACGTGCAGCTCGTACTGAACCATATCCTGCAATGAAATGCTCTGCCAGCTAAAATCACTCCAGGAAAACGACGCGTGGTCGACAAGTTGTGATGCCGCATGCACGGTTTCCGGCTGCCAGTGAGACGCCGGATCGGGTCGTTCCACCTCGCCATCCAGAACAAATAAATATCGCGTTCCTGGCTCCAGGAGATCACATTCGGCGCGCCAATACCCAAATTCATCTTGGTGCATGGGCAAATCGGTAGTCTCGTTTCCAAACAGACGCACGGACATTTTTTTGCGAGACGGCGCCCATACGGAAAAAAACTGTCTGTTTTCCCACGTGTAGGCGCCGATCTTGACTAAATTTATCATGGTTTCACTTCAATGGTTATGATTATCGCCCCGACTATTCGTTCAGAATCATCTTGATACCTTTGAGCGGGATGAGGATCCAATCCGGTCGATTGTTGAGCTCGTAACCGAGCTCATAAAGTGCCTTGTCCACATAAAACACATTTAATAAAATTTGCAGTTCATCTTTATTTTTCGGCACAAAGGCGGCATCGCCCACAGTTTCCAAATAGGCGGTTAGAAAAACGCCGCTTACGCCGCGGTACCACGGTTCGGCCCAGGTTTCCAGGCGTTCGACATCTTCTTTGCGCACCGACGCCTGGCGAAACAGTCCATTATACACAGCATAATGATACGAACGCATGAGTCCGGCCACATCGCGAAAGCTCGAATATTTTAAGCGGCGCTCGCTGGTGGCGCGCAGGGGTTCGCCTTCAAAATCGATGATGATAAAATCTTTGCCCGTAAACAACACCTGGCCGAGATGGTAATCGCCGTGGATGCGAATCTTGTATGCGGATATTTTGATATCGGCAATTTGCCGCAACATTTGCACGAGCTGCTGTTTTGAGCTCAAAACCTCCTTGGCCAGCTCTTGGTGCTCTTTGGAAATAGATTTTATACTTTTTTCCAGAGTTTGAAAATTTCGCACCGCATTACTGCGCAGCGCCTGGTACAAAGAGCGCTGATACAGTTTTGAAAACGCCTCGGGCTTGAAATCTTTGTTGGTTTCGGACGACGCCAGCGCCAGATGCATTT
>CAYPZM010000208.1:0-9188 GCA_964414825.1 uncultured Cytophagia bacterium | reverse complement strand
GGACGATGATCCCTCTTTTTGCCAGATCATCAAGAATGACTTCCATCTCGTCATATTCAGCATCTTTTAGTTTTCCTGATTCATTGTCCCACAGATCCGGAGTATCCCAGCCTCTTCCCCGGCTATCCGCATCACGATTCAGGTAGTGGCTGCCGATTGAGAGAGTGTTATAACCTTGTTCCTGGGTCCAATCCAGAAAGGCTTTCCGGCTGCTGGCCGGCCAGTTTGCTGCAAAAAAGCGGTCTCCAACATGAAAACTGCGCATAAGCATATGGTTGCCACCCTTGTAACCAAACCATATGGGATTCACTTCATCCTGGGAGATCATTCCAGGCAGGTTAGATTGAACACAGTTAAAGCTGCCACTTTTGCCTGGTTGGCCATCAGAAAAGGTGGCATTATACTTCCAGTTACCCAGCATATCCGGCATAAACCGGATCGTCCAGGTTTTGTCCCCGTCATAGAATCCCCAGAATTGGATTGTGCTGCCATCAGGCCGGGTATAGGTTACATAAAGTGCGGTATCCCTGTAGGGATCCTCGTAATCTTTGGTGTTACTCATTGATGTTTCAAAACGGTCCCATATTCCTACATCAGAGTAAACGAAAGAAACCGTAATGAGCAGGATGAAAATGACGAAATGCATGTTTTTGGTATTCATAGTTTATCCGTTCTTTGTAACTTTTTAATTTACAGAAAGTTTTATTTACCTTGACTAGTTATTTCCTCAGAACCTGCCGGCCTGTTAAAATCAACTTGTAAAGCAGGGTTATTACTATTTTTTTAATATTCGAATTCAATTTCAAAATCCAGTTACTGTACCATCCACTGTTAATTTGCCAATGAAAATCTTGACCGGTGGGGGCTTGATTGAAGAATTCTCATCAATAAAGCACTCGTTTCCTTCCTCCCAAACCACAAAAGTAAAATCATCTCCACCAGCAGACTCGACATAGCCAATTTTGGTATTGGTCAATCCAAACAATTGACGTGGTTCACCCCATTTGCCGTCTTTACGGATATTGTATTTGAAAGCATTGGCGATACTGTAAACATTATCCTGGTTATCAACACTCAACTCGGGATAATCTCTTGCCTCACAGGGAATTTGTTGTCCTTCATGGTTCCAATTACAGTTATCGAGGCGATAAACATTGCCATGACCTTCGGTCACGATAACAGTACCCTCAGACAAGGTTTCAATAAAACTGCCTTCCGGTTCATCCTCACAAACCACGCTGTGCGTCCAGGTTCTACCTCCATCTTGAGAACAATGATAAAAAGTCGTATTGCCCGGTCCATGACGGCGTACGATATGAATATTATTGTGATGATCTATGGTAATGTCGGGATATACATGATCGCTGATTCCTGCAAGATCAATATCCGAATCAGGATCAGCAAGTATCATCCATTCTGTTGCGCCTTTTGCCAATTTTTGTACACCCAGATTTCCGCCGGTAAATCCACCGCGTTTTATGAGATAAATGTTATCATTTTTATCAATTGCCATCTCTGTATCCCGGTAATTGCTATCCCGAGTTGGAGAGATATGAATCCATTCATTACCTTTTTTGACTGCAAAGTCATTCCAGGACATGACATAAATTTCGTTATTGCTGCCGATTAAAATATCGGGATCGGCACGAGTTACATACGATTTGTTATTTCCCATAACGATGCTTGTTTGCTCTTCCTCACGCCACATTTCACTGGCGGCATCCCATTTTTTGTAATACAATACCTGATTACGCGCATAAACTAAATGGAGGTTTCCTGATTTATCCACCGCAATATCGGGCCTGTTGCCAAATCCTATTTCTTTTACAGAACCAGGAGCCAGTGTTACGGGCCCATATTTTTCTTTAGAATTATCCATCATTGATAAATCGGGTAGTTGGCCATAGGCTTTTGGGTAAAATTTTAACGCGCTCCATCGTGCCCTTGACCATGCAAATCCACCAGGGGCGCCTTCTTCCGGGATTAATTTATTCGAATGCGATTTTGCTCTTACTTTAAGGACATCATCCTTGTCCAGGCTTATATCCTTCCATACATGTGATACGGCTTTTTCCTGCTCTCGTGTTGTAATCAATTCGTGAGTAAATTCACCCTGTTTTTTATCATTCACAAAAAATGCATAAGAGGATTGACCATCAATTTCCGGACTGGATAAAAGTTCTACATTATACTTTCCTGCAACTCCCTGAAAAACAGCGCTTGCTCCACCCCATTGGTCTTCATATTGCATGGGATTAATAGCGACATACCCACTCCATTTTCTTCGATCAACATAAAATGGGGCCATATCGGGCAATTCCAGGTCAAAATCGTTGTTTGCATACAAGGTCAGAACGGATGTTTTTTCGGGAGATTGCGCATACTCAAACCACCACCGGATACCGGGATTTTCCTCACTACCATCACCACCCAATTCATAGTGAATACGGTAATCGCCAATCGACGGTCCCTGACACCAGGGATTGCTATGTAGATGTACATAAAGGCCGGGCTTTGCTTTCATATCATCAATTTCTTGTAGATGAATTGATTTTAATCTGTCATTGAATACTCCCGGGGGCATTGCCGCTTTTGTCCAGGCTCCAAATGTTTCTACATTCACAAGGGGTTTGTTTAATACACCATTTTCCCTAAAATGGTCATAATGCCAGCCGCTGCTGCGGCCATTGTTTACATCAACAGCCTCCGTGTCGAACATCAAAACATTAACAAAATCAGACTTGCCAATAATAATATTATATTCATCATTGTACCCACCGCCCCCTGCCAGTCGGTCGCTGTCAATTTCTTTTACATGTTTACAGAGCTCAATAATATTTTCCGGGTTTCGAATATCAAATTTTTTAAAATCCTTATACCTGAATGAACTTTGCTCATTTGCAATATTTATGATCACATTATCAAAAGGTTTTAACATTTCCGTTACGGTTGTAACCGCATTAAAAATTGCTTGTTTATCAGCAAGATTACGAATATGATTATTTTGGGATTGGAACACACGCTGATAAAAAATCCCCACCACAACAACCATGGATATTTTGTCACATTCATTAATAATTTTGATTAATCTTGCTTTATGGGCATCATCCAATTTTGTACCATCGGCATTGAACGGATCGCTAAATCCCCCGGATGATCCTTGTATATAAACGTTGATTGTGTTGAGCCCAACAGAGACATAATCGTCCAATTGAGCAATGAGATGTTCTGTTATTTGGTCCGACTGGGTCGCACTTGCTGTGCGCAATCCCAACATTTCAAAAGGCTTGTTATCTAGAAAAAACCGTTCCCCTTTAATTGTTAATGTTTTTGCCTGTGCATTGAAAAAGCACACACAACAAAATAAAAACATCCACAATTTCAAAAAAGTACGCAGATTACGCATTGTCTTATCCCTTATTTTGAACAAAATCTTACCCAACATTCCTGATTAACTCAAGATTGCCTGTTTTTGCAGCCATTAATACCGGTCTCATATATTCATCCGACGAAAAGCAGTATTTGCAGCAATAAAAGCTGTGCCAAAGGTTGATGGCGACAACATTATAAACAAGGCAACAAATACAGTAAAACAGGGCTCGACAATGAAGACGTGCGGATGGTCGACTTACAACGCTGTCAAAAAACAAGGCTGCAAGCATGAAAAGGTCGTTATTGGTGATCCCAGGAGAGCCTCGGAATTATTGCCCTGGCTCACACGATAACCGCCAATTGCAAAAGGTGTTTTACGAGAAACGCATCACGGTGTAAGTGCAAAACACCTCCAGTATTATCTGGCTGAATTTTGTTATCGATTGAATCGACGATTCGATCCTTTAAAACTAATTGACCGTTCCCTCACCGCTTGCTTTAGCGCGGGAACGGTGACTCGTTCTGAGCTAATCAAGTAATCAGTATAGATTATTTATTTTTCTTTATACTCATATCCGGACCCGTACCCACAGGTTTGAAACTTTTATCATTTACGAGTACTATTTTGTCACATCGGAATCCGTCATCCCGCTGCCATAAATGCAACGTATGTTCGCCTTTGCTTAAAAATAGTTTGGGTTGTTGTGCATCGTGTTTATATTTATTCTCCCACACCCATTCGTTATGAGGACGAAACCCACTGATATTAGACCCGGGCCCCATATAGGGTAACACTCCATCTACTCCAATATGGCAGCCATTTGATTCTCCCCCCATGCTCATCCCCCGAATCCAGATGTGATAAATTCCTTCCGTATTAATTTTTATTCTCCAAACAAGTTCGGCTCCGGACGCATCTCGCGGCGAGCGCGGGCCGTCACATCCTTCACAATACTCGTCCGGTAAAATTTGAACAAAACCGTCACCGGAAAATCCCGATTTATCATTATTTATTTGCCAGGAATGCACATTTTCAAAACCCGCAGGTTTGCGGTCGATTGTTTTGATAAAACTTTCGGCTTCAATACTCAATGTGCCATTTTTTTCTTCATAGACAGGGGTTCCCGGCAAGGCAGGTTCAATATAGGGGCCATAGTTGTCCTGTACAAATTCCAACCACCAGCGTATTCCGGGATCGACTTTATAGCCATATCCACCGGGACGTTGATTGGGGCCGTACGGTTCAACACATTGCAGCCATGTGGAGGCCAGCATGTATCCGTCACCATTATCAAAATGCTGCTTTGATATTGAGATTTGGTTCTTTTTCATTTCTCTGGTGTACACACCAATGTTGATGTAATTATAATATCCATCCCTTTTGCTATAGGTACCCCAATACCCGCCAGGCGCATTGGTAGGCGTACCTTCCGATTCGATATAGGGTTTTCCAGCAATTTTTTTACTAAAATGGATTCGGAGATCCTCTTCCGGTATGGGATCGCCATGGTAATTTGAAGCCATAATGCAATCCGGATTGACCTTTTTTCCCGCTCTTATCAATTCACCCACATCAAAACCTTTACCCCTGTGCGCCATACCTTCATTATCCACGTCGACAAATACATTCTTAAAATCATAGTCTTTGAGCCAGGCCACTGTATTGGCAACAGCCTTGTTGGCATCTTTTTGTTCCCAGCTTTCCCACTTTGCCGCCGAGGTTGACCAATACAAACACCCGACCAATACAATCATCCCACGCTGGTCGGCTGCTTTGATGATTCGTGCCATTCTCTCTGCATACACAGGATTTAACGTCGCGTCCTCGTTATATCCTTTTATGTCTCCAAACCGGGAGCCCATAAAAAAGACGCTTATGGTATTCATACCGTAATATTTAAAGGTATCCAAATAGGCAATGGTTTGATGGGTTGATTCATCCGAAATCAACGCATTTGACAACCGGAGCCCCTTCACAATGATCTCCTGATCATTTAAATAGGTTTTTTCTCCTTTAACTGAAAACGTATACTGGCCTGCCATGAGCATTGAATGAAAAACGATAACGCACAATAGCAGCAAACTTTGGATATTTAACTTTCTCATATCAATTCTTCCTTTGTTGTTTGAGCAGTGGTTGTATCGATCCTTCTGTATTTATTTTTGCGACAAGAAGAACGGAATCCTTTGTCATACCTGAATCTCCGGTTCCTTCGTTCCCTTCTTCCCAAACGAGATAGGTTGATGTCTCTGAACTAACAAACTCGATATAGCCTAAAAGCGCACGATTTGTGACGGGTTCAAATATTTTCTCGCCAATCCATGTGCCATCCACCCTAATGTTGTACTTGCCACCCCAGCACCCACAAAATATATTGGAATTCACATCTATAGATAATTCGGGTTGCTCACGTTTTTCAGCAGTCACAACTCTGCCTTCACTCACCCAATTGTGCTCATTGTTTCGAACATAAAATGTCCCATCTCCGAGAGTTGCATAGGCATTACCGTTGGTGTCCACAACAATATGAGGACTTTCAGGTTCAATATCAGAAATCCCCTCATGTCTCCAGGTTTGCCCGCCATCTTTAGAGATATTGCAGGTCACTTTTTTAGGAACGGCATGGCGCTGGATCACGTACAGACTTTTTGTTACCGGACATGTAGCAATATCAGCATAGACATGATCATTTCTTCCCAAATTTTCGAAATCGGGGTCGGTTAGTGCTTGCCACTCTTCAATACCGGGAGTAAATTTCAATAGACCCAAATAGCCTCCATTATTCCCTCCACGATGTACAAGGTAGATATTATCATTGGCATCAATGGCGATTTCCGTATCGCGTATTAACCGTTCATGTGGACGTTTACTCACCCATTTGCCATTTTTTAAATATACAAAATCAGAGCCTGCAAAAATAAAGGGATTGCCCGCGCTATCAACCACTATATCAGGATCCGAACGTTTTATCCCAAAATTATTAGGAGCTTGGATATACACATTCAATGGTGAAATTTCATGACTCCAGGATTTTTCACTCACATCATATTTTTTATAATACAATGTATCATTTCGACCATACACAAGGTGAAGATCACCAAATTTGTCTGCAGCTATATCCGGGAAATGACCCTGCGCAACAATTTCCTGCCCCCAAACTATGGTTGGAAAAATAAGCAACAGCATAATAAGATAAATGTTTTTAACAAAACCATCCATAGGTTTGCCCTTTTTTTATTATTTTCAATAGCATAGTACAGAATTTCCTGCTTACCAAGTCCTTCCTCTGAAACACATACAGAGGAAGGACTTGGAAAAGGAGGTTAAAGCACACATTGGTATGAATTTCAAGGACTATTCATCAAATGAATAAATCCGCGATTTAATACAAGAGATTCTGCTTAAAATCCAAATCCTAATGTAAACATATTGACATTTTCCAATTGGTTATAATCCATATATGCCCAATCGAATTTTACATTGATTTTATCAATATCGAATTTTAAACCCATACCCAACGTAAAACTTTGCTCATCATAATTGAACTTGTAGCCACCTCTTAATGCAAACAAGTTCATGTAGATATACTCCATGGCGTAATGAGTACGTTCAGGTGCATCATTTGGGTGCGATAATTCCAAAAAGCTGCTCAACGTGTGCAAGGATGAATCAGACCCACCTATGAGATCATAACCAATACCAACAAAAAAGTCTACGGGCATCTTCACCATATCAGGTCTGCCATATAACTCGTTAAAACCTGTAAATTGCGTATCCGGACCTAAATTTCGGGCCAGGAGTGCAAACCTCAGGCTTTTGAAACCTGTTTGAAAATAGACTCCAAAATCAAATTTCCAGTTTTCAATCTGAACATCATCAAGTTTCTCCTGTATATAGGCAACGTTACCACCAATGGATAAACGATCCGTTACTGAACGAGCATAGGAGAGACCTAAAAGCAAATCCCCTGCGGTAAATGTTCCCAGGTTTCCGGATCTGTCTACGACACCATTGTTCGCATCCCAGCTATTTTCAGTTCGGATCATATCACCGGCACTAAAATTGGCAAAGTGGAAGCCAAACACTCCCCATTTGTTGAAATTTCTGGCAATTGCGCCTGTGATAAAAGTCGTTTCAACCAAATAATCCATTTGTGTAAATGCAGCTTCCGTGCCTTTAATATCAACCAAATTTGCCGGGTTTGCAAATAGAGAGGTAACGCTATTGTTTGTTAATCCACATTTAATGCCACCTAATGCCGCATTTCTGGCAACAGTAGGAAGGTGCAGAAATTGCCATCCGCTCTTACCTACTCTGTTAAACGAAGGCGGATCAAGTCTTGGATCTTGATTAAATTGAGCACACAGATCCACATTCACAAGAAAGGTAAATAAGAGTATAATGAATACCAGATTTATTTTAATTCTCATAATACATTCTCCTACGTTGGAAGAGGTACAGGAAAATCATTTAATGATGACAAATTTTCCAGATTTAATTTCACCTTCATGCCCGGCTACAAGATTTTCAACCTGGAAAAAATAAATACCCGGACTGATAGATTGATTATACTGAGTTACCATCCAATTAATGTTTGCAGTCCTGCCATCTTCAGTTGTAGACTTTATCCATGAAGCATCTCCACTCCCATCATCGTGTTCCATTTCAATTACGAGGTCAGCATTTAGAGTATAGATCCTGATTTTACAATTTCCTGGTATATTGACAAAATCGACACGCCAACGGAAATCGGGTATTCCGCTGTGTAAGCGGAAGGGATTGGGGTAAACCAGCACTTCATCAGAGAAATCATCATTCGATGGCCAGAAAGCGTATGCAGGGACATCATTTGCGTTCACCAACCCACTTTCCAACGAAGGTAAACTAGTAACCGACGGGTCCGGCGGCCAGGGGGAGTTGTGCCCGGTGTCATAGGTAGAAACCGCATAGTAATAGGGACTGCCGGGATTCAGACCTTCATTAATAAAAGTGACCATCCCGCCTTCTATTGTTTCTTCCCCTATTTTAATATCTGCCAAAAGCTTCCAGGGTCCGTCTTGTAAAAATGTAGACCGATAGACACGGTAACCGGCAAAATCATTGACATTATAATCCGGGTCTAAATAATTATCCGGAAATTCAGGCCATTGAATTTTAATTGAGCCCGGCAGGGATGTCAATTCCAGTGTGCCCATACCATTTGTAGGAGTTAATGGTGGGTGCGGTAATTTGTAATCATTGTTGTACAATTCTAATGCCGCGTCAACATTCTCCCAAAGGTGCGTTTTGCCCTCAATCAATTTGGCTTCATTTTCTTTACCACCGGCAACAACCTGTTCCATATCCATCATACCGGCTGCAACAACATATACGAATTTTTTGGTTTCACCCGGAACAATACTATAAGGACCGGTGGCATTAATATAAACCGGATTTCTGTCATATTTTGTCCGTGGTTGACCTCCCGGGATTGGATCACCTTCTTCTGTTGTTTCCGGCTTTGGCTGATCATAGGTTATTGCCCCATATGACCAATCTAACGGATCACTTTCAAACTGCGGATTACGGTTTTCCGGACCACCGGCCCCACGGTTTGCCTTGTCCACAATATTCATATGGTCGGGTTCACCAGGATCTGATTTTTCAGGTTTATCAATCCAATACAATGTAAAATATTGTGGCGCTGTAAACTGATGTGTCACGGCAGCCGGTGCATTGATATCTGCCGGGTCGCCAAGATCGCTATTGGTAAAGCCATAGTTGAATACAACCGGATTATCATTTTCGTCCCATCGTCTTCCGTCATGAAAATAAA
>CAYPZM010000207.1:0-9202 GCA_964414825.1 uncultured Cytophagia bacterium | reverse complement strand
GTAATACGGTCACCTGACCACTACCCATGATCTTATTGATGGATTTTCACTTTTATGCTTGGCTGGAAAAGATACACTCCATTGCGGTCAAAATCAAGGCTTCCCTTCGGCTCGTCCCGCTGAGAAACGCGGGACTCGGTCTTGATTTTGATCCTCATTTCGTGTCGACAAAACCGCCAAGCAAAAAAATGAAATAGTTATGTTTTAGACTTTTCCTTTTCCAGTAATTTGTGTTCTTTGATAATATCTTGATACTCTTTGATGAGCCGTTCGGACATGCCGGTGAAAAATGCAATCTTGTAGTTTGGCGCCTCTTCTCGAGCGAACTCGAGCACACGTTCAAAATCATCGACGTATCGGTCGACATTTTGCGGATCATGATCAGAAATTCGTGCGATTTCCGAGGTGAAAAGACCTTTCAAGTGCAGCTCAACGATCAGTCGTTTGTGACTGAATGTCATGCCCATATCGTGAACCGTTCCTCGGAGCGGCAAGATTTCATTACGCTGCTTTTGCCACAGGTCAATAGCTTTGCGAATGGATGCCACCGACACTCCCAACATTAAAGCGAGGTCGGTTTGGATAAGAACGGCTTCCTGCTTTAATGCCTGCTTTGTGATTCTGGCGACTCGGCCCGGCAATAACGATGAAGGTTTTGAACCGTTCGCTAAAAGGTCGAGTTCTTCTTTTGTCCACAGATCAACCACAATGGTCTTTTGTGCCGTTTGTGCCAGGGTTTTGCCGTGTCCCGGTTGGTCGTATTGATCAACGCCGACCCATAATAGTTGAAACGGCTTGATACTCTCTTTGTCCGGTGCATAGTCATCGAGCAACTGCATAATGCGAGAAGCAAGACTCTCGGCGATGGCAACTTTGTTATCATAGCCGTAGTTGAGAACCAGCTCGCGTTTGATCATGTTTTCTAAAGACTTCTGCTGTACTGTATTGTAAACTGACTTGGCCAACAGGCGTTTCTTTTTCTCACTCATCACGCCTCCTGATTCTTTTTTTTCAAAAGATAGGCCAAACGATCCTTGAGCAGATTCAACCGGACCTGATAATCAGCATTGTCCTTATATTCATCATAGAGCATTTGATATTCTTTCACCAGACGCTCGGACATCTTGCAGTTGCGGGCTATACGTGCGGTGCTGTAGCCTTCGTCCCTGCCCATCATAACAATGCAAAAGTCATTTAGATAACGTTCGATCGAGTTGATATGATGACCCAGCACATTAGCGATCTTTGACGGTGAAAAACCCTTCAAATACAATCGAACGGCTTGCGACTTGTGGGTGGTGCCGGGTCCGATATCTTTATAATAACCGCGAATAGGAATAAAGATGTCTTGTGCACGATACTCGGCCAGGATACGTCGTATTGTCTTTTCGCTGGTAAAAAGGATGCGAGACAAGTCTTCAATCGTTAGTGCGGCGTCCTGATCTATGGCTTGCCATGGCAGACGAAGGAGTAATCTTGATTTCAAAGAACGAGTATCATTAGTATCGAAATCATCCGGATGATGCAGTGTCAATTTAACCCGGACTTTGCGGCATTTCGCTAATGACTTGCCTGCTGGTTCATCTTTATGAACGGCAGTATACCATATCTGGCCGTCATGAAGTGTTTCTTTTGAAGAATTTGAAACTTCTTCCAGAATCTCCTTTGATAAAAGTTCAGATGCTGCTAACGACAAGTTGTAATGTGTGTTTAAACGTGTACTGAAACGGAATACTTGTGTCTTTGATTGCAGTCTGTTTAACAGTAAATTTCTCTTGGCCATAGTCTACCTCGCTTGTTTGAGCTCCCAAAATAAGACTTTGGAAACTGAGTGTCAACCTCAAGCAGGGTAGCGGTCATTTGACCTAACAGGTAATCCTAACAAGCGTCTCATGGTTGACATCCTTTAGTTTTGTTCTATCTGCGATTTTAACTTTAATCATTTCATGATTAAAAATCCAGTAAAGAGTTGTTAACAAATGAAAAGTGCAGGCTGAAGCGTCTGTGATTGCGGATGGGCAACGGCTTGGGATATTTGTCCTAAAGTGGCTGAATGTTATTCGGACGAATGTTCTACATCCATTTTGCGCACCGGATGAATATCCGGTGCGATCGTAGGTTCGGATTGTCCGTGATATCCATCACGGACGGGCAATGCACTCGGACATTCGTCCGAATGACTCCTGATCGTCGGTGACATTTGTCACGGACGGAGAATGTACTTGGACATTCGTCCGAATGGCGCAACGAGGAAAATTGAAAATAACATTGCGCCCCGCCTAAATTTCAATTATATTGCGCTTTCCAATAAAGGGAGAACCATGAAAACCATAGAGTTGCTCGACAATTGGACGTTCCGCCAAAAATACCAGGGCGAATGGAAACTCGCCCAAGTGCCCGGCTGCATACACACGGATTTGATGCAAAATAATGTTATCGAGGATCCGTTTTTTCGCGATAACGAAACCGATGTGCAATGGATTGGCTATAAAAAATGGGAGTATCGCACAAAGTTTGAGGTGGATGCCGAGTTTCTTCAGCACGACGCCATTGATTTGATTTTCGAAGGTCTGGATACATTTTGCGATGTTTACCTCAACGAGCGATTACTGCTTTCTGCTGACAATATGTTTCACACCTGGCGTTTGCATGTCAAAGAGGAATTAAAAAAAGGCAAAAACACCTTGCGCCTGGTATTCGATTCGCCCATTGAACGAATGTTGCCGGAAGTTGAAAATTTCGCATATCCGGCCATTAACGATGCCGGTGAAAAAACCAGTCCCTTTACGCGCAAGGCACCCTACCATTTTGGTTGGGATTGGGGGCCGCGATTGGTCACCTGCGGCATTTGGCGGCCCGTAAAGCTTGTGGCCTGGGATGGAGCTCGGTTCGAGTCGGTTCAGGTGGTGCAACAAGAATTGACATCCGAAATGGCGCGCTTGCAGTTGAATTTTGAGATCGTGTCGCTCTCTTTTTTTCAGGCCGAGCTGACCATAACCCATCCGAATAAAGCATTTCCGCCTCATAAAGCTGAAGCTGTTTTGCACGTTGGCCACAATCAAATAACGGCTGATCTGGAAATTCCCGAGCCGCAATTGTGGTGGCCAAACGGCTATGGAGAGCAACCGTTGTACACGCTTGAACTGGGTTTGCACGGTGACCACGGAATTGAAGATCAACATACGGAGCGGGTTGGCCTTCGCACAGTGCAGGTGCTTCAGCAAAAAGATGATGATGGCAAAAGTTTTCAGTTTGTCATCAATGATGTGCCGATTTTTGCCCAGGGAGGCAATTGGATTCCGGCAGACAGCTTTCCCAGCCGCGTTACAAAAGAACAGTATCGCCACCTGCTGCAATCGTGCCAACAGGCTAATATGAACATGTTGCGTGTATGGGGAGGCGGTATTTACGAGAATGATGAGTTTTATTCGCTGTGCGATGAGCTGGGAATCTTGGTGTGGCAAGATTTTATGTTCTCCTGCGCTATGTATCCGGCGGATGAGTCGTTTTTGGCAAGTGTGCGGCTTGAGGCCATCGATAACATCATCCGCTTGCGCAATCATCCTTCGTTGGCGTTGTGGTGCGGCAATAACGAAATCGAGTGGGGTTGGAAGGTTTGGGGCCTAAAAGACGAGTACCCGGCAAAACTTTGGGATGAATACAGCATCCTGTTTTCCCATGTGCTGCCCAATGTCTGCCAAACTTACGATCCCACACGGCTTTACTGGCCCAGTTCGCCCAGCTCAAATTTTGAAGTCAAGGATTCCAACTCGCCCAAGCGCGGCGATATGCATTATTGGGGTGTGTGGCATTCTGCCGAGCCGTTTGAATCGTACGCCAGGCAGTTTCCGCGTTTTATGAGCGAGTATGGTTTTCAATCATTTCCGCTTCTCGACTCGGTGAGGCGATTTGCCGAACCTGGGGATTATGCTATCGAATCCCCGGTAATGCTGCAACATCAAAAACACGAGCGCGGCAATCAGCTCATTCGCGACTATATGCTGCGCGATTATCCCGAACCCAGGGATTTTGAATCATTTTTGTATCTTAGCCAAATTGTCCAGGCGGAAGGCATTAAACTCGGAACCGAGCATTTTCGTCGAATTTCGCAAAACAGCGGAGCCTTGTATTGGCAAATAAACGATTGCTGGCCCGTGGCCTCATGGTCCAGCATAGATTATTACGGCACCTGGAAAGCGCTGCATTATTACGCCAAGCGCTTTTTTGCTCCGATTTTGGTCTCGCCGGTTTTGAATAAGAATAACGTGGATGTGTTCGTCGTGTCCAATTCCCCGAAAAAGCTTGATGCGACTCTCGCGTTCCAATTGTTATCGTTTGATGCAAACACCGTGTTTGAATCCGAAACACCGATTTCGATACCGCCCTTTAGCCGGGAAATGATGTCCTCTCTTTCCTTGAAGCAATTTGGCGAGTTTAATCGCGGAACTTGTTTTCTGGTGTGTCGTTTGTTAAACTCGACAAACGAATTGTCGCGAAATATACTGTTTTTTGAGGCGCCCAAAAACCTGCAGGTTCCCAAGCCAACCATAAAATGGGAATGCCGCAAACAAAAACAGGGTTTTTTTCTGCAACTCAAATCGCCGGTACTGGCGCGACATGTTTACCTCAAAGTTGAACAAGTAGAGCATCACTTTAGCGACAATTTTTTTGATTTGCTGCCAAATGAGAGCAAAGCCATCCACTGCTCGGTGAGCACTAAAATGTCGGTGGAGCAGTTTTGTGAAAAAGTGAAAGTTATGTCACTGTATGATGTAATTATGTAACCCTGTCGAGACTGTTGAAAGACTAACCCTGTCAGGGTTTTCCACCTAAGCTTATCTAAATGTAGGTATATTAGCAGATGGCTTGTACAATACATTGATCAACATCAACCCTGACAGGATTTTTCAACAGTTCGTCTGGCCTGTCAGAAAAATCGTTAGGATTTTACACTGAACACACAAATAGAAACAACGGAGAACGAATGACCGATTGGCAGACTAAAATTCAGGATTTGAAAGATAAATCACTTTCCATTCATATTGAAAAAAATGGCTCGACGATTTTTGAATCGTATGATCCCATGCTGAAACCATTGTTTCTCTGTTTGTCCGAACGGCGAGACGAGCTAAAGGATGCGGTGGTGGTGGACAAAATTGTGGGGCGCGCTGCGGCGCTGTTGTGCGCTCTGGGCGGCGTCAAAGCGGTCATCACGCCGCTGGCCAGCGAAACGGCAAAGCAAGTGTTGGAACCGGCAAATATCGAGCTTTATGCCGAGCGTACCATCCCCTATATTGTCAATCGCGATCATACCGGCATGTGCCCTATGGAAAAAATGGCCAACGATTGCACAACGCCGCAAGAGTTTTTTGATAAATTGACCGAGGTGATAAAGGTTTGATAGCGGCAATTTTATACGTTTCAGCACGCCTGAAAAGCGTGCGGAAATAAACCTCAACGGTTTGAAAATGGCCTTATTTCAAAAACATCACTTCCCGTTCCAGCCGGATACCAAAACTTTTTTCAACGCGTTGCCGCAAAATTTCTTCGAGTTTTAACATGTCCGTAGAGGTGGCTTTTCCCCGATTATAAAAAATGTTCGCATGCTTGATATGCACAGCCGCATCACCCACTCGCGTGCTTTTTGAGCCGACCGCCTCTAAAAATCGGGCTGCTGCTGTGGCATTTCCAAATTCATCTTTAATATTTTTGAACCAGGAACCCGCAGTTTTAATCTCGGACGGCGGCAGTTTGCGCGTGCGGATGGTTATGATCTCGTCGCATCGATCCTTGACCTTTTGAGGATCGTCCTTTGCAAGCTGAAATTCCGCCTGCAACACAATAGCCGGATTCACTTTGAGCTCGGAATGGCGATAAGAAAATTTAAAATAGTCCGGTTCTACAAATTCAACCCGACCGTCACCGGTAAGAATTTTGGCGCGCGATAAAATTTCACCCACATTGTTGCCATAGGCGCCAGCGTTGCCGTAAATGGCGCCGCCAATCGTTCCAGGAATGCCCGAAGCGAATTCAAATCCGCTTAATCCCTCGTTTATGCAAAGATGCCGAATTTGGTCGAGCGTGGCGCCGGCCTCGGCCACGACAGCATGTTTGGTGACTGTGGCGACGCGGTCAAATTTTATTACAGCAACCAGTCCGCGATAGCCATCTTCCGGGAAAAAAATATTTGTGCCGTCACCAATGGCAAGAAAACGCAGATTCTGTTCGCGGCAAAAGCGGTACAGCTCTACAAATACATTTTGGTCGGTGACCACACTCAAATAATCCGCAGGTCCGCCAATGCCAATATTGGTGTATGTTGCGAGCAAAGCATCGCGTTGAATGTTAAATTGTGGAGGAAATTCTATGTTGGTCATGAAAATGTGTCGGTTGAAAGTCTAATCTCGAATTCGTTGAATATCGGCACCCAGTTGCTGCAGTTTGGTTTCCAAATGTTCGTAACCGCGATCGATTTGGCGGATATTGAACAGCGTGCTGGTGCCTTTAGCACAAAGCGCGGCAATGACAAGAGCCATTCCGGCGCGAATATCCGGGCTGGTCACCTGGTTGCCGTACAGTTGGGACGGCCCTACAACCACCACTCGGTGAGGATCGCACAGCACAATGCGCGCGCCCATGCCAATAAGGTGATCGACAAAAAACATACGACCGTCGTACATTTTTTCAAAAAACAACACTGTGCCCGTGGCTTGCGTAGCGCCCACAATGAGAATGCTCATCAAATCCGTAGGGAACGCCGGCCAGGTGCCGTCATCAATTTTGGGAATATCGCCGGCAAAATCGGGTTGAATGACCAATTGCTGCTCAGCCGGAACCACGGCCTGGTTGCCGTTCACGCTAAAATCAATACCGAGTTTGCGGTAGGTAGAGCGAATCACGCGCAGCTCATCCGAATTCACATTGTTAATCGTGATTTCGGAATTGGTAATGGACGCGAGAACAATATAGCCGCCAATCTCCAACAAATCCGGGCCGATCGTATGCTCGGTGCCGTGCAGCCGGTCCACACCTTCAATTACCAAAATATTGGTACCAATACCGCTGATTTTGGCGCCCATGGAATTGAGCATGCGGGCGAGACCGGAAACGTGCGGTTCGCACGCCGCATTACGTAGCGTTGTGGTGCCTTTGGCCAAAACCGCGGCCATGAGCGCATTTTCGGTGGCGGTCACGGATTGCTCTTCCAGAAAAATATCCGCTCCGCGCAGTTGTTTGGTTTTGAACGAATAGGTTTTATTGACCTGTACCTCGGCACCCAAGCTATGGAGCGCCATAAAATGGTCGTCCAAGCGACGGCGGCCAATAACATCGCCGCCCGGCGGTGGCAGCAGCACCGTATTAAAGCGCGTAATCAACGGTCCGGCCAGCAAAATCGCAGCGCGCAATGAGCGTGCCTGCTCGGCATCAATATTTGCATCGCGGATGTTGGCGCAACGAATTTCAAAGTCGCTATGCGACAGTTCGTTGACCTCGGCACCCAAACTGCGCAAAATCTCCAGCATGGTGAGCACATCGCCAATGCGCGGTACGTTGCGAACGATAACCGGTTCATCCGTCAGCAAACAGGCGGCTAGCGCCGGCAGAGCTTCATTTTTATTGCCCTGGGGCGTAACAGTACCCGATAGTTTGGCGCTGCCTTCAATAATATATCGATCCATGATTGTCCTGTGATAAATTAAAATCGGGCCCAAGGTACGCAATTCGCATAAAAGAATAAATATTTTTATTGTTGAAAAGATAACCGGAGCATCTTAATTTGGTACGCAAAGAAAGGAACAAGGGATGGAAAGAAAATTTGATGTGGCAATAATCGGCAATGCGGGTGTAGATACGAATGTCTATTTTTACGGTCCGCCATCCGAAAATGAATCCAATTATACGTTAAATTTGGACTGTGTCGGCCAGGCCGGTGGCTATTCGACGCGTGGATTTGCGCAATTGGGGTACAGAACAGCGTTTATCGGCTATGTTGGGGATGACGCATTGGGGCAGTTTATACGCGATGAGTTTGAGAACGACGGCATCGACAAACGGGCGATGTTTGCGGACCAGGCCGGAACCAGTCGTAGCATCAATTTTGTCTATGCCGACGGTCGGCGCAAAAATTTTTACGATGGCAAAAGTCATATGCACTTGCAACCCGATTTGGGAATATGCCGTTCGGTGCTGCAGCATTGTAAACTGGCGCATTTCCACATCCCGAATTGGGCGCGTGCGCTTTTACCCATAGCCAAAGAGCTGGGTGTAAACGTTTCCTGCGATTTGCAAGATGTGGTGGATATTCACGATCCGTATCGCTACGATTTTTTACAAAGCGCCGATATAATCTTTTTTTCCGCGGTCAATTTTCATTCACCGCACGAAATAATCGAATCGATTTTGCAAGAATTTCCGGAAAAAATCGTGGTCTGCGGAATGGGCGACCGCGGTTGTGCGTTAGGAACAAAAAGCCAAATCGACTATTTTCCTGCTGTTAATTTGCCACAGCCGGTTGTCGATTGCAACGGTGCCGGTGATGGCTTGGCAGTGGGAGTTTTATCCAGCTTTGTTTTGGAACATTATCCATTACCGGAATCGATTCTACGTGGCCAAATAACAGCACGTTGGACTTGTTCGTTAAAGGCATCGAGCTCCAATCTTTTGAATAAATTACAGTTGGAAGAATTCTATCAGCAAAAGTGAGGTGAGTTATGAACATCAAAGTGGAAAAGCCGAGCCAGGAAAAACTCGAACAACTGGGAGTAAAAAGTTGGCCTATTTGGGAAAAAGAAGTTTCCGAATTTCCGTGGCATTACGATGACAAGGAAACCTGCCTCATCCTCGAAGGCAAGGTCGTGGTGACGCCAAAAGGCGGCGCCCCGGTGGAAATCAATGCCGGTGATTTTGTCGAGTTTCCGCAAGGTATGAGCTGCACGTGGAATATCAAAAAAGATATTCGTAAGCATTACCGGTTTGGATGATCCACTATCCAAATCATTGGATAGCTTGAATACTCATTTTTTTATTGAGCTTGGTAAATTATATGTCTATATTTCAATTCAATTTTTGAGAGAAATGAACATGAAAACCCTAGTACATACAGAAAAACACACCAGGACTTTACGCTACCCACGCCGCCTTAGCCCCGTGTGCTAAAATGCATCGCATCGGTGCATACGGGGGTGCCGATCTATTCATCCGT
>CAYPZM010000206.1:0-9214 GCA_964414825.1 uncultured Cytophagia bacterium | reverse complement strand
GCACACACGCGCGGCGTATTCACGTACACAACCAGTTGCAAACCAATCTCTTCAAGTCGATCCAGTCCAAAATCTGCCACTTCAATCGTGTCCGCTTCTGTCGGAGTTAACAGAATTCCTGCTTGCTGCAGATAGTCTTTGGCGCGTTCTCGCGCTTTTGCATAGGTTGCCCGAGTGATCATTTGCTCCTCTAAAATTGATCGGGTGAATAGCCCTCAATGAGATAGGCTTGGGTTTCGCCATAACCTTTGATATTAAAAGGGCCAGCTCGGCGGGCGGTAATTTTGCCAGCGAGCCCCATATAGGTTTGTTCCGAAATAATAATTTCCTTGGATTTTGCTACGCTCATCAAACGCGCCGCAAAATTCATGTTGGCGCCAATGGCCGTGTAATCTTTGCGGTCGTAACTGCCGATTTGCCCGAGCACCACATCGCCGGTGTGAATACCAATACCGATTTGAATTGTCGGGCGCCCCGTGGCTTCCCATTCAATGTTGAATGATTTGAGCTCTTCTTGCATGGCCAGTGCGGCCTCAACAGCCAGGAGCTCGTGCGAGCCGGTAGGGCTGTTTTGCGTGAACAAGGCCACAATTTCATCGCCCACATACTTGTCCACCATGCCACCATGCTGCACAACAATGGGTGTTACAACGCTGAAAAAATCATTCAACATACGAACCGTAGTGGTCGGGTCCATGTCTTTGGTCAATTTGCTATAATCTCGAATATCGGCAAACAGCATCGAAACTTCCATTCGCTGCCCGGTGCTCTTGTCCGCGCGGTGCCCCTTTAACGCTTCTTCTACATCTTTGGTCGCTTCCGAACCGATGAGCTGGCTCAAGCGTTTGACGCGCTCGGTCTGGAAAATGTAATTGTCAATGATGCGGGTGACGGATTGCACGAGCTGCAAATCCTGCATGGTAAAAATAGTCCCGTCATCTTTGTTGATGAGCACCGTTGCGCCAAGAAAACGGCCACTGACAAACATAGGCACAACCAGAATGCATTCGATTTCCGAATCTTGCAACTGATCTTTGATAAACGATTCATGCGTTTCTTTTGCCTGGCGCACCAAATCGCCGACCATCTTGTAATCCTGTTGACTCATGGGTTTGGGACCGCGCAACACTTTGCCGCCGGGCAAATGGCGGTCTTTTTCCGAATCGTACAAGGTAATGAATCCGATTTGCGCGTCCACCGATTCGAGCACGGTTTCGATCATACGATCCAGCGCTTCGCTTTGCTCTTCGGTTTCGTCACGAATACTGTCCAGCGCTTTAATGACGCGATTTTCGATGGAAATGAGGCGATGCTCTTGCCGTTTGATCCAATCGTAAATGACGCTATCCATGCGCGCTTCAACAAGTGTGACGACAATATCGTCGTACTGAGTAAAAGCGCCATTGGATTTGTTGGCCAGAACAAAGGCTCCCAAAACCGAATCGGATTTGGTGATGGGAACCGCTAACAAATTTTTAATATTTTGATCATTTTCAATAGGGTAGGTCACTTTGTCTTCAGTGGCGGATACTTCGATACCGATGCGGCGAAGCGTTTTATCATCGATGATGATATTGCCGCGGTCGTAGCGCGCCAAAACTCGCTGTTTGAGCTCCGGATCTTTGACGGTTACGGCCACGGTTTGCACATCCAAAAGCTGCGCGAGCTGATGCAGCATAGTGGGCAAAAATTCCGAAATATCTCCTTCGTGGTCGCACAAATCATGAATGTGCAGCACCAGTTTGAGCAGGGCGGAGGCTTCGGGCGAGCTTACGATTTTATTCCAACGGTCAGTCATATCCCATTCTGTCATTTTATCGCCGGGAACCATCAGTAACGAATGCTGTGAGCGGCTTCGGACGACATTTGATTTTGAAATTCGCTCATCTTTTCCATGTAAGAGGAGTTGGTTTTCCATTGTGACAACGCTTTTTCCGTTTCAACAAAAATTCTGTTTTCAATTTTCTCAAGTTGTGGCAATAAACCGCGATCCTTGTTCGCTAACCATTGCGTGTTAACAAATGTCGGATTTTTTTTGTTATCGTAAAGAACATCCTCGTTACTACGAATAATTTTGTTTAGCGGCGGATTCTCTTTTGCGCATTCATAAGGAATCGTACTCACAATGGGCCACAGCGGCACCGCTACGCCGCAAATCGGTTCTCCGAGCAGGACCCACATGGTGGAAAAATGCGCGTCCTCTCCTTGCCGAATCCCATGGATGATGACGCTGCTTACCGTGTTGTGTTTGTTTATGCACACTCGGGCGTTAACGTAATTGCTATTCTCTTCCGGGCCGTTGTATGGCAACGGATAGGGATTCAAACTGATGCTGGCCAAGTCGCGAGCCACGGTTTTGATCATGCTGGTAAAATGAATCCCGTGATTTTTCCGTTCCAAATTGAGCAACTCGCGAGCGCGATGGTAGCGCCAAAAATCCCAGTCTGCGTATTGAGCGCCGGAAAAAATAAAATTGCAACGCACCAAAAATCCTTCCGGCGACAATACCGGATGAAACGGATCGAACCGGTGTCTACCGGCTTCGTACAACGCCTGGCCGTCAAACGCGTCAATACAAGCGAAAGAGCTGTTTTTGCTAAACTCCAGATTTGCTGAGGCGATCCGCTCTTCAAAATCCTGCAGCGTGCCGCACCAACCCAGAGCTTCTTTGAGAAAAAGTGCTTCCTGATCGTACAAGCTGTCCGAGGCCGAAACTTTTGCCTTTGCGAGCACAATGCCAAATCCGGCAGTGTTTAATCCGGCATATACCCTCGTCGTGTCACCGGCGTTGACCAGCCCCAGAAAGTGATAGCGAGGGCCTTGAAAAAAGGTCACTTGCACGGATGGATCGTCACTTTCGAGATTTTGCCATAGAACAGGTCTTCCATCATAAGTAATTCGTGGGGAGAGAATCCCAATGATGCCGCCCGTAGTTGCAAAAATTTGGCCAGCACTAAAAATATATCCTGCCATAACCAGCAAAAAAATATTAACATAGTGTCGGTTCATAAGTTTCGCTTGCAAAGCTTTTTGTTTCACTAACAATTTTGTAATTCTGCCAATGCGCAAGTTCTATTTTAGTTGCGAATCATTGCTGCCGTAACGGTATCCTTCATTCAACACGCGCTTGAGTTCGGTTTCGGAAAGGTCGCGCAGCAATTTCCCTCCCATGGCCACAGAAATTTTGCCACGTTCTTCGGACACGACTATAACCATAGCATCCGATTCTTGGGATAAGGTGACGGCAGCTTTGTGCCGCGTTCCAAATTCAATTTGGCTGATGTCATCTTCCGATATGGGCAGCAAACATTTGGCCGATTCGATGAGATCGCCCTGAATCACAATCGCGCCGTCGTGTAGTGGCGAACGGGGATTAAAAATGGAAATGATGAGCGCAGTGGACACTTCGGCCTGCAGACGTGTCCCGGTTTCGATGATGGCGCGCAAACCGGTTTCTCGTGCCATAACAATGAGCGCGCCATACCCCCGATCACACAACGCTACAGCCGATTCGACAACCTCGTCGATCACCTTGCTGCCACTAACTTTGACAAAAAATCGCACCAGCCGGCTTTGACCAATGTTGATAAGCAGTCGGCGAATTTCGGGCTGAAATAAAATAACGAACGAAAGCAGCCAAATAGTGCGCAAATTCTCAAAAATCCAGGACATGCCTTTCATCTGAAACAGAGGTGCAATGCCGGTGGCAATTAAAATGATGACCAAGCCAACAAGCATTTGTACACCACGCGAGCCGCGCAAAAATTTATACAGGCGGTAAATGATATAGGACATGACCACAATGTCCAAAATATCCATTACCGTTACCGGCAAAAAGCCTATGCGGAATAACTCGTAACGCATGAAACTCTAATCCTGTATATTTAGTTTGCCAACAATCGCATCGGCAACTGTTGCGGCGCGTTTGATTTCGCGAACGTCGTGCACGCGAACAATATGAGCGCCCCGAAGAATGGCGGCGGTAACTGCTGCAATAGTGCCTTCAATGCGTTCGTGAGCCGGCAAGTCCAATAATTTGCCGATGAACGATTTGCGAGAGGGGCCAACGAGCAAGGGAACACCGAGCTTTTTGAAATAATCCAGTTTATTCAAAATGCGATAGTTGTCCTGTAACCGTTTGCCAAAACCGATACCCGGATCGATGACCATTTGCTCGGATTGCACACCGGCTTTTTGGGCCTGTTCTACGCAGGATGCCAGAACATCAAACACCTCAACGAGCACATTTTCATAAAAGGGAGCGGTTTGCATGTTACGCGGCTCACCTTTGATGTGCATGATGACGTAACCCGCACCCGTTTTCGCCACTACTGCTGCCATTTGCGCATCAAAGCGGCCGCCGCTGATGTCGTTCACAACATCGGCACCGGCTTCCAGTGCGGCCTGCGCTACGCCGGATTTGTAGGTGTCCACCGAAATCGGAATGTAAAGTTGCTTCCGGGTTTTTTCAATGATCGGAATGATCCGCGCCATCTCCTGACCTTCGGTAACGGGCAAAGCACCGGGGCGAGTGGACTCTCCGCCAATATCAATAATATCCGCTCCCTGCTCTTGCATTTCAAACACTCGATTTACGGCTTGATCGATATTAAAATAATCGCCGCCGTCCGAGAACGAATCCGGAGTCACATTCAAAACGCCCATTATGTGGGTGTGTGTGCTCAGATCGAGAGAGTAATTGCGGCAACGCCAGTTCACGTGGAGCCTTGTGTTTGATTAAGGGAAATTGATATCAAAAGTTTCATTTGGACGAATACCCAAATTTGGCCGTCCGGATGAAAGCCCGAGCGTTTAGTTTTTATTAGCATAGTGATAAAAAAACAGAGAATAGACGCATGCCGATCACGCCTTTCCTCTGTCCAAAGTTTAATGCTTTTTTGTGCCCGAATACACCAGTATACGAATGACTATAGTGCGCTATTCCTGTTCCTCTTGTTCCGAATCGGATTTATTTTCGGTTTGCGATTTTTTGCGACGTGATCCGCTGGGTTTTTTCTTCATGCGTTCCAACTCTTCGCCGTTCATAATGGTCTCAATTTCGTCGCCATCCAAAGATTCTCGCTCCAAAAGTGCATTGGTCAGGCGATGCAGCGTGTCTATGTTTTCATCCAACAACCTATCCACATCAGCCACAGCTTCCTCAATAAGCTTGCGCACCTCTTTGTCAATCATTTGAGCTGTTGCTTCAGAGTAATCGCGGTGTTGCGCAATTTCGCGGCCCAGGAAAATCTCTTCCTGTTTTTCGCCATAGGTGATTGGGCCAAGCGTGTCACTCATGCCCCATTCGCATACCATTTTGCGCGACAATTCGGTAGCGCGTTTGATGTCGTCGCCGGCGCCGGTGGTCAATTCATTAAAAATCAATTTTTCCGCACCGCGGCCACCGAGCAATTGGCGCAGCAGGGCATGGCAATAGGTCTTGGAATAGTTGTGCTTTTCATCCAGCGGTAAAGTCATGGTGGCACCCAATGCTCGTCCGCGTGGAATAATTGTGACCTTATGAACCGGATCCGAACCCGGCGTCAATCTGGCAACCAGCACGTGCCCGGCCTCGTGATAAGCGGTGCTCTCTTTTTCTTTTTCGCTGATAAGCATGCTTTTGCGTTCGGTGCCCATCACAACTTTGTCTTTGGCTTCCTCCAAATCGACCATTTCGACGCGTTTTTTATTCTTGCGCGCTGCTAACAACGCAGCCTCGTTCACCATGTTGGCGAGATCGGCTCCGGAAAATCCCGGTGTGCCTTTCGCCAAAATGCCCATGTTGATGTTTTTCGCCAACGGAATTTTGCGCGTGTGCACTTTGAGAATGCCTTCGCGACCGCGGACATCCGGGCGGTCGACCACGATTTGGCGGTCAAAGCGTCCGGGACGCAGCAGCGCCGAGTCCAGAACATCGGGACGGTTGGTAGCGGCGACCAGAATCACGCCTTCATTGGAATCAAATCCATCCATTTCAACGAGAAGCTGATTTAGTGTTTGCTCGCGTTCATCGTGCCCGCCGCCCAAACCGGCGCCACGATGACGGCCAACCGCATCGAGTTCATCAATAAAAATGATGCATGGTGCGCTCTTTTTGCCTTGTTCGAACAAATCGCGCACGCGCGAGGCGCCAACGCCGACAAACATTTCGACAAAATCCGCACCGGACATGCTAAAAAACGGAACGCCAGCTTCGCCAGCCACGGCTTTGGCCAGCAGGGTTTTGCCCGTTCCCGGAGGTCCAAGCAGCAGCGCGCCTTTGGGAATTTTACCGCCCAGCTTTTGAAACTTTTCCGGCTCTTTTAAAAATTCGATAATCTCGCGCAGCTCTTGCTTTGCCTCATCGGCACCGGCAACATCGTTAAATGTTACTTTGGGATAATTTTCATTGACCAAGCGCGCACGCGATTTGCCAAAGTTGAAAATGCCGCGTTGTCCGCCGCCGCCTTGCATGCGCCGCAAAAAATAAATCCATAACGCAATAAACAGCAGCCAGGGCACAGCTTGCAGCATAATACCCAAAACACTGGGGGCATCTTGTTTGAACACAAGTTGAATGCCGTACTCTGTGCGCCAGGTTTCAATGGTCTCAAAATCCGGTGGTGTCGGCAATATGACTTTGAACGTGCTTGGCTCGCCACCGGGCTGATCCGCCGTGGTTTTTTCGCCGGTCAGCATCTTGTCTTCTATGGTGACTTTTTGCACCTGGCCGGCCTCGAGCAGTTGCATAAACTCGTTATAGTTGAGCGTATTTTGTCGCTCTCGATCGCCGGTAAATTGCTGCGATACCAGCAAGGCGATGATAAAAATTCCGATCCAAAAAATGAGCGACCGCGATGCTTTGCCCCATTGCGGACCACCAGGTTCCTGACCGGAGTTGCCCGGCTTTTTTGGCGGTTGTGATGGTGGCTTGCGCGAATTTGCCATATTAAAAATGGATGGTTTTGTGGTGTTGTATTTCATATTCTTTATTGTTATCCTTGTTAGTTTTAATCCATTACGTAAACTGCTGGTAGATTTCGCAAAATTTGTTTGTGGTCTAAACCATAGCCAATGACGAATTCATTGGGTATCTCAAAGCCAATAAAGTCGATGTCAAAATCGACCTTGGCCGTGTCTCGTTTGAATAACAATGAAACAAATTTTAACGATGCCGGATTCAGGTAAGAAAGTTTTTCTTCCAAATATTTAACCGACAAACCCGTATCCACAATATCTTCCACTACCAACACATGCCGCCCTCTAATGTCGGCATTTATATCTTTGAGCATTTCTACCTGGCCGGAGGAAATTTTGGCGTCGCCATAGCTTGAAATCTTTATAAAATCCACCTCGATATCAATTTCAATGGCACGCACCAAATCGGAGATAAAAATAAAACAGCCGTTGAGTACCCCGATGGCGATTGGATCCTTGCCGCGATATTCTTCGGTAATCTGCTTTCCGAGCTCTTTTATGCGCCGATCCAAGTCCTCTTTGGAAATGAGAACGCGAAAGGCATTGTCGTATACTGCTTTTTCAAATTCTGATCGAATATTCACGATTGTCTTAGTTTCAACTGGTAAATTCGCCGAGTTCTTTCCGTTATTTTAAAGCGCTCATCGAGCCGATAACCGCAAATCCAAATGATCCCGGTTTCACACCGTAAAATGGGTATTGTTGAGCGTTCATAAAACGGAACTTTGAGATCGATAAAAAAATCCGATATCTTTTTGCGGCCAGAGCCGTTTATGGGATAAAAATAATCGCCCGGCCTTGCCGATCCCACGTTTACCCTTCCGCTTACTCGATCCGCATCTACCTGTTCGGAAAATCTCGAATTGCTTCTCAAGGGTAACGGCTTATCTGTTTTTATTATTTCCAGAAAACGCCCGTCGCCAAACTCATAAATTCCAGGTGCCCAGGGAATTGGCTGTTCTGCGAGTTCCGGCTGAATGTTGGATAGTACCAGCGTGTCCGAGGTGATCAACAATTCTATCTCTTCCGAGATTGAGAATCGAGAGCCGCTGGACTTTTTGTTTAAAAAATCCAAAATATTTTCCAGCTTTTGGTATCCGGGCAACCACAAATTACCGGTCAGTTGAAGAAAAACGTGCCCTAATACTAATCTTTGCAAAGACTTAAGATACGCCAAAAACTGATGAATATCAAGGACAATTTTTTGTTCATCTGCAACGTGCAAACAATTTTTAAGCGCCAGCTCGGCATAATCGTTTAAAAGACGCTCTGATTCGTGTGCAGTTTCGGCCAAACGGTTGAGAGAAGTGACGATTTTCGGGTTAAATTGTTCTTGAATCATTGGCAACAGCATGTGTCGAATACGGTTGCGCTGAAAAACGAGATCCATGTTGGTGCGATCATGACGATATTGAACTTGATTTTCCTCTGCATAGCTCAAAAGCGCGCTTCGTTCGGCAAACAATAGCGGCCGGATGTAAACATCGCGGCGAATAGGAATGCCACGCAAGCCGCTGATGCCGGCGCCGCGCATCACATTGGCCAGCACGGTTTCCGCCTGGTCATTTGCCGTATGGGCAGTAGCAATGCGGCAGTTGTGCTTTTTTGTAAACTGATCAAAAAATGCATAGCGCAACTCCCGCGCCGCGGTTTCGATGGAAAGCCGTTTCTCCGCCGCCGTTTTTTTTACGTCCACGCGATGCGAATTAAAGGGTATTCCCATTTCCTCGGCAGTAGTTAATACCACTCGTTCATCGGCATCCGATTCCTCACCACGGAGTGAATGATTCACATGCAACACCGTCAATTCGAGCTGCCAGTTGGCTTGCAGTCGAGCGAACAAATTCAACATCACCATGGAATCGAGGCCTCCGGAAACCGCAAGGGCAACTCGACTTTTAGGAGCGACCAAAGAATGCTGTTGAATGAATTGCAAAAATGTCGAATACAGGTCCTGTTGCATAAAAATAGGATTTACATCCAAAGTTGTGCATGTTCTCTATACCAGTCAATGGCCATTTCCAGACCGGTAAAAACGTCGTATTTGGCCTGGTACCCCAGCACGGTTTTGGCTTTTGTGATATCGGCCAGCGAATGTTTCACATCACCCTGGCGTGACTCTGCGTAGCGCGGTTCGATCTGTTTGTCCAATAAATCACAAATTTTGTAATACAAATCGTTCAAGCTTGTGCGCTGGCCGCATGCAATGTTGAACACGTTACCGCAGGCCTCTTTGGGCGCCTGGCAAGCGAGGAGA
>CAYPZM010000205.1:0-9226 GCA_964414825.1 uncultured Cytophagia bacterium | reverse complement strand
AATGCTGCTCGCGGTGTTTGTGATTACGGTGGCAGGTACGGTCTTGCTCACCCAGGGCACTCGAAAAATTCCCGTGCAATATGCCAAGCGCGTTGTTGGACGCAAAGTGTATGGCGGTCAAAGTACTCATATTCCGCTGCGCGTTAATACTGCCGGCGTTATGCCGATTATCTTTGCGCAATCGATTCTGTTTATCCCAACAACCGTAGCGCAATTTTTCCCAAACAGCGAGTTTATGGGTTCGATCAACCGCATGTTTGATTACCAATCCTGGATTTACTGGTTGATCTACAGCTTGATGATTGTGTTTTTCACCTACTTTTACACTGCCATCGCCTTTAATCCGGTGGATGTGGCCGATAATATGAAAAAACAAGGCGGCTTTATTCCCGGCGTTCGACCCGGAAAAAAGACCTCCGAATTTATTGATAACATTTTAACGCGCATCACTTTGCCCGGCTCCATTTTCCTGGCCATCATCGCCATCATGCCGTATGTAGTGACGCGTTTTAGTAACGTATCCTATAACTTTTCCAGCTTTTACGGCGGAACCTCGCTGCTGATTGTGGTCGGCGTGGCGCTGGATACGTTGCAACAAGTCGAGTCGCACTTGTTGATGCGACATTATGACGGGTTTATGAAAAGCGGCAAAATTCGCGGTCGACGAAGATTCTAAGCAGGCAAGAAAGGACAGCCGAAATGAGATTGATTTTTTTAGGAGCACCCGGAACCGGCAAAGGTACCCAAGCGTCGGTATTGGCGGAAAAATACAGCATTCCGCAAATTTCAACGGGTGATATTTTGCGCAAAGCCGTTGCAGACCGCACCGAGCTCGGCAAAAAAGCCAAAGCCATTATGGATTCCGGCGGCTTGGTTCCTGATGATGTCATTATCGGCCTGATTGAAGATCGATTGTCGCAGCCGGATGCCGAAAAAGGCTATATTTTGGATGGCTTTCCGCGAACCATAAAACAAGCGCAAGCGCTGGATAAACTTTTGCCGGAAGACAAAAGTATTGATGCCGTGATCTATTTTGATGTGCCGGCTGAAGAGATTGTCGGTCGTTTGACCAGTCGCCGAACCTGCAGTGTGTGCGGCAAAAATTACAATATGAAAACCGATCCACCGCCGCCGGATAACAAATGCCTTGTGTGTGGTGGCGATATCATCCAACGTGATGATGACAAAGAAGAGACTGTGCGCAATCGTCTCTCGGTCTATAATGAAAAAACAGCGCCGCTGGTGGAATATTACGACAAGCAGGAAAAGTTGTACCGAATTGATGGTTCACAAGAGGTTGAGGAGGTTCGCAAAGATATCTTTGACCTGTGTGAAAAAATATCTGCATCATGATTAATATCCGGAATGCGAGAGAAATAACGCTCCTCCGAAAAAGTGCACAGATTGTTGTGGAAGCGTTAAATTTAGCCGAATCTCGTATTCGCCCCGGTTTGCGAACCGGAGATTTGGATGCCGAAATCGGTGATTATATATATTCAAAAGGCGGACGACCGGCCTTTAAAGGTTACAACGGATACCCGGCAAATAGCTGTATTTCTATCGACAAACAGGTCGTGCATGGAATTCCGGGAGACCGGATTTTAAAAGAAGGCGAAATTGTGAGCGTTGATATTGGTGTGGAGTTGAATCGATACTTTGGCGATGCCGCCAAAACGTTTGCAGTCGGCCATGTATCCGAAGAAAAAGCCCGGCTCATGCGTGTAACCAAAGAAGCGCTCGATTTGGCGGTTGAAGCCGCTGTTGAAGGTAATCGGCTTTCCGATATTGGCCATGCCGTTCAACAACATGTGGAGCAGGCTGGGTTTTCCGTCGTTCGTGATTTGGTAGGCCACGGAATTGGAACAGCAATGCACGAAGCGCCGCAAATTGCCAATTATGGGCCGCCCGGAAAAGGGCCGCGACTCAAAGCCGGAATGGTCTTTGCCATAGAACCCATGGTTAACATGGGAACCTATGAAGTATATACAGAAGATGACGATTGGACAGTTGTAACTCGCGACGAAAAACCATCGGCGCATTTTGAGCATGATATTGTCATTACAAAAGATAAACCTGAAATTTTAACACTTGGACTTTAGATTTTTATGGCGAAAGAAGACTCTATTAAAATTGATGGAACGATTCTCGAAACTCTACCCAACGCAACGTTCAGGGTCGAGTTGGAAAACGGTCACAAAGTGCTGGCGCATATTTCGGGCAAAATGCGTATGCACTTTATCAAAATATTGCCAGGAGACAGGGTGACGGTCGAGTTGTCGCCTTATGATCTGACGCGTGGCCGAATTACCTATCGCTACAAATAAGTTCGAGATCGATAAACGGAAAAGGAAGTAAAACAATGAAAGTTCAAGCATCTGTCAAAAAGCAGTGTGAGTACTGCAAAGTGATTCGACGCAAAGGAACCGTACGCATTATTTGCAGTAGAAATCCACGACACAAACAACGTCAGGGATAAATTTTTAAAAGGAGAGAACTTTGGCTCGTATAGCTGGTGTCGATTTACCAAGAGAAAAAAGAATTGAAGTTGCCTTGACCTATATTGCCGGCATCGGTCATTCCTCGTCACAAAATATTTTGAAAACGACGGGTGTGAATCCGGATACACGCGTGAATGAAATGTCTGCCGAACAGGTTGCGGCAATACGAGATGAAATTACCGAGCACTATAAAGTTGAAGGTTCGCTGCGCAGCGAAACGCAAATGAATATCAAGCGGTTGATGGATATCGGTTCTTACCGCGGATTGCGTCATCGTCGCAATATGCCCTGCCGAGGCCAACGCACGCACACCAATGCGCGCACTCGCCGAGGCAAACGCAGCACAGCCAATATCAAGAAAAAGAAATAATAACTTTAGATAAACGAGGTGTTCGTTGAGTCCTAAAAAAAGAGTTCGAGTTACCAAGAAAAAAGAAAAAGTTGAAGCGAACGGTGTCGCTCATATCAAGGTAACATTTAATAATACCAATATCACATTGACCGATATTTACGGTAATGTCATTTCATGGGCAACTGCGGGACGCAGTGGATTTAAGGGCTCCCGTAAAAGCACACCCTTTGCGGCTCAAGTGGCAGCGGAAAAAGCGGCGCGCGAAGCCATGGATCTCGGTCTGCAGCGCGTTGAAGTGCTGGTAAAAGGGCCAGGGTCAGGCCGCGAATCCGCGGTGCGTTCGCTGCAAGCAGCGGGCTTGGAAATCACCGCCATTCGTGATGTGACCCCCATTCCGCACAACGGTTGCCGTCCGCCCAAACGACGACGTGTATAACGGTGGAGAAAATATAACTTTCACAATCCAACGGATTGTTTGATATGGAGGCTATTTTATATGGCAAGATATAGTGGTCCTGATTGTAAGCTATGCCGGCGTGAAGGTATGAAGCTGTTTCTCAAAGGAACAAAGTGTCATACCAATAAATGTACGTTTGAGAAAAAAGGGTACGCCCCCGGCCAGCATGGACAAAAGCGACGCTTTAAGCAGTCCGAATATGCTGTTCAGCTTCGCGAAAAACAAAAAGTAAAACGCTATTATGGATTATTAGAGCAACAATTTCGTAACTATTTTGAAAAAGCTGACCGCGCCAAAGGTATTACCGGTGAAACGCTGCTGAAGCTACTCGAATGCCGATTGGATAACGTGGTCTACCGTCTCGGTATGGCGCCGTCGCGCGATGCGGCTCGCCAAATGGTGCGTCATCGCCACTTTATGGTGAATGGTCAATTGGTCGATATCCCCTCGTTTGAGGTCAACATTGGAGACGAAATTCAGGTAGTGGAAAAAAGCCGTCAGTTGGATGCCATTCACGATTCCATGAAACGCGTACGCGACGGCAAGTTGGTTGGTTGGCTTTCTTTGGATAAAGCTCAAATGAAGGGCAGCTTGCTGGAAATGCCGTCACGCGACAGTATTCCCGTTAACGTCAACGAGCAGCTTATTGTGGAGCTCTATTCGAAATAGTTCATTTTAACGAATGATCCAATAATTTATAATAAACATTGGAGAATTACATGGCTTTACCAAGCTTCCAAATGCCTGAAAGCATAGAACTGGACGAGTCGACATATACCAATAGTTATGGAAAATTTATCGTGCAGCCTCTGGAGCGCGGTTTCGGAACGACAATCGGAAATGGCCTGCGGCGCGTATTGTTGTCGTCAATCCCCGGTTCGGCCATAACCATGTTTCGTGTTGATGGCATTTTGCACGAGTTTAGCACTATTCCCGGCGTGAAAGAAGATGTGTCGGAAGTTGTGCTCAACCTGAAACAAGTCCGTATCAAAACACTTGAAAAAAAGCCGGATCGCGTGCTGCTAAATTTAAAAGGCCCGCGCGATTTTAAGGCCGGCGATATTCAAGCGGAAACCACAGAATTTGAAATTCTAAATCCGGACCAGCATATTGCTACGCTTAACGATGATGCCGATTTTCAGCTCGAATTGCGGATTGGGCGCGGACGCGGATACGTACCTTCTGAAGAAAATACAGTTGCGGATATGCCCATCGGCATGATTCCCATCGATTCTATTTTTACGCCGGTAACGCGTGTCACCTACAAAGTGGAAAACACGCGCGTGGGCCAACGAACAGACTATGAAAAACTGATTTTGGAAATTACCACTGACGGCACCTTGACTCCGGATGATGCGTTAAGTTATGCCGGAAAAATCCTCAAAGATCATATTCAGATGTTCATCGGCTTTGATATTGAAACCGAAGAAGAGGAAGAGCCGGAAGTAGATGAAGAGGTCATTCGCATTAGAAAATTGCTGCAAATGAGTGTGGATGAGCTTGAGCTTTCCGTGCGTTCGCATAACTGCCTTACGGCTGCAAATATTAACACCATCGGCGACCTGGTGCGCCGTGATGAACAAGAAATGCTAAAATTTCGCAATTTCGGACGCAAGTCACTTACCGAATTGAACAAAATTTTGGAAGAAAAAGGCTTGCATTTTGGTATGGACGTGGATAAGTATATGAAAAAGAAAGAAGAGTAGGTCTGACTGCGATTTTAAGAGATGAAGGATACATTCGATGAGACATTTAAAATCTGGTAGAAAATTAGGGCGAACCTATAGCCATCGCCGGGCAACTTTGGCCAATCTTGCGGCGGCCCTGTTGGAGCACAAGAGCATTATTACCACAACACCCAAGGCCAAAGAGGCGCGTGGTGTGGTTGAACGGCTCATTACTTTTGCCAAGCGTGGAGATTTGGCTGCAAGACGTCGCGTGCTACGGACCATTCCGGACAAAGAGCTGGTAAAAGAGCTGTTTGAGGAAATTGCTCCCAAATATGCCGAACGCCCCGGTGGATATACGCGCGTGATCAAAATCGGTAGCCGCAAAGGCGATAATGCGCCGTTAGCGGTTTTTGAACTCGTTGATTATGAAGGCGTTCAAGCGAAAAAAATTGAAAAACAACGCCAAAAACGTAAAGACAAGGCCTCGGCTGAAAAACAAGCCGCCGAAGAACGAGAAAAGTCTGACGAAGAATAAATCCGCACACACTCGACAGTTTAAGGGCAGCCCCAGGTTGCCCTTTTTTTGTTTCGTCCGGATCATTTTTTGAATGGACAACCCTAAATTGACACATTGTTTGACACTCTTTACTGCGAAAGTGAACATTTCACTTTAACAATTCATATTAAGCGCTTGTTTCTTTACGCCTTGATGCCTCTTTGCGATAGTTGCGGGGAATTGTGAACAAAATAGCATTTACATGAAAAGTGATTGAATTTTCATGAAATTTTGCTAAATTGCCCCTCTTGTGTTAAATGGCAAAAACAGAGTGTGGAACCAAAGCTTAACAATACAGTACAACACAGTATAATTTTCCATAAAATCCATACCAAGGTATACTATGAAAACATTACTCGGGCTATTTGTTTTACTTTTGCTCGTTGTCAACTGTACAAATGATACTCCTCTTCCCAATAGCTATGAACTGTTGGATCGCGACAATAAAGTTGGCTTGCTGCCGCAGATCACGCTGCGAGCTGAACGGATAGCAAAATATTGGCAGCGCGAACCTGCCGGCCGAAATAGCATGCTGCTTTTGGGAGAACGCGAAAATTTGAGCTCTTTTATTATTTTTGATTGCCAAAATCTTATCAAGGTCGATAGCGCTGCGCAAATCCTTTCGGCCGATCTTTATCTGTTTGCTGATACACTGGGAGAAACGGCGCCTATCAATGTTACCATGCACCAAGTTCTTACCTCGTGGGGTGAATCATCAGTTATCTGGGATAGTGTAGCCGATTTTATCGATCCTTCACCCATCGAGTCATTTACCGTAGAGCCCGTAAACTTTGATTGGAACAAAATTCCGCTAACAAACCTGGAATTTTTAGAACAGTGGATCAACGATTCTTACCGGTCCGAGCTGCAAATTAAAGGCATGCTGCTGAAATTTGAAACCGCTCCCTATGTTCTGCAATTTCTCTCATCAGATGTTTCTTCCGGTCCGCCGTACATTCGTGTCGTTACCCGAAATGAGGAAAGTGCTGAAAATGATACCACTATCGCTTATTGGTCTCGCGATGCCAGCTTGGTTCAGTATGACAGTGCCATACCGCCGCTTGAAACCGAATTTTCGCCGGAACGTCTTCAGGTTGGAAATGGATCCGGTTATCGCAGCCTTGTGCAGTTTGATCTTTCCCAAATCCCTCGCCAAGCCAGCATTCATCAAGCACTGCTTTCATTTCATGTAAATCAGGCAGAAAGCCGAACCGAGCCCTATCATTCGATGAACATTTCTACTCAACTTGTGGTTGGCGATTCCACCTGGCAAGATGCGAGTTCCGTTAAAGCAGATTCGCTTAATGCAGCCACCTCTGATGTTGCATCCGCTAACAATGAAACCTTTGCGTTTGATTCTCCAAGGCCCATAACCGATGTGTCCCGTATGGTTCAGCGCTGGGTGGTCGATCGCTACCCCAATAGCGGATTTGTTGTTTATCCAAGTAATGCAAACTCGGATTTTCAGGAAATGTCATTTTACTCCGGAGTGAATGATACAACCCTGGCACCAACTCTGTCCATTTATTATTCCATTCCTCCGGAACATCGCTTTAGCGAATAATCTTATAAAACACAAAATGATGGCTTTTTTATGAAAACACGATCTTTAATAATTGCAATTTTCCTCTCAGCCCTTTTCGGCTCAAGTGCTGCTGATTCTTTTTATTCGGTGCAAGGTTTAGGACTGCCCTACTATTTTGTCTCGCCTCAAGCCTCCGGAATGGGAGGCGCTGGCATCGGGGTCGGGCAATATTTGGCACTTAATGAAATAAATCCAGCCGCCCTCGATCTCAAAGGCTATACCATGGTGTCCATCAATTTCCAGGGTTCATCGGTATACAATACGGTCGGAGATGAGACGGTCAATACGCGCCAAGGTAACGCAACGGGATTCCGATTCGCCATCCCAATTCTGCAGCGCCGCCTTGCCTTGCTGGCTTCTTTAAAACCAATTGTCCGTTCGCGCACGTTGATGAAATTTGAACAGGATTATAACGATTTCACCATGACCCGCACAGCCACAGCCAATGGCGGCATTACATCAGCTTCTATCGGTGCTTACTATGCCATAATGCCGGGCGTAAATGTGGGTGGCATGTTTGATTTCAATTTTGGCGCTTATACCGAGGTGTGGAAGACCGAGTTTAATGACGATAAATTTTTGGATACCAATGAAGATATTACCAGCCACCTGTGGGGTACTGGCATACAGCTTGGTGTACACCTGAAGCCGCTACCGTTTTTCAACATTGGAGCGGTGTATAAATCTGGCTCTTCGCTCGCTGTTGAAACAACCAAAATTGCTGGCAGCGGGTTAACGTTGGATCCTATCAATCAAAACGCAGATTATCCTGCTTCGGCCGGTGCGGGTGTGGCTTTGGAATTTACAAAATTTCTGATTGTTGCAGATGGCTATTTACAATTCTGGGATAATTATACCATCGACGGCCAAACCCAAGAGTCTGTTGATAACTATTATCGCTTGAGTGCTGGTGCCGAATATGTCGATTCCAAAGATTTTATGGCCGGTTATGGACGACGCGTTGCTTATCGCATTGGAACGTCGTATGCCAGGTTACCGTTTGTTGATCCTTTCGGTGTTCAAGCTGAAGAATTGTTTGTTACCGTTGGTTTTGGACTTCCATTTAGTAAAAATTTAGGTCGGATCGATTTGGCCCTGGAATACGGCAACCGCTGGAGTGCGGAAAACTATGAATATTCCGAGAAACTTTTTCGCATAAACGCAAGTGTAACCAGTGCAGAAAAATGGTTTCAAAGGCTGTACTAGTGCCAAAAAATCGCTTGCATTTTTAGACATTTTTAAGTAAAATAATTTCAATTATTACTGTACAAAAGGCAGCCTCACCAAATCGTTCTGATGTTAGCGGGGGGACGATTAACAAGTATATAACCTCAAAAATCTGGTAGGAGGATAATAGCGTGTTGAGGAAAAATTTAACACTCGAGGTATTTGCGATTTTTGTTGTATTTGTTGTTGCCGGCTTTACGGTCTCATCGATTATGACAGGATGTGCAACAACAGGCACAACAGACACATCTATCTTGGATGAAGCTGCTGCCGCACAAGACGCAAGAGAAGACTCGCTGGCAAAAGCACAATATGAGCACGAGTTTCTAAAAGCGTTTAGTACTGGAAATGAACATCATAAAAATAAAAATTTTAAAGATGCCATTAAACCGCTAAAAAAAGCTGCCGTTATGGATACCTCGGGCCGATACCCGCTTATCTTTCGACAGTTGGCGGATTCGTACATCAAATTGGATCAGCCGGATAGTGCGTTGGCAACTTATCGAGCAGGGTTGGAGCGATATCCGGATAACGCTTATTTTTACAGAAGTCTTGGCTGGTTGCTCACAGCAAAGCAGGAAATTCCCGAAGCAATTGACGCATACATGAATGCGATAAAGTACGACGGCGAAACCTTGGCAGATTACCAGAACGTGGGACCTCTTTTGATTTCCCAAGACCGTCTGGAAGAAGCGTTGGAAGTTTATCGAAAATGGGCAGAAGAAGAGCCGCAAAGTCCTCAAGTTCAGGAAACCATTGCTACACTGCTGTCGCAATTGGGGTACGATACACTCGAAATCATCAAACAAAAAGAAGTGGCGCTTGAAAACAATCCCGACGACGTTGGCTTGATGTTTGAGCTGGGCCGAGATTATTTTAAA
>CAYPZM010000204.1:0-9316 GCA_964414825.1 uncultured Cytophagia bacterium | reverse complement strand
CACATTTCCTTCATAGCATGATTTGTGAAAGTGCCCGGTTTCATCAATGGTGCGACTGTGGTTCTGTCGAATGCTCTCATAGCCGCCGACGCCGGGAAAGAGCATCTTTGGCCCGCCACCAAATCCCGCAAAATAGTGGTATAAAATGCCGCCGATGGTGATGATAAAATCGGCCTCCTTTACTTTGCGGTTGAGCGAAATTTCGGTTCCATAGCTTGTTTTGCCAAACGAAATCAATTGAGAGGTATCTAACGAATCATGCTGAGTTACCTGCAGGGCGTGGAAAATTTCCGGCGAGAGCAGCTCTTCAATGACATGGTCGGGCTGAATCATGTGGGTGCCATTGGCAATTAAAATTTCAACCTGAGCGTTCAAGTCATTTTGCAAAATATCGAGTAGCGGAGGCAAGATAACCGGCAAATTGCACTTTCGCGTATGGTCCGGCACAATCAGCAGTATGTTGCTGTTGTTGAGATTCCTGTTTTGCAATTGCGCTTTTAGCTCGGACAGCGCATTTTCTATCACCACCTGTTCGGGCAAAAAAGAAAATGGCACGTTCTTTTGCAGCACCTGCCATTGTATATGTTGCGGCAACTCGAGTGAAATCTTGGAATTACCGTATTTTAGCTCATTCAAGTTTTAGTTTGAGCGCTTCCAGTTGTTGTATGTGATGTTCCTCTTCGGCAATGGTTTCATCAATGACCGAATGATGCTGTTTATCAATATGCCGCTTGAGCTCGTTTAAAAGCTGAAGCGTGGCGACTTCGGTCTTGAGCGCAAAATCCAGAGCTTCTTTATCCGACAAACGAGCTGCCGTGCTGATGGCGGCCTGCTCGTTCGGAAAAATTTTGTTGCCCGAAATCGATTCGATATAGGTTTGATACTCCTCGGATTCGATCATATTATCGACCTCTTGTAGCTCAAATTCATCACGCAATTGCGCAAAACGGATTTCGTGCTCGTGCTCTTGTTTGGCAATATCGGCCGCAGCTTTTTGAATCTCCGGATGGTCCGCGGATTCTGAAAGCGCCTGATAAAACGCCGCACCGTGGCGCTCTTCGGTCACGTTCATTTCCAATATTTCGCTTGCTAAAAATCGACTAGTCATCAAAACTCCGGATTACAATAAATTCAATATTTCTTCGCCATGGCCATCGGCTTTTACCTTGTGAAACACTTCCTCGATCTCGCCATCTTTGTTGATCACAAATGTTTTGCGAATAATGCCCATGTAAGATTTTCCGTACATCTGTTTTTCACCCCAAGCACCATAGGCCTCGGCCACTTTATGATCCTCATCCGATAGCAATGGAAAGTTTAAATCCAGTTTGTTGATAAATTTTTCGTGAGATTTAAGGCTGTCCGGACTGACGCCGAGCACAACCGTATCTTTGTCCTGTATAGCCGGAAGATTATCTCGAAACGAGCACGCCTCTTTGGTGCAACCCGATGTGTTATCCTTGGGATAAAAATACAAAACCACCCGTTTTTTTCCAAGGAAATCGCTTAACGAAATAGTGTCGCCCGTGCTGGCTGGTAATGAAAAATCCGGAGCTTTATCCCCCGGTTGTATATTAACTTGCTCCATTATTTTCTCCTGTAATTAAGGTTGCTATTTTCAATGTTTGTTGTAGCATAACAGGTGAAAAAATATGAAAATTCCTGTCAATCGGATTTCAGATGGTGCAAGCTTTTTTTGAACGGCCACAGGTCGATATTCAAGTCATTTGAAAAATCCGACGGATCGCACACGTTGTCATGTATCAACATGGCTAACCTGTCGCGGTCAATAGGCGAAAATGGCAGCCAGCTTGTGAGACTTACGCCAACTTTGCTGAGCGGCATAGGAATATGGACGGGATTTAAACGCTTCCCAACCAGCTCTGCGATGATTTCGAGCTGCTCGCGATACGTGAACGACTCCGGCCCACCGGCATTATACGTGCGGTGAAACGCTTTGGGATTTTGCAAACAGTTGACAAATCCCTCTGCCACGTTATAGACAGACATCGGCTGATGCCGATACGAACCGTCGCCAAAAATGGGCATTATTGCAAAGGGAATCCGACGGATCATATTAGCCAGCATCGTGTAAACCGCGTCGCCCGGACCCAAAATAAACGAAGGACGAAAAATAGTAAAATTCAAGCCGCTGTGGCGCACAGCATTTTCCGCCTTGCCTTTTGAAACGTAATAGGGCGTAAATCCCTGCGCATCCGCATTCAAGGCGCTCATGTGGATAAATCGTGCAACCCGCTGTTCCGTGGCAGCCTCGACCATGTTTTGGGTGCCCTGGAAATTGATGCGCTCGAATGTGATGTTTTTGCTTTTGTTCTCTTCAATAATGGCGATAAGATGAATGATGGCTTCACATCCGTCCAGGGCGACTTTTAAAGAATCAAGATTGGTCACATCACCGAGCACGGTTTCCACGTGGAAAGAGGGAAGGCTTTTTTCATCGTCTTTGGACCGCACCAAACAGCGCACCGTGTGCCCTTGTTTTAACAACTCGTCTAAAATAAAGCCACCGACATAGCCAGTGGCTCCGGTTAAAAAAATCTTCATGGTTTGTTTATTCTTTCGGATTTAAAATTTTTCCCATAAACAAAATAGTGCCGCTGCTTTTTTCACGAATAAAAAACAGGAACGGGCGATTGACGCTCATGTGAAATCCGGGTTTGGGGCCGCCAACCGATGTAACCGACACACCAATAACAGTCACTGCGGCAGCTTCGGTGCCCTCTTCGTAAACGTCAACATAGGTTTTGTGCAGCACTTCGGAGATCATCAAGTTGCCTTTGGCATTTATGCCGGTGAAATCCGCACGATCGCCAAAGGCGATTCCCATTCCCATATCGCTAAGCGGCTGATTGAGCAATTTTTTATATTCCAATTTAAATTTGGGCAGCTCCAGGGTACCACGCTGCGCCGTAAACTGTCGCGTCCATTCATCAAAAGTTGGAGCAGATAGCTGATCCACAAGCTCATTTACGGTCACGCCGGATTTTGGTAAAATCACGCTCATACGAAACTGACCGTTTCCGTAGGGTAAATCGATAGCCTGCATGATATCATTATCAAAATAGGAAAAGTTATCATTGGTTTGAATCATCATGTCGGTTTTTACGGGCTCGCCTTCCAAGATATAAAACGATTTTTCGCGGGTTTCAGCCTTATCAAATTCATACATCCAGGTGCCTTTAAAATAAATGGCGTTGATCAAATACATCATCAACTCGGACGGGATCGACTCGATGATTTTATCAATTTTGCCGTGCGTTTTTTCGCTTACCCAATTGTTGATGATTTGCGGGGCTTGCCCACTGCCAAAATCCAGCGTGCGCACCTCGGCATCAAAATACGTTTTGTTGATGTCGATAAAGTCGGGTTCAACCTCAAATCCCAGACGCGACCAAATAGAGTTGGCGATCTCAAACTGGACCTTTGGATCGATGGACGTGAGCAGCTCAATCAAACTGGCATACGCCTCGTTGATTTGCTCTTGCGACATGTCAGACATATTGAGCGTCGCACGCATAGCGTCTTCGGTTTCGCCATTTGCGCCGTTAAGCGTCATTCCGAGCGCCATGGACACGCTGAGCGGCGAAATGAAAATATTGTCGTCTTGAGCGTTTTGGTGCAGGTGCTGTAAAAGTTTGAAACCAAAATGTTCACTGGCGCGGTTTATGGCTTGCTCGCTGGCGGTTAAATCGCGTACTTGCGGAGTGTCCGGTTCCGGCGCAAACTCGCGAGAACACGCGGCGAGCGCAAAAACCGACATAAAGAGCAAAATTCCTATTAGTTTCATGGCTTTTTCCCAAGTTAAGTTCATATGCTGCATTTTAAAGCCTTGCAAATTGTAAAAAGTTCCGGTGGTTACACAGAATATATTTCAATTAAAGTCAGAAATCGCACACGATCGCAGTGGATATACGGCCATGTTATTGCGCGTGTTGTCTCTACGCGCTTTGCGGCGTTGCATTTGGATACGTTCGCATGCACTAGTGCTTATTCGTATTTGTAAAGTAATTCACTTTTTTAACACACTTTAAGATGTAAAACTTTCACCATGAAATCAAGTTGATTTCTTGAAGAATTTTGCGTATCTTTAACGTTCACTTTGAAAAGGAGATGTACCACATACATGAGCCAAAAGTTTATAAGAAATTTTTGCATTATCGCGCATATCGACCACGGAAAATCCACGCTGGCCGACCGCTTGCTGGAAAAAACCGGAACCCTGACCAAGCTGGAGATGAAAGAACAGGTGCTGGACAGCATGGATTTGGAACGAGAGCGCGGTATTACCATAAAAATGCACGCCATCACCATGAAGTACATTGCTCAAGATGGCCAAAATTATATATTGAATTTGATAGATACGCCGGGACACGTGGATTTTACCTACGAGGTCTCGCGCAGTTTAGCCGCTTGCGAAGGCGCCCTATTGGTGATCGATGCGGCCCAGGGTATTGAGGCGCAAACCATGAGCAATTTGTATTTGGCGATGGAGAATGATCTTGAAATCATTCCGGTGATCAACAAAATTGATCTGCCCAGCGCACAGGTTGAGGATGTGAAACACCAAATTATCGACATTTTGGGTTGCGATGAAGATGAAATTTTGCTCACCAGCGCCAAAGCCGGCCTTGGTATTGAAGAGGTTCTGGAGGCCGTGGTAAAGCGCGTTCCGGCGCCATCGGGGGACGAGAATGCACCGACCCGGGTATTAATTTTCGATTCCTTGTTTAATTCCTATCGCGGCGCTATTGCCAATGTGCGCGTAGTGGAAGGCTCGATTAAAACCGGTCAGATAATCAAATTTATGTCCACCGGAAAAGAGTTTGACATTCAAGAAGTCGGCGTGATGCGCCTGCAGCAAGTAAAACGAGATGAGCTTTTAACTGGCGAAGTGGGTTATGTGATTGCCGGGGCCAAAGACGTCAAAGATACCAAAGTGGGCGACACCATTACCGATGCCGAACGCCCGGCGGCCAAACCGCTGCCCGGTTACCGAGAGGTCAAGCCCATGGTGTTTAGCGGCTTGTTTCCGGCGGATGCTGAAGATTATGAGGATTTGCGCGGCGCGTTGGAAAAACTGACCCTTAACGATTCCGCCCTGTTTTTTGAACCCGAATCCTCTCTGGCGTTGGGGTTCGGATTCCGTTGCGGCTTTTTAGGCCTGTTGCACATGGAGATTATTCAGGAGCGTTTGGAGCGCGAATACAAACTTGATTTGGTGACAACGGTTCCAAACGTAGAATTCCACTGTTTTACCAATGACGGCAATATGCTCAAAGTTGATAATCCGGCGCATTTGCCGCCAGCCGGCGATATTAACCACGTGGAAGAACCGTACATTTCCTCCAGCATAATGACACCGGCCGAATATGTCGGCCCGGTGATGAACCTGGCGCGCGACCGCCGTGGCGTTTATTTGAACACGGAATATATTGATAAAACGCGCGCCAACTTGCACTACCAATTTCCTCTGGCCGAGGTGATTTTCGATTTTTACGACCGCCTCAAATCCATTACCAAAGGGTACGCATCGTTTGATTATGAATTTTTGGAATTTCGCCGCGGTGAGGTGGTAAAGCTCGATATTCTGCTCAACGGCGATAAAGTGGATGCATTGTCCGTAATTGTACATAAAGACAAAGCCTACGAATGGGGTCGCAAAGTAACGACCAAATTGGGCGAACTTATTCCGCGACAAATGTATCAAGTTGCTATTCAAGCGGCCATTGGCAGCAAAGTAATTGCACGCGAAACCATTTCGGCCTTGCGCAAGAACGTGACCGCCAAATGTTACGGTGGCGATATTACCCGAAAACGTAAATTGCTCGAAAAGCAAAAAGAAGGCAAGCGCCGCATGAAACAGCTCGGCAAGGTGGAAATCCCGCAAGAAGCGTTTTTGGCGGTGCTCAAAGTGGATTAATAATGAGCTCCTTTTTTTGCTTTAAAATGTCCAAAAGGTTAAAGTGCTCAACATCTCAAATCTAACAAAATCGTTTGGCGATATAAAAGCGGTTGACGATCTGACTTTGAATGTCGCCAATGAGCTGTTTGTCTTTCTTGGTCCCAATGGTGCCGGAAAAACAACATCCATTAAAATGATGACCGGTTTGCTAACGCCCGATTCCGGTACGGTTACGTTGAACGATGTGAGTTTGAATGATTCTCCCCTTCAAGCCAAGCGATTGTTCGGCTATGTGCCCGAAACGCCAACGCTTTATGACAAACTCACCATTGTCGAGTTTCTTGATTTTATCATGACAGTTTATAAAATTCCGTACGAGGCCGGTCGGCAGCGCATGTTGCAGCTATTTGATATTTTTGAAATCACTGAACGCAGCAACGATTTGATCGACGAGTTATCCGGTGGCATGAAGAAAAAAGTGTCCATTATTGCGGCGCTATTGCATCAACCGCAGATTTTATTTTTGGACGAACCGACCAGCGCCCTTGACCCCAAAGCCGCGCGAAATCTCAAAGACATGCTGCGCGGATTTGTGCAAAAGGGCAAAACCGTTTTCATGACCACACATATATTGGAAGTAGCGGAAACCATGTGCGATCGCGTGGGTATCATCAACCAGGGAAAATTAAGCGCGCTCGGCACATTGGACGAGCTTCGCCGCGAGTACGGCACGGATTTGTCGCTTGAAGATGTATTCCTCAAAATAACCGGCCAGTCGGTGCGTGCCAAAGTGGACGAGTTTCTCAAGGGCGAATAATGCTGTTCCATCTCTACAAAAATTATCTTTACACCATCTCGGCAAAATTTCGTCGGCAACGGCTTGGAAAAAATCCGCGCGCTCTTTTGACCATCGTTGGCCTGCTGGTGCTGCCTACACTCATTGTGCTGCAAACCCAGGAAATGTTCCGACTGTGGCTGGAAATCCCGGAATTGGGAGCGAGTTTTTTATTTCGGTTTGTTTCTGCTGCGTTATTCGGTTTGTTTTTTGTTTTCGTTCTCACCGGTATTCCGGTGGTGCTGCACCATTATTTTTTGGCTCCCGATCTCGCGCTTTTGGGCGTTCTGCCGCTGCAAAAACAAGATATTTACAGATTTAAATATCTAACCAGCTCTACCAGCAATTTGGGTTTATTTGTAGCGGTTGCTCTACCATTGTTGATCAGTATGGCCCTGGCCATGGGCGCACATCCAATGGTCTATGTCGCCCTGCTCGTGGTCTCGTTGTTGTTCATTTTGGTCCCGACCGGACTATCAATTCTTATCGCCCTGCTATTGGCGCAATTTTTCGATGTTAAAAAAATGCGGCGTGCAGCGACCTTGATTCTTGGTTTGTTTTTTGTTTTGACCTGGGGAGGATTTCAATTTTACCGCGTGTCCCGGTTTAATCCCGCTTCAACAGAGTTTGACCCCTCAACCGTGGATCGGTTTTCCGCCCAAAGTCAAACCTTGCGAACCGGTGTGCTGCCTTCCGATTGGCTGGTGAATTCGATTTATTATTCCATTCAGGGCCAGGTTGCCACTCTCATTCTCAATGTTCTGTTGCTTGCGGCACTGTCTTTTGTGCTGATGCAGGTAACCAGCCTTTGGCGAATTCGTCTGGAGCAGCGAGAATTTCGAGCTTTAGCATCGGCGCGGCCGCAGCAAATAAAATTACCTAAACAAATACCTTTGCCAGGGTTGCGATTTGTAGTGGGAATCATACTCAAAGACCTGCGGCTGATCGTGCGCGACACTCGCTTTTTGCAAACGCACATTCTATTTTTAGCCATGCTTTTAGTGTGGCCGTTTTTGCAATCCGCCGAGCCGATAAATCCCAAGGAAACTTTGACTCTGATCGAGCCGTATATCGGCTTGTTTTTCTTTGCTATGTTCATAAGCCTGATACTGGCGCGGCAAAATCTTGCCATGGAACAATTGGCATTTCAATACATTAAATTGACGCCTTTGTCCGTGCGCTGGTGGTTGTTGGCAAAAGCCGGGCGCGTAGCAATAAGCGTCGTCCTGCTGCTCGCGATTGCTGTAATCGTCACGGCAACGCGTACGAACACGCCATTATTGTGGGCGATCGGGATTCTCGTTGTGGGCGCCATGGTGGCGATAACTTCTACCTTTTTGGGTCAAACCGCTGCCGCCCTTGGAACGCGATTTGACTGGGTCGATCCGCGCTACATGGTCGACATGGGATGGTCATATGCGTTTATGTTCGGCACGTTTGTCATCAATGGCATTGGCTTGGCTGTGCTAATGCTCGGTATATCTCTGTCGCAGCAAATCGTTGCTTTTGTGGTATTTTTTCTCTATGTTGGGAGCGTTTTGGGGGGCAGCATTTGGATATCGGAGCGGCGATTGAAAACATTACAATGGACCTTTTAATTCTTCGAGGACAATGAGCAAGAAAAAAAGTAAAGCACGCGAATTTATCGAATCCATAGGCGTGGCACTCATTGCCGCCCTCATTATTCGAGCCTTGATTATTCAATCCTACCGCATTCCCACCGGCTCAATGAAAGACACGTTGTTAATCGGCGATTTTCTTCTGGTTAATAAATTTATTTACGGCATTAACACACCCAATCGGATCATTGGCACGAAAATACCCGTGCCCTCTACACGGCTGGACGGATTTAAAGATCCGGAACGCGGGGAGATTGTTGTGTTTCGCTTTCCCAAAGAACCGATGGTGGATTATATCAAACGTTGCGTTGCCGTGGCCGGCGATACGATAGAACTGCGCGGCAGCACCCTTTACATCAATGGTGAGCCGGAGGGTGAGGAAGATTTTATTGAGGAAAGGTGGGATCCGGAGGAAAATCGAAACATTTCCTATTACCGCATCACCAAAGACGATGGGCAACAATATATCATTCGCAAAGCCAGCCGGCCGGAATGGCGTATGCAGGACTGGGGGCCGTACATAGTGCCGGCGGAGCATATTTTTATGATGGGTGACAATCGCGACAACAGTTACGACAGCCGCATGTGGGGGCCACTCGATTTGGATTTTGTCGTGGGCCGGGCGCTGGTTATCTTTTTCTCCTGGGACAAGATGGAGCCCTTTTTCGATCTCGGCGATGTCATTCGTTGGGAACGAATCTTTAGTGTTATCCGTTAATGAATTATTTGAACAATCTATAAGAGACGGATGGCACAAAAAACTAACATTTTTACTGAATATGTCCAGGCACTTTTAATCGCTCTGCTGGCCGCGTTTTTTCTCAGAATATTTATTATTCAAGCCTTTCGTATTCCTTCCGGGTCGATGAAAGATACTCTGCTCGTTGGCGATTTTTTATTGGTGAATAAATTTGTCTATGGCGTGCGCACGCCGGAATA
>CAYPZM010000203.1:0-9351 GCA_964414825.1 uncultured Cytophagia bacterium | reverse complement strand
TACGGGCTGCTGTTCGAGGTCAACCTGGTTGGCGGCGAGATGCTCTTGCATACTTTGCAAACGCTCCAAACCCAGCTCCGAACCCTGAATGGCTTCCGCTATTTGCTGAAAATTCGAATCCCGACCAATACGGTAACTCGCGTTGGCCATGTGACAGACGACGGACGAATAATGTCCCTGCTCAATCGGTGAGTGCAACATGTCGGGCTTGCGCTCGCGCACGGCCTGGATAAAATTGGCTTGATGGCCGCCGCCGCCGTCGCCGGGGAATTGCTTGACTTTTTTGCCGTCCAGATCGTATACCCAGCCGCCGCCGCGTCCGCCAGCGAAATACCCCTCTTCGCACATGATGATATTGCCCGCACGCACGCCTTTGCCGTGATCCATGCCATTCACTTCATTGCTCATTGGCAAATTACGGATTTCGATCACGAGCGGGATATCGTATTCGAATACCGCCACATTCGTATTGGGGGTTTGGCCATCATCTTCATAGCCCCAACGGCCGCCAAAACTGATCACGCGGCGGGGGTTTCCTTCAAGATCGGCCAGAAACCGGCAGTCATCAATTTGATGCACGCCAATATTGGCCATATCGCCATTGCCGTAATCCCAAATCCAGTGCCAGTCGTAATGCAGATTTTCACGACGCAGCGGCTGCAACGATGCCGGGCCGGTCCACATGTTATAATCCACGGTCGCGGGAATGGGTTGCGGGCCTGCAACGTTTCCAATACTGTTTCGGCGTTTGAACCACAATCCGTGCGCCCATTTGACCTTGCCGAGATTGCCGGCATCCAGGTATTCCTTAAACGCACGCAATCCCACATCCGAGCGATTTTGCGTTCCGCTTTGTACAATACGGTTGTACTTGCGCCCCGCATTTATGAGCTGACGGCCCTCAAAAATATTGTGCGACACCGGTTTTTCAACATACACATCTTTACCTGCCTGGCACGCCCAAATGCCGGCCAGCGAATGCCAATGGTTTGGCGTGGCAATACAAACGGCATCGACATCTTTTTGATCCAACAAATCGCGCATATCCAAAAACGTGGCAACAGATTCGCCGCGTTCTTTGAACTTGGCCACCTCGCGATCGATAATGGCTTGATCCGCATCACACAACGCCACAACTCGAACGCCCTCCAGTTCGTGAAATGCCTGGATGTGCTGCGCTCCTTTGCCATTAAATCCAATCACTCCCATGCGAATCTCTTCATTGGCTCCCATAACGCGCGACCACGATGCGGCCGATAACGAAGCGACGGTAACTCCGGCTCCCATAGCTGCTGTCTTTTGCATAAAGTTTCGACGTGTAATCATTTTCAAACCTTTGTGTTATGCTCTATCTATCAAATTATAATTTATCATGTTTTAAACGGTATGAACAGAGCGGAACTCGATAATATATAAATTAATCCATGAAGGTGATGTAAAATAATGTACTTTTTTTTACAAAGAATGAACCTGCAAGGTAAACGCTCGCTTTGGATTGCTTACCATCATCATATCAATGTCTGCTTTGCTAAAGCCAGCCTCGCGCAATGCGGGCAACAGATGCGTAAATATTGAGGTAAAGCCGCGAAACTCACCGCCATCCGGCTCGCCGGGACGATACCAGCCGGCATCGTGAGAAATGAGGACCTGGTGCAACAGGTGGTTCGATTTTAAATTTTCCAACTGCGAAAGGCGCTGCTGCAACCGCACCGAGTCCGCGCTGGTGTTATCCAAGGAAATCCACACACCGCGTTTGGCCAGCTCCACATGAGCCTCCCCGCTGCCGCGCTGCGCGTGTGTCCACACGAACGCCGTAGGCGAAACACCTTCTTCTTCGAGCACACGCATTTGATCGTAAACCACCTGTTCGGGCCCGCTGTGCGACACAATCGTTAAACCGGTGGCCAAATGCGTGCGAGCTGCGGCGCGGACAATCTTTTCTTGAATCGTCGACAGGCTATCGTTGGGATCCACACCAATTTTGATGAACCCGGGGCGCACCTCTGTGTCTTCTATACCTTGCTGCCATTCCGAAATCCATCGCGCGGCAAGCTCGTCCACCGTGTCATCGAATGCATGTTGGGGGACAAATTTATTGTTGCGCGCGCCATAATAACCGGTTGGCGTTAAAATGTGAATGCCGCTTTTTTCCGAGAGCGTTTTCAGCAACAGGGGATCACGGCCCAGATAAGCGGGCGTACAATCCATAAAGGTGGAAACACCCAATTCCTTTATTTCCTTCAAATAGGGCAGAACTTTTTCGACCACGGCTTCACGGTCCCATCGATGATATCCCGTGCTGTCCGCGCCAATAAAATCGACCAGCAAATGCTCGTGCGGCAAGGTTGTGCCCATATCGGCCGCCGAAATAGGGCCGTTAACCGTCATTATTTCATCATCTGTTGTGCATGATAGAATTGAGATCAAGAACGCCATCAACACAAAAAAGCAGTTTCGCATGGCTGCACTCCTCTGCTTAACGAATGACTGCAACTTTGGCCGGCTTTATATCTTGCCCGGCCTTGATATAAATCACATAAATGCCCGAACTTACCGGTTCACCGGATGACGAAGTGCCGTCCCAATATACGGTCAAATCCCCATATTTTTCGGCGGCAAACGGGATAAATTCGCTATAGACGTTCTGGCCGTTCTCATTCAAAATAATCAATGTCATATCTTGAGTTTTTTCGGTTAGGCGAACGTCAATACGCAATTCCTGCGCCTGCTCCTGCGGCCGGAAAGGATTCGGAAACACCGCTTTAATTTCCGGCTCAAACGCAGAAATTTGACCCAGCGAGAGCATAAAGCCGAACTCTTCGGTGACATTGGTGGCGTCGACCGTGGGCAGTTTGGTGCAAACGGGAATGAGAACTATAGAATGAGTAGGACTGGTATCCGGCGCAATTACGCTTTGCGAGCCTGAGGAGGTGAACACTTGCGCATCCAACCCTAATGGCTGGCTAATCACATTATACATCCACAATTCCGGAAACGGCATTTCGGGAGTGATCGATAAAAAACCAAACTCTTCGGGCTGAATTTCAATATATTGAGCGCTCAACAAAGGTGTTTTGTCCGAAATTCCAGTAGAAGTTTCCACTGTGATGTTGTTCGTTGCCTCAACCAGGGGATAATCTGCCGCCTCGGAATAATAACGATTCGGTTGGGCGCGCACTCCCGTAAAATAATTCCAGACCATATGGTCGGTCAGCTCTAATTCAAAGCTGCTGCCGGCTGCTCGCAAAGCGGTATCCAGGGCCTCAAAATGTTCTGTTTGAGCAAATTCACGCCACACATGTCGGATCACTTCGTGACCGTGCTTTTCTTCCATCATGTGGAAAAAGACGCTGAGGCCGTACTCGTGCAAGCCATTAAATGTGTAAAATGGCCGATCCAATGTTGAAAAATAATGCGGCAGATATTGCAAATAATCGTTCACCTCGTCGTAGGCTACGTCTTCCATCCAGGTGGCCGTGGCTTCAAACAGCCAACGGCTGTCCAGCGTGGTGGTGGGAAAATTACGGATTCCCAATTGCACGGTGTGAAAAAATTCATGCGCGGCGGTCACGCGCATGCCGTCGAAACCTTTGGTGTAGGTGCTGGTAAAATCATTGTCCATTTGAATATAGCTGGTAGCGCCGTAGGGAAAATTTTCGGTCGGGATTGCGGTTTCCGGGGTCGAGTAGCCATAATTGCCAATGTTGGAAATGTACACGTCCCATTCCGGACCATCCACCGGATCGAGAGGCGGTTCGGGATAGCCAAGTTGGTTGACAATCAGCTCATAGGCATCGTCATACGCCTTGGCGGATTCCAGAAGGAACGACTCTTCTGCCGCATCGAAACCGGTGTCCGTATAATGCAAGCGAAAACGGCCGGACGGGCTAACGCGCGACAGCGGCAAATCACGAGGGCGACTAAGTGCTGATTTTAGAAGCTTTTGTTGAGGTTCACCCAGGGTCGGGAGCAAACTCACCGCTTCGGCAACCAAACCCGTGGCGTGGCGTTGTGATTCAATCGGCAACCCCTGATAGCGGGACGGCAATTCCGGAGAATGTCGAATGGCCAGGAGCTGATAGGCAACAAATTCCGCGCGCGAAATGGCGCCGGATTCAAAATCGTGTTGCAATTGAGAGATCAGGGTCTGCTGCTGCGGCTCGGCTAGCAGAGTGGTCGACACAATAAATATCAAACTAAATAAAATCTGCTTCATGCGTTAAAATCTGCTATTTGTTCTTTTTCCGAAACGACATACGAATTGGCACGCCCAAAAACCCAAATTGTTCCCGTAGTTTGTTTTCCAAATAGTTACGATAGTTTTTTTTGATGCCGCGCGGCTCGTTGGTAAAAAACACAAACAGCGGCGGCGTAGTTTTCACTTGCGTGGCGTAATTCAACTTTACCCATTTTGTGCCGTAGGCCGGTGGATGATGTTGTTCCACGGCATCGGCTAAAAATCGGTTCAATTCGCCTGTGGTAACCTTTTTTTGGCGCTCGGTGTAAATCGACAGCGCCACATCGACAACTTTGTAGACGCGTTGTTTGGTTAATGCCGAAATAAAAAGAATAGGGACATAGGTGAGTTCGCGAAGCTCATCTTGCATTTCCAGCTCGAAACGGCGGGCGGTCATGGTATCTTTTTCGATCAGATCCCATTTATTCACCGCCACGACTACGCCCTTGCCCTGCTCAATCGCCATCATGATGATTTTTTTATCCTGATCGGCAAAATTCTGCGTCGCATCCACCAACACAATGGCGACATCCGCGCGCTGCAACGCATTGGCGGCTCGGACGTTACTATAGTACTCGATGTTTTCATGCACGCGAGCGCGTTTGCGCAATCCGGCCGTATCGATCAGAATAATGTCTTTATTCTGATATCGCGCCCGCGTATCAATGGCGTCGCGCGTGGTGCCGGCAATATCGGTGACAATCATTTTGTCTTGCCCCAAAATGGCATTGACGAATGAGGATTTGCCAACATTGGGGCGGCCGAGCGCCGTCAACCGAATGGCCGTATCTTCCTCCTCAATACTTTGCTGATCCGGCAATTCGTTTATGATCACATCGAGAAAATCGCCCAAAGCGCGGCCGCTCATAGCTGAAATCGGATGCGGTTCACCCAAACCCAACCGATAAAATTCGACAATATTGCCTTCGCGGATTTCATTATCGACCTTGTTCACCGCCAGCACAACCGTTCGGCCGGAGCGCCGCAAAATTGCGGCAATTTCTTCGTCCACAGGTGTTACGCCATCCACAACATCAGTAACCAGCACAATAAGGTGGGCTTCGCTGAGGGCAATTTCGATTTGTTCGCGAATGGCGCGTTCAAATACGTCCTCAGTGGTGGGCACATATCCGCCGGTATCGAGCAGTTGAAACTCGCGACCAGCCCAATCTGCCGGAGCATAATTACGGTCTCGGGTGACACCAGGCACATCGTGCACAATGGCCTCGCGCCTGCGGATAATGCGGTTAAACAAGGTGGATTTCCCTACATTCGGGCGACCCAATATGGCAACAACAGGTTTATTCATAAATTAGGGCTACTTTCTGAAAATATAAATTGCAAGCTGGAATATACAGAAAAGATTCGTTTTTTGAAATAACCAAATTTAAAAGCTATTTTTTGAAATCAAAAGGCGGTTTTCACTCGCGAGGCGCACTACATGGTTGTATTGAGCGCACGTTCCAACTTTCGCAACGCAATGAGCGCATCGGCGCCGGAAACTGTGCTATTGAGATCAAATTCCCCGGTTAAAGAGTGGGTCCCCATTATACCATATTCGGTTACAAGACTTATGGCGTTAAAAGCATAATGTGTGGGTTTAACATCCGGATAACGTGGCCCGGAGCCGACAAATGCCGTATCCAGCGTTCGATCGCCGGTTACCAGAATAAATACATTCTGCAATGTCATAGCAAAGTTCATGCGTTGTACCGGAGCGTTCGGGCGAAACGAGTTATCGGGATAAACATCCATAGCGCCAACCCGGACAACATCGCGAATCCACGGCTCGGCCCAATGCCCGTTTATGTCAACGATCGAAACCTCTGATCCGTCATCAGAGTTGGATGTTGCATAGAAATTGGGATTCCGACGATTCACCAGGCTCAGCAGTCCAATTTCATTCACAAGCAACGCCGCCAGGTCGCCGCGGCTAATTGCTTCGGTTTGCAGCATTTTTTCGCCAACCCCAGTTTGCGGAGCGGCCAATTGGGCTTTGTGCATCTGTTCAAATAGCTCTCTGGCGCGATCTTTATATTCACCCTCCTGCTCCACCAAGGTTTGTAAAACGTTTTCTGCCAGCTCATAGTTGTGCGCTTTACTTGCAGCTTGAGCTTTATAGAACAGCGCTTCTTCGTTCCGCGGGTTTATTTTCAATGCCTCGTCCAGTGCGGTAATGGCATTGCTGTAGTCATCGGCCATTAACAATATACGTCCTTTGACAACGTGCGCTTGCACCGATTTCGGTTCTTTTGCCACCGCACGATTGGCATACTCTAACGCTTTATCCGGGCGCTCCCGTTCGGCCAGCACCAATGCCATGCCGCTATATGCCGGACTGTAATCCGGATCAGCCTGGATCGCCCGATTAAACGCACGCGCCGCAGCTTGCCAATTTCCGGCATCCAGGGAATCCAGCCCGGCACGTACCACCTGCTCAACATCCACAGGCTCAGGTGGTTTGCTCACGCGATCCACTTGAGCGCAGCCGATAACGAGAAAAACGAGGACAACTATCCCGTAAATTAGCTTTTGCATAACGCTCTCCGGAAAATTTCGAGTACATGCACATTCATGCATGATTAAACTGTTGCAATTTAGCAACAGTTTAATAATATTCAAGATAAAATTAATGCTGCTCGGACTTTTGCGGGTTGAGCAAAAAATGATCAGAGAACATTTTTGTGCGTTGTACGTTCACTATTAAAACGCGAAAGACTGCCACAACAACATGGTTCATGAAAAGGAAGAACACGAAGAACTTTTGCTTGCAAGCAAACAGGGTGATAAAGATGCGATGACCCAATTGATCAACCAGTTTTCACCTTCGGTACACAATCTGATATTCTCTATTATTCGGGAGCCCCATGCTGCTCAAGACCTGGCGCAAGAGACGTTCATTCGAATGTTATTAAACATAAAAAATTACGAGTTTCGCGCTCCCTTTCGCGCTTGGCTGTTTCGAATTGCGGTTAATTTATGTCGAGATTATTTGCGCAAGAAAAAGGTTCGCAAAATCATGACCCCGTTTCAAACGGATCCGGACACCGGCGAACAACAGATTTTTGTAGATGAAAGCGCGGATCCGATAAAATCGTTCGAGGACAACGAACGCATGAAGCTCATTTACAAGGCTATTGACAAATTGCCAAAATCTTCTCGCGTTGTTTTGGTGATGCGTGAAATACAACAACTCAGTTATGACGAAATAGCTGAAATTTTGAACTGGAAAATTGGTACAGTCAAATCGCGTTTGTTTCGAGCACGGCGCGAACTGGCTGAAATCCTTTCTCCGCAGTTAGAGGAGTTGGAATGAAACATACGACTTTTAAGCGGTTAATATCGTCCTATGTGGATGATGAGCTGAACGAGACACAGAAAGCTCGCGTTGAATCTCATTTGGCACAGTGCCAAAGCTGCCAAACATTTTATCGACAGGTGCTTCGTCTTAAACCCATGCTGAATGCTGAGCAATCTGTAGAGGTTAATCCGTTTTTTGCGCAGCGCGTATTGCATCGGTATTATGCTCGAAAGCGGGAAAATTTTTGGAGTCTGTTCGAGCGTGTCCCCAAGCCGGTTCTGGCTACAGGGTTGGTGCTGTCGATACTTGTCCTGTCCGTTTTTTCCATCTATGATGTGGATTCGACAGAGACTCCGGCTAGCAATGAATCGTATGCACTATTTTATGAAAATGCAGTCGAGTCCAACATCCAATCAGATGAGGAAGCATTGGCATTTGTGATTTACGATGAATTTATGACGATGAATGGAGAATAACATGCTCTCGTCGCAAAAACTTGCTCTTTTGAGCATCATTACAACGTTTTTTGTAGGTATGGTTTTAGGTGTGGTGGTTGAACGGTTTGTTTTTGATAAACGACCCGAAAAACATCATGACATCAACGAGCATCTGCTTGATAAATTTACCGAGGAACTGTCGCTTACCCCGGCTCAGCAAGACACTTTAAAAGTTATGCTGGATGAGATCAAGGAAAAACACCGGGAGGTGCGCCGGCAGAGTTACCAGGAATATAAACGGATTCGGGAAGAATTTGAACAAAAGTTTAGCAGCATTTTAACTCAAGATCAAGCCGCACGCTACAAAGAGATGGTTGAAGAATTTGAACGTGAACGCGAAAAGCACAAAAAGCGTAAAGACAAAAGAGGCGAGTAAACCTACTCGCCTCTTTATTATCCTGCCAGAGAAAATTTCTTCTTTTTGCTTTTTCCCTCTTCTGCATAGTACGAATATTGATAATAGTGAAAATCGTACTTGTAATATCCATAACCTTTTGATTTTTCCATACCGTTAAATACCATACCCAAAACCGGCGTTTTAACATTGGTCAACCGACTTAACGAATCGGCAATCAAATGGCGACTGGTTTTGCCAAAACGAATGACCATCACCACGTTGCCGACTTTTTTCGACAACAAAACCGGATCGGTCACCGCAATAATGGGCGGAGAATCGTACACGACAAAATCAAAATTTTGTTCAAGCTTTTTCACCAAATCGCTCATTTTATTGCTGGCCAGCATTTCAGCCGGATTCGGCGGCGTGGTTCCCGATGGAATAACGTACAAATTGGGGACATGAGTTAAATAAATCACTTTTTCGAGGGACATGTCGCGCGCAAGATAATCCGACAAGCCGGGCGATTTTTTCACATTAAACAATACATGTTGATGCGATTTGCGCATATCACAGTCCACAACCAAAATACGCTTCCCCAGTTCCGCAAACGAGATGGCCAGGTTTGCGGCAGTCAAGGTTTTGCCTTCGCCGGGAATGGAGCTGGTGATCAAAACGCGCTTGAGCGACGAATCCACACTGGCAAACTGCAGATTGGTACGCACCTGGCGATAGGCATCCACCACCGGCTCTTTGGACTGAATGAGCGAGATGACCTTGTCTTTGTACCCGTTCATTCGATCTTCAAACAAGAACAAATCCTCTTTTGCCGAAGCTCTGCCATTGCGAGAGTTCGACAGAGCAATTGCATTTTGTTCTTTCTTTTTCATGTGCGGAATGCTGCCGAGAATGGAATAGTTGCCAATGCTTTGCAGGTCTTCGGCGGTGTAAACCGAATTATCCAAATAGTCGCGCGCAA
>CAYPZM010000202.1:0-9354 GCA_964414825.1 uncultured Cytophagia bacterium | reverse complement strand
GTGAGCCGGATCCCAGGAGCTCATGCGGTTCAAAAACATGGGCTCTTTGCTCACTTGTGGCGAGACAATGGGTTTGCCGGTTTCGGCCACGCGCCCGGTTAGGCCTTCACCCAGCCGATACTTGGTTTTGACCGTTTCTTCACGATAGCCAATGGATGCGGCCATGGACAAAGTGACGCCGTCTTCTTCCGTTAAAAAAATCGCACCGGATTTGATGTGATACGACTTTTGCAAAATCTTCAACGTGGCCATCAGCGACTCTCTTAAATTGAAGGTTCGGCTGATGGCATTATTAATTTCCACCAAAATGGACAATTTTTTCAGCGCCGTAACATTTTCCCGGGCTTCTTTTTCAGCCTCTGTGATCACCATACTATGAATCCTCACACATATATTGTCACAATATTGTATACCAACAAGAGTAATAATACAAAATTGCAGGAAATAAATCAATGATTAAATCCAGAGAAATCGCCGGGGTGGGCGAATGGGATCAATGTTAATAACGATTGAGGTTTTTTTGAAAAATTCTTTCAGAATAATTGATCCACCAGTTTCGATCAAATCCAATCTCCCCTGCTCATTTTACGAAAATGCAAGCAGCGCCCAATTCTCGTACTCATTTCCTACAATATAGAGGGTCAAGAATATCGATCATACAATATTGTCTTTAATTGCACAACCCATCTTTCCGTGTTTTTGATCCAAGTTTATAATAAACAGTATTTCAAATCTTTGCAAGAATCTGTGGCATCGTGGTTGCCATACAAAAATCGAATTCGAATTCCACATGGAAATCTATATTGCGCTCAGATTAAAGGAGGAAAGGTATGAAATTGATCATTGCGTACATTCAGCCGGAGCGGTTGAATGCCGTAAAACAAGCGCTGTATGAGCGAGAGGTTTACAAAATGTCCATCACCAATGCTTTGGGATGTGGCCAGCAAAAAGGCTACCACGAGACTTATCGCGGCGCTGATATTGAAGTAAATTTACTAAAAAAGGTACGTTTGGAAATTGCGGTAAACGACGAGTTCGTCGAACCCACAGTGGAGGGTGTTATTGCAGGTGCACGAACCGGCAATATAGGCGACGGCAAAATTTTCATTCAAGATTTATCCGAATGTATCCGCATCCGCACTGGCGAAACCGGCAGTGAAGCTATTGGATAACTGAAAACAGAGGAGAATTTTTTTATGAAACGATACAGATTTGCTGTCCGTCTGGGACTGGCTTTAATCGTGCTTTTTGCAGCCGGCGCTGCGTTTGCGCAAGAGGAAAACGCGGCAGCAAGCGCCGAAGCCTTGGAAGCACTGCAAAATAATATCAATATTGTGTGGACCGCCATTGCTGCATTTCTTGTCTTTTTTATGCAGGCCGGATTTGCCATGGTGGAAAGCGGCTTTACCCGCGCCAAAAATACGGTCAATATTATGATGAAAAACTTGATGGACTTTTCCATTGGCACCGTTTCGTTTTTTCTGATCGGTTTTGGATTGATGTTTGGCGCCACGAATGGACTTTTTGGAACCACCCATTTTGCCATGATCGGAACCGACGTGCAAGGCGCCGACTGGAACTGGACGTTTTTGATTTTCCAAACCGTATTTGCCGGAACTGCGGCAACTATTGTTTCAGGCGCCATGGCCGAACGTACCAAATTCACCGGTTACCTGACATATAGCTTTTTCATCTGCGCCTTTATTTATCCCGTTTTTGGCTCCTGGGCCTGGGGCGGACTACTAGATGGCGGCGGCTGGCTTGAAGGCATGGGCTTTCAGGATTTTGCCGGCTCTACCGTAGTTCACTCTATCGGCGGATGGCTGGCGCTGGCCGGTGCCCTTGTGCTCGGTCCCCGCATTGGCAAATACACGCCGGCTGGCAAACCACGCGCCATACCGGGCCACAATATTGCCCTGGCTGCGTTGGGTGTGTTTATTCTTTGGTTCGGCTGGTTTGGATTTAATCCCGGCTCCACTACATTCGCCGACGGCAACCTGGGAAGAATTGCCGTTACGACCAACATCGCCGCGGCAGCCGGCGCCATTGCCGCCATGTTTACAGCCTGGGCAGTACTAAAAAAACCGGACGGCTCTATGGCGCTTAACGGCGCTCTCGCCGGCCTGGTGGCCATTACCGCACCGTGCGCAACGGTTTCGCCCTTTGGTGCTTTGGCCATCGGTTTGATTGCCGGAATTATCGTGGTTTTTAGCGTGCTTTTTATTGATCGCGTACTCAAAGTTGACGATCCCGTTGGTGCGGTTAGCGTTCATGGTGTAAACGGAGCGTTTGGCACTTTGGCTATTGGCCTGTTTAATGTTGATGGCGGATTGTTTTACGGCGGCGGATTCAAACTGCTGGGCATTCAGGCTGTAGGTGTATTGGCCGGATTCGTCTGGGCGTTTGGCCTGGGTCTGGTTTTGTTTTACCTGATCAAGAAAACCGTTGGACTGCGCGTCACTGAAGAAGAGGAATTACAAGGCCTGGATATTGGCGAACATGGTATGGAAGCATATAGCGGTTTTCAAATATTTATTTCTCAATAAGTCTTCGAGCCGGGGGACTCGTTTAACTAACTTTAAGAAATTATTTGTGGAGAAAATGCAATGAAAAGAATTACAGCGATTTTGGTGATGGTGTTGGCATTGACAATGGCCGTACAAGCTGCGGAAATCGGTTTTTCGGGTGATGCAACTTTGGTCTCGACATATGTTTGGCGTGGTAAGACTCAGTTTGAAGGTGCGGCCATGCAAGGAACCGCCGAGTTTAGCTACGGCGCGTTGGCCGTGGGCTACTGGATTTCCACTATGCAGGGCGGTGTGGCCGTTGAAACCGATCCGTACATCGGCGTGAGCTTGCCCACCGGACCGATTGAATCCGCTATTGGCGCTACGATTTACAGTTATGACTTTTTTGAGCGACAAGAATACACCGTCTACGAACTGTTCGTCTCTGCAGGCTATGGACCGGTAAGCGCCAGCTTTTACTATACGCCCAAGCAGAACGAAGTGGATGGCGCCTATGTTGTGGAAGACGCGGTCTACTGGATCGAAGTGGGCGCGGGCACCACACTGCTTGGTGCGGACTTCGCCGCCACGTTGGGACTGGGTAGCTATTCGGCGCCAGCCTCGGATGAAAATGTGACCAATCTGCTACTCACCGCCGGCAAGTCGATTTCGGATGCCGTGTCAGTAAGCTGGAACTGGAACATCGCATTATCGGAAACTTTGGATAATATGTTCTTTATGACCGCCAGTTATGGTTTTTAACTCATGAGTTCGCTCTTTTCCATAAAAACTCTCCAGCCTTGTTGGTTGTAAAGGCCGGAGAGTTTTTAAAAAGCAACAATATCGTTTATATGACTTTTATTTCCTACATATTTGAAATAAATCAACAAAGGGTAGGCACAAACGATAAAAACAAAAGAATCCATGCAATTTGATTTGAATTTTGAGGTAAAACGATGAATAACAAGGAGCCAATCACACAGCATTCATTATGCTTGCCCGAGAAAAATCACTTTGCAAAACATTGTTCACAATAATGTAGATTATTTAAAGTTAGACAACATATATGTAGGATAGTTGCAGATTAGAAAAATACGGCGGTACGTTTCAATCCAGTCCAAGTTATTATATTATTAGCAACTTGCGCCAGCTTTTATTTGTGTCTAATAAATCGTTTCTTTTGGCATGTTCTTTGACAATTGCAGACAAGATTATCGCATTTACTTAATCGCCCTCAAAATCACATGGGAAAGTACTTATGACACATGATTCCAAGTTTGTACGAATGCTGTTGCTCATCCTTCTGCTCAGTTCCGGCGTATCCTGGGCGCAAGGTGAAATCGACAGCGGCGCTACCGCGTGGATGCTCACGTCGACTGCATTGGTTTTGTTAATGATCCCCGGATTGGCCATGTTTTACGGCGGACTGGTGCGCACCAAAAACGTGGTCGGCACCATGATGCACAGTTTTGCCGCCATGGGCGTCATGGCCGTGTTATGGGTTGTCGTTGGTTATGCCATGTCTTTTGGCAGCAATGTACTGGGTGGCTGGTTTGGCTGGAATTCCGAATACCTGTTTTTACGCGGTATTGACGACACCATTATGGACGCCGGCGTTCCGGAATATGTCTTTTCCATGTTTCAGGGCAAATTTGCAATTATAACCCCGGCCCTTATTGCCGGCGCGTTTGCCGAACGTGTGACCTTTCGTGGCTATGTGTTGTTCATAGCGCTGTGGGGACTGATTGTTTACAATCCGCTCTGCCATTGGGTGTGGGCCGAGGACGGATTTTTGTTCAACATGGGCGCTAACGGGGCCATCGATTTTGCAGGCGGTACAGTGGTGCATATTTCCGCCGGTGTCAGTGGATTGGTTGCCGCACTCTATTTGGGTGCTCGACGCGGCTACCCGAAAACCGCCATGCCGCCCAGCAATCTGGTCATGACGATGATGGGTGCCGGACTGCTTTGGGTGGGCTGGTTCGGATTTAACGCGGGCAGCAGCGTCTCCAGCAGTTTGCTCACGGCCCAGGCTTTAACGGCCACCCAAACAGCAGCCGCTTCCGGAGCCCTAACCTGGATGCTTGTGGAAGGCTTGCACCAGGGCAAAGCAACAGCCTTGGGATTTGCCAGCGGCATTTTGGCCGGACTCGTTGCCGTGACGCCAGCAGCCGGCGTGGTGCAGCCGGCAGGCGCCTTGGCATTGGGAGCTATTGCTTCGGTGTTGTGCTACCTGGCTATACTTTTGAAAAACAAACTCGGGTACGACGACAGTTTGGATGCGTTCGGAATTCACGGCGTCGGTGGTATTACCGGAGCGATCATGCTCACCTTTTTTATTCGCCCCAGTTGGATGGCAGAAGCAGCAGCCTCTGCAGGCGGCACGTGGACCATGTGGCAGCAGCTCAGTGTGCAAGCCATTGCGGTTTTGATTGCCATGGCTTACGCCGCAGGTTTGACATTGCTCCTTGTGGTTCTGGTTGAAAAAACCATCGGTCTGCGAACCACGGAACAAAAAGAGATGGCCGGCCTGGATAGCAGTTTCCACGGCGAACAGGGTTACGGACTGTTGAACGCAAATTAAGAGGAGCATGTCATGAAACTGATCACAGCGATTATTCGCGAAGAAAAACTCGATCAAGTCCGGGAAGCCCTGATTAATGCAGAAATCACGCGCATTACTGTCAGTCGAGTGTCCGGTCATGGTCGTCAGGAGACCATTGATATTTATCGCGGCAAAAAAGTGGTTCCGAACTTGATCCCCAAAATTCGGCTGGACATTGCCGTGAACGACGAGTTTGTTGACATTACCGTTGACACGATTATCAAATCTGCCAAATTTAACAGCGACGGCAAAGTAGGCGATGGCAAAATATTCATCACCCCGTTGGAGGAATGCGTTCGCATTCGCACTGAAGAGAGAGGCGGAATTGCCATCTAATCCGCGCCATCTTGTGCGGAGAGTTGACCCCGCTCCGCATAAAAGCTGATTTGGGCGTCTGTCCATCATGTGAGAATATCCAGAGTTGGGGTCAACTCGGTCTCCTCTAATTTGGTGATGGACGGACGCTTTTAAAACATAGCCACAAAGGCGCAAATCTCGATTCTCAAGCCCAGCTACAAGGAGACCAACCCCTGTGCCTTTGTGGATTTTTCAAAATTGAACTTTTAATGAAATCGCCACAAAGGCTCTTTAGTGGCAAAAGTTTATTAATCAAAAAAGATGACATACAATCACACTCACATAAATCTCTAATTTGAACGGAGGAGCTAAAATGACCCCAAAAGAATTTTTCGAATTTGCCAAAAGCAATGGTGCCGAAATGGTCGATCTCAAGTTTTGCGACTTGCTCGGAACCTGGCAGCACTGTACCTATCCCGTTGATACGTGGGACGAAGGTACGTTTAAAGACGGCCTCGGCTTTGACGGTTCGTCGATTCGCGGTTGGCAGGAAATTAATGTATCGGACATGTTAGCAGTTCCCGATCCGGATACAACGTGTCTGGACCCGTTTTTTGCAAAACCCACAGTTTCCATCATTGCCAACATTGTGGATCCGGTGACCAAAGAGCGCTACAGCCGCGATCCGCGTTATGTGGCGCACAAGGGTGCGGAATACTTGAAATCCACCGGCATTGCCGACTCTTGTTTTATCGGCCCGGAACCGGAATTTTTTATCTTTGACGAAGTACGCTTTGAGCAGAAACAAAACACCGGCTTTTATTCCATCGATTCGAACGAAGGCGCCTGGAATACCAACCGTATCGAAGAACCCAACCTGGGCTACAAGCCGAGTTACAAAGGCGGTTACTTTCCGGTAAGCCCGACCGATACCTACGGCGATTTACGTGGCGCCATGGTGACTGAAATGCGCAAGCTGGGAATTGTGATCGAAGCGCATCACCACGAGGTGGGCACCGGCGGACAGGGTGAAATTGATATGCAGTTTGATGAGCTGACCAAAATGGGCGATCAGTTCATGTGGTACAAATACATCATTAAAAATGTGGCGTTCAAGGCCGGTAAATCGGTGACTTTTATGCCCAAACCGATTTTTGAAGACAACGGCTCGGGTATGCATTCGCATTTCTCGTTGTGGAAAGACGGTAAACCGCTATTTGCCGGCGACGGATATGCCGGGCTCAGCGACCTGGCGTTGTGGGGCATTGGCGGCGTTCTGAAACATGCGGCATCCATTCTGGCGTTCGCCGCGCCCACATCCAACAGCTACCGCCGTTTGGTGCCGGGATACGAAGCGCCGGTCAACCTGGTCATGTCCAGCCGGAACCGCTCGGCTGCCGTGCGTATTCCAATGTACAGCGACAGCCCCAAAGCCAAACGTTTCGAGTTCCGCTGTCCGGATCCCACGGCCAACGGCTATCTTGCCTGGACGGCCATGTTGATGGCGGTGTTGGACGGCATTGAAAACAAAATCGATCCGGGCCAGCCACTGGACAAAAATATTTACGCCATGACGCCGGAGGAGCTGGAAAAAATTCCGCATGTTCCGGGTTCGTTGGAGGATTCGTTGGCCGCACTGGAAAAGGATCACGAGTACTTGCTGGTCGGCGATGTATTTACCAAGGATTTGATTGAAACGTGGATCACTTATAAAGAAGAGAACGAGATCTCGGAATTGAAATTACGTCCGCATCCGTACGAATTCTTCTTGTACTATGACAATTAATATTCTCTGCTGTACAAAAAGGAGATAACAAAACACGCGAGGTTGTCTCCTTTCCACAAAGCCCTGTGCTTGTCTGCTCCCTGCACAGGGCTTTTTTATTGGAACAGCCCGTTTCTGTCCAACTGTTGGGTGGCCTGCAATTTTAATAGCGGCCGGCATGGATATCCCGAACGATTGTATTTCGATGTTTCACATGTCATCCCAGCACAAAATTATCCAGCATTTGATGAATAGACGCGTTTATGCCGTCGCAAATCTCTAATTGCGCTTTAATCGTTTCAGCAGATTGGATGTACGGCGCGTTCACCAGTTCATCCCCACAATGCTCCACCATGGCCAAGACATTTTCCGGTTTGACCTCCAGGTGAAACTGAAACGCCAAAACGTTTTCTCCATATAAAAATGCCTGATTGTGGCATGCCTCACTAAAAGCCCAGTGCATTGCACCCTCTGGTAAATCAAAAGTGCTACCGTGCCAGTGAAACACCGTTTGCGGCAGATGTATGTTTTTCAGCAGGGACGAGGAATGCGCCTCCGGGGACCATGTTATGGGTAACCAGCCAATTTCCTTATGCGCGTTCGGAAATACACGAGCGCCCAAAATTTGAGCGAGAATTTGCGCCCCTAAACAAATGCCGATGACTTTTTTCCCGGCTCGTATACTTTTGTCGATAAATCGTTTTTCCTGCACCAGCCCTGGATATCGATCCTCATCATGCACATCCATGGGGCCGCCCATAATAATCAACACATCAAAATCTTCAATTGCCGGAAAAGGTTCACTGTGAAACAAAAAGGAGTGTGAAAACTCTAGATCTTTTGCCTGCGCCCAAGTCAAAATAATGCCCGGATTCTCAAATGGCACGTGCTGGATGTAGTGTAATCGAGTCGTCATTTATAATCTCCGAATAATTTTAGCCGGAATAAAATACATATCGATTTCGTAATCTACAATACAGTTTGTATGCTTTTTTGGAGTGATCAATTTGAAAAAGCTCTTGCTTCTTTTTTTAATCCTCGTTTTGGGATGCAGCTCCGGGCCCAGTGATCCGCGCGAGGAGGTGCTGAGCAAACGCGTGGAAATCTATCAATTCCAGCGCGGTACGCACTATTTTTTGGACGACTATTACCGCCAGCAATATGGTCTGCGTACCGATGGGGGTATGCCCATCGTATTTCAACCACATTTTGTTATCGATCTCGAACTGTACAAATCCGGCCCAAATTATCAACAGCTATATCCGGAGGCTTTCCGAGCCTGGGCGTTTGCCCCGAATGCCGGGAACAGCATCGATTTTGATGATTTGAATACGCGCATATTTAACGGCGACACCTCTGCCATCGACAGTGATCATTACGTGGGCTATTTTATTGCGCTAAAAGAGAGCACAGATTTTTTGCTGAATGACAAGCAGGGTTACGTCCGTTTAAGAGAACCGTTGCGCGCGGACGAGGTGCTGGCGGTGGCGTTCAAAGATTTGAATTATAATGAGCGCGGTCAGGTCAATTATTCGCCCGCTGAAAATGAGACCGGCTTTTTGCGTTTGCTAAAATCACCAAATCCGGATCCGCAAAGTGATTCATGGGACATGGAGTGGAAAAATATCTACGCAACGGGCTGGACCCATTTTGAGGCGAGCCAACTTTCGGTGAGCATTTATTTCAATCCACCAAATAGCGAGCCGGAAAAAATTTGCGACATTGGGCCGGGACAGGGATTCTCGTATTTGCAGATTTTTGGTCTCGACCGGCGCAACGAGACCGGCCAGGCCAAAGCGGATGGCAATATTGATCGTGCCATTTATACGGTCAATCCGGAATATGGTGAAATCTATTTTCCGGATGCGCAGCCGTTTGATCCGCTGTATGAAGAAAATCAACGGCTGCTACCCGAAGAACGGCGGGTTCCGGCGTTGTATGAATCCACGGATGAGGCACTATTGCAGTCGCAAACCCAATTTTACATCGAGTTTCAGCTACGGCGTTAAAGTAAACGTGGTGGCGCTGCGCGGTGGCGCCAGATAATTAATCTGTCCTTGACTCACCTGTTGCGCCGGATCAATTTCCACATAGTTTTCATTTCCAAACTCGACATCGCTGGTGCGAACAACCTGGTAGACGCCGCTTTTCACGCTGATGTCCACTGTTTTTGCCTCGGT
>CAYPZM010000201.1:0-9420 GCA_964414825.1 uncultured Cytophagia bacterium | reverse complement strand
CACTATCAGCACCTTGCGCGAAGGCTGGCCGCAAGTGATGGAAGATGTGATGATGCGCCTTATCCTCGGCCCCAATTTTGATACAGCAGACTCAACCACACTTGAACATGTGCTGACGCACGTTCGGGAATTCATCGACATGACCACCGGCATTCAAACTATATTGCAGATGGAACATCTGGTCGAGATGATAAAAGAGTTTGGTTTTGTCCCCCAAGATCAGATCCGCGATAAATTTGGCTATAAAAAAATTTACAACAAAGCGTTGATGCAGGTGGTTTCGGAGCGCATTCAACGAATCGAGCAAGAAGAATTGGATGCCGCGGATTTTACCATCAAAGGGGTCATCGATTTTATAAAAATGTTGCGCCAGCACGGACTCGTACTGTATATGGCCAGCGGTACGGATCATGATGATGTTCAAAGGGAAGCTGAAACCTTGGGATACGCGCATCTGTTCAACGGCGGCATTTTTGGCGCCGTGGGCGATGTGACAAAATTTTCAAAGCGATTGCTAATTGAGAGCATCATAAAGGAGAATCAGCTCAATGGTCCGGAATTGGCTGTGTTTGGCGACGGGCCGGTCGAAATTCAAGAATGCCGAAAATATAGCGGCATTGCCATTGGCGTCGCTTCGGATGAGCTGCGCCGTTTTGGCCTCAACCCGGAGAAACGCAAACGTCTCATCAAATCCGGGGCGCACCTCATCATCCCGGATTTTTCACAAGGTAAAACATTGTTCAATTTATTATTTTCACGTTAATTGTAAGGAGAACTGATTATGCGCAAATTGTATGCACTCTTTGTCTTGGCCTTTCTTTTTTCTACACAGGTTAGTGCCGATGAAACACTCGATGCGTTTTTAGGCAAATGGGCGCTCTACCTTCCCGGCGGCGCCGGCTGGCTTGAAGTGAGCAATGACAAGGGCTATTTGGATGCGGAAATGTTGTGGTACGGCGGCAGCGTGGTGCCGGTGAGCCATGTGTATCTGGATGGCGAAACGCTGGTCGTTACACGCGTGAATGAACAAATCAAAGAAAAAGACGAGGATGGCAATACCGAGCGTTTGCATTTACGTACCCAGTTGTTCAAGTTTATGTTTTATGGCGATCAGCTTGTGGGAAAACACATCAGTCCCGCGGGTAATGGATTGAGCACGGATATACGAACATTCACAGCGGAAAAAATTCCGCCCGTGCCACCTGCACCGGATCTATCCGAGCTCAAATACGGCGAGCCCATTACGCTGTTTAACGGCAGAAATCTTGATGGATGGGAATTACTCAACGAAAACGCAGTTAACGGCTGGATGGTTAAGGACGGCACGCTGGTCAACAATCCTGTGCAAAAAGAGGGAGAACCGCACATCCACTATGGCAATTTGCGCACCGTGCAAGAGTTTGAAGATTTTAATTTGAAATTACAAGTGAACGTACCCAAAGGCAGCAACAGCGGCATTTATTTGCGCGGTATTTATGAGATTCAAGTAGCGGATACCTATGGCCGCAATTTGGACAGCCACAATATGGGCGCCATTTACAGCCGCATTACGCCAACGGTATCGGCAGAAAAACCGGCCGGCGAATGGCAATCGTTTGACATTACACTGGTCGACCGCCATGTGACCGTGATTTTAAATGGCACCACTATCATCGATAACCAGCCGCTGTACGGCGTGACTGGCGGCGCGATTACCGCGGATCAGTTTTCGCCAGGACCGATTTATTTGCAGGGCGATCACGGCAAAGTAAGTTATCGGAATATGGTTTTGGCGCCGGTTATTGAATAAATATCTTCACTCTGAACAATCGGGCTCAAGTCCGATTAAATTGCGCGTCCAAGAAGAATCCCTGGACGAACAAAAGTTGAAAAAAAAAGCCCTTGAGAATTCAAGGGCTTTTTTTATGAGCATAATACAAAAGATCACACCTTTTTCGGCACTACGTATGGCTCGCGATAATCGCGGGTCAGCATTTCATTTGCTTCGGAATCGCCGGGGAAGGTTTCGCTGTCCGGATCAAACTCCAATTGGCGCTCCAACTGATACGAAATGTTGCCGAGATGCGCCAATGCCGATGAAAGATGTGCGGTTTCTACCGGACCATTGAGCAGGGATTTATCATGCGCACGAACGGCATCAATAAAGTTGGCGTAATGATCGCCACCCTCATTTCCTTCCTTTACCTTTTCATATTTTTCCCTACCCGTCAGTTGCCATACTTCATACTTGTTATAGCCAAAAACTTTGACAAAGCCTTTGTCTCCATAAAATATATTTCCAACTTTGACACCATCTTCTTCATTTGTGGCCCAATGCCGCACTTCGAATTGAATGATCTTTTGTTCTTCAGGATAATGGTAAACGGATGACAGCACTTCCGGCACCTCTTTGGAGTCATCCCACAAAAATTTGCCGCCCATAGAGGTGATCCGGCTCGGCAAACCAACATCCAAACCCCACATACACATGTCGGTTTCGTGAATGCCCTGGTTACCGACATCGCCATTACCAAACGCCCATTGCCAGTGCCAATTGTAATGCACCCAATCGCGCGAAAACGGGCGATATTGCGCCGGGCCAAGCCACAAATCATAATCGAGGTAATCGGGGGCCGGTTCAAAACCGTGTTTGCCAATATCGGGACGCCAGCGGAAAACCAGTCCACGTGACATATACACACGCCCAATGATGCCATCGCGCATCAACTGCACCACTTCTTGCAAGGCTTTGGAGCTGCGGAGCTGTACGCCATGCTGCACAATACGGTCATATTTTGTGGCCGCTTCGACCATTTTACGTCCTTCAAAAATGTTGTGCGAGCCGGGTTTTTCAACATAGACATCTTTGCCGGCCTGGCAGGCCCAAATAGTAGCCAAAGCGTGCCAATGGTTGCAGGTGGCAATGCTCACGGCGTCCACATCCTTGTCCTCGTACACCTTGCGCAAATCTTTTTCGGTCTTGTAGGTTTTGTTGTATTTTTCGCCAAACTCTGAGGCGCGTTGATCCAGCACCTGACCATCAGGATCGCAAAGCGTTACAACCTCCACATTGTCCAAAGCTTCAAATCCGTTAATGTGGCTTTTGCCACGGCCATTTACACCCAAGACCGCGACTCGAATAGTATCGTTGGCGCCAAACACTTTTTTGGGCACAAAAATGGGAACCGCGGCAGCGACCGCAGCAACACCAGCCGAACTTTTGATAAAAGAACGACGGGAGAGTTGGTCATTCATCATGTGTTACCTCGCTTTTCAGTTGGATTTGTTTATTTTATCAATGAAGATATTCAACTTTATTATACGAGATTGAACCGATTCAAGCAAGTGCTTTTGTGAGAATAAAAGGGTATGACAATTTTTTACACCTGCGTTGAACGTTTTGAATGAATGCTAGTCCTTGGGTTTGCGACTTGCTTGCATAATCCACACATACATATTGGGCGGCAACAAGCGACTGAATTTGGCCACCAGCGACAGACGTAGCGGAAAGTGGATTTCTGCTCGCCCGCGTTCCAAGCCTCGAATGATGATGCTCGCGGCCTTTTCAACAGAAATCATAAATGGCATGTAAAACTCGTTCAAATCCGTCAAGGGAGTTTTGACAAACCCGGGAGAAATGAGCGTGCACTGAATGTGATGTTTGCGCAGATCGATGCGCAGGCTTTCGATAAAATTCATCAACGCGCCCTTGCTCGCGGAATAGGGTGCAGCTTTGGGCATGCCGCGATACCCGGCCAAACTGCCGTTTACGGCGATGATTCCGCCGCCGCGTTCGATCATGGGCGGCACGAGATATTTCACAAAATTGACCGCGCCCCAAAAATTCACGTCTATTTGCTGGCGAAAGTTTTCGAGATCGATATCCTTGGCATTAAACCCACCGCCTCGACCGGCATTTAATATCAGAACATCCATATTGATTTTCTGTTGCAGCAGCGATTCACAAATCGACTGAACTTGTTTTTGGTTTGAGACATCGCCTTTAAAAATTAAATGCTCTTCAAATGTATGTGGTAAAGCATCGACCAGCTCTTGCAAGAGTTCCTGGCGGCGGGCCACTAGAATCAATCTATTCTGTTTTTTCGCCAATTGCCAGGCCAGCTCGCGACCAATGCCGCTGGAGGCGCCCGTAATTAAAATCGTCTGCTGGGTTAAGGGTTTACGCATAAGCGAGATTCGTAAGGTTTGAAAATTAAGAGGTGACATAAAAAAAGCTCCCATATTAGATGGAAGCCTTGAAAAATTATCTAGGTAAGAATTCTAGTTTGAAAAAATCATCACACCGAGAGTGACCATAAAATCCTCGGCGTCATCGCGAAAGACTTGATCCTCAACCCGAGTTTCAACATTAAATATACGTTGATAGGTAAAACCGATGTCAATCAACGGACCCAATCCAATATCGAATAAAAATCCGCCCTGTACTCGAGCACCCCATTTCCACTGACTGTCGCGCGTATCCATGGCCGGGTAGCCGTAATAATAATAGAGCTCTGGCAGAGTTGTTACGGCGCGGTAATTAAAAATTCCGCCTAGCGGAGAAAGATAGTATCGAAATTTGCCTGCAGGCTTGGCGATGTGCATACCTGCCGAAAGTTGGAACGATTCGTTGCGGGTCTTAATCAGGAGGCCACTGGTGTTACCGCTGCCGGCTCTGGAGCGCTCTTCGCCATACGAGAGATACACAAAATCGAGCCGGGGACTAAGCCATGTATTGCCGCCCCAATTGTAAACGATTTTAGCGCCAAGTCCTTCTCCGGTGGCGTCGACGTTGGCGTAATCACGATTCCGAAATGAAAAGGAGAGATTGGGGCCAATTTGCCATTGCCAGTTTTCAGCAAAACTGCCAGCAGCAAGCACCAACACCACAGCAGCGGTAAGAGATATTTTTCGCATGGTTAACTCCGCCATTTATATATTTATACTTTGAATTAGTATAACGTACCAACCAAAGGCAAAAGTTCCGTTGTTTTTGAATTAATTTTCGCTGGTATAATTGTCAAAAATCTGCTCAATTTCTTGAGCCGTACGATCGCCATCATAAACGGTTACGCGGAATTTAAAATTGGCTTGCTCGCCTTTTTCCAAAGTGAGCTCAAATTTTTGCGGATTTTCCTCGCCGCGCGCATTTTGGAACACAAATTGACCTAACGGATTCGCCGCAAACAGGCCGTAATCACGCGCATGCCAAAAAGTCGGGTAATTAACACTTTCCGGATGGTTCAATATGGCAATACCGGCTGACTGGCCTTCTTTGTTACCTTCCAGGGTCACCCATTTGGCGCGTTTTCCCCAAACATTTCTGGCACCGGTATCCCCTTCGGAACTGAGATACTCGCCCGTGTAATCTTTTTCGCGCAGCCAATGAGCGACTCGAATGCCAAACATGCCTTCTTTTGTATCGCCAAATACAACCTCATCTGCCAGCGCAGTGAGTGTGATGTCAAAATCCACGGACGTTTGTTTTTCACCCGGCATAAAAGTCATGGTTCGCTGTTCTTCGAGCAACGGTTCCCGGTCTTTGCTGATCCACTGTGCGGTGCTGGAAATCACGCCCACATCACCCGTTTTTGTGTTATCAATAGTTTGCACTACGATTTGCGGTGGAAATTTCGTATTGTTCCAAAATCCGCTCTCGTTCACCTCATCATACGTGAAAAATATGCCGGTATGATGCGGATGATCCGACGATTCGCCTTCAACCTCTTCAAATGGAAAACTGCGTGTCACTTTGACACCCGAAGGGGTGTAGACCGGAAACAGAATGGGCTTTGTCAATGTGTCCACAAAAATGTAGGAGGTAAATAAATCGCCATCCACCATAATGTCAATTTGATTGTCCTGCTCCACAAACGTTACACGATCGGCAGAGGTGCAAAAATTGAGCGAAACAGAAAATAAAAAGATAATGATGAGAGCAGCAAATCGTTTCATAGTTTGTTCCTTTCTTCGGATTAAATGGCTACGAATAGTTGCATCGGATGTCATAAAGCTAAAAAAATTATTCAATTATTGCAATGGAAATTACGCGTTTGTATACTTTTTTCAATTCATCTTGAAAGATGGAAAACGTCTGTTTGTCCCATAAACAAAAGATAATGGTTGTCATCGATTGGGAGCCCTGCAAAAAGTCGTTTGCGGTTTGGAGCATAACCCGGGCACAGTCTTTTGCAGGATAGCCGAAAATGCCGGTGCTAACGGCCGGAAAGGCAATGGAGTTTAAGTGATGCTCCTCTGCCAACGCCAGCGCGCTTTGGGTTGCAGAGGCCAGTTTCGCGTCCTCATCTCCGGACCCCATTACGGGCCCCACAGCATGGATGACATGGGTGCAAGCCAAATTTCCGCTGCCGGTTATGGCCGCGCTGCCGGTGGCCACTTTTCCATGCTCTGCCACCCAGTTTTGACTCTCCTTTTGCAGGCTTGGGCCAGCTTTGCGCGAAATCGCGCCTGCTACGCCGCCGCCATGCGCCAGCCGGTTGTTGGCGGCGTTGACGATGGCGTCGGTGTCCAGTTCGGTAATGTCGCCCTGTACCAGTTTTATGGTTTTATGATTGATTTTTAACTCCATGTCGATCCCCTATTTTAGAAACATTTTACGCAAAGGCACGGAGGCGTCAAGATTGCGCAAAGCAGTTTAGGCTTTTAACTCACGATCGTGCCAGACAAATATCCAGCGCGGGAAATGAAGCAGGACATTCGCTCAATGAGCATCTTGTCGCTCAAGGACGAATGTGCCAGTTCATTGCCCATCCAAAATATCCCGGAAGAATCGCTATTTTCATTCGCCAATCTTGACATTTGTTATTTTAAAAACAACAGGATTCGGCCATGTGCGATCGTTGTACAGCCGCTGCGCCCGGGTGGCGGTAACCTTTAGGCCGTCCGATGTTTGCTCCCATGTGGTTTTGGGGATGCGCTCGAGGTTGTATTCCAGAACTTTGTCATTTTGTCCCAAAACAGTGACTTGCGAATTTTCACTAATCTCGACAGAGTTTAGCAAAATCTCCTTTTCTTCGCCCCAGGGCCAGTCGGTGTTGGTCACAATGGCATAAACCGTATCTTCGTTTTTGGCTTTGGTGAACCAAATATTGTCCTGACGCGGAACGCTCCAGGGACGCACATTGTAAATCGCTTCGTTGTTGACAAACATCCACAGAGCCAGCTCGCGTAATTTATCTTCTTGCGGCTGTGGAATCTCGCCATTTGGCTCCGGGCCAATATTGAGCAGCATGTTGCCGCCTTTGGCGCGGGTTTCGATTAATAGCTGAATGATTTCAGTGCCGGTCATATAACGTTCGTGTGTCGGCTTGTATTGCCACGAGGTGCCCATGGTAAAACAGGCCTCCCATGGCTCAATATCAGCCAACTGCGGCAGGGATTGGCCGGTGGATGGCGTAATTTCCGGCGTGTTTAACGCACCGCGCGTCACTACAACAGTGGGCTGTAACGACCAGGCCAGTTCCTTCAAGCCGTCCGGTTCGCCATCGATAAATAGCACATCCACGGGCCCATAATTGCCGAACAGCTCGGCGATTTGTTTTTTATTATGCTGCATCAATTCGGCATTATTCGTGGGCAACGCCGTGGGACGCCGGCGGCTTATTAGCTTGCCTTGTTGATGGAGGACATAAAAATCATCCGGCGAAAAATAAAAGCCAATGGCAATTCCCTGGGCTCGAAATGCATCGACAATTTCTTTGGTGATATCTTTGCCGTATGGCGTGCTCAAAACGTCAAAATCATTGGTTTGCGTATCGTACATACAAAAACCGGAATGGTGTTTTGTGGTGAACACCACGTATTGAAATCCTGCAATTTTGGCCAGGCGCGCCCACTCATCGGCATTAAACTCTGTTGGATTAAAAGTCTGCGGCAATTCCTGGAAAAACGCTTCCGCATAAGCTTCCGAAGTGCCAACCAGCGAGTGGCTAATGACCGAGCCGATTTGGCTGTCGATGCTCCAGTGGATAAACAGTCCCAATCCCATATCTTGAAACGTTTCCAGCCGGTCCGGGCGATTGCCGGATTCCCGGGCTAAGCCATTGAGCACCATGAGCATAAAAACAGGGAGCAGTATCTTTTTCAACATAATAGATTCCTCAGTTTGAACGTGGAAACCACACGTAAAAGAAAAGTTGAACGGCTAAAATAGAAAACCAAAAGATAGAAAATTGATTCAAAATATTTGGTTGCAAAATCAGGGTATCGACAAGATAATAAAGCGCCAACAGAGCAACGAAAAGATGTGTAAACGACGCATAGAGAAGATTCAAATGCTCTTTGATTTTTCGCGTTATAAAGTAGGTGGCGGCATTTATCAACACAAACCCGATACCCAGGACAAAGTATGTTGAGGGCATGAAAATTCCGGTATTTGGGGATGCGCGGAAACACATCCCCTATCCATTTAAAAATTGGGCATATTATTCACAATGGCCAAATGGGCTACGCGGTAAAACAGGACCGTAAACAAAATGCTAAGCAGAGAGACCACAACTGTGAAAGGCAACGCCTTGTCTTCGGGGCAACTCATAAGCACAGGACAGCCGACATAAAAGAGGTAAATGCCGTACAGGCCTAGAATATAGAGTCCAGAAAGTGCGGGAATAATACTAAACACCCCAAGAACAAAGAGCGGCATAAAACTGTACAAACTCAGCTTGAACGCGTTTAGCTGACTGCGCTCGCCGCCAAAATTGGGCGACAGACCGTTGATCACAAAAGCCACCAGATAGACGATGACAATGCCGAGAGCAAACATCAAAAGGGCCCACAGCAGACCGGAGAAAAAGGGCACGTGGTAATAGCCCACAAACGGCACACTTTGACCAATGACCACGCGGCCAATAAATCCGGCAATCGCAGGAATTGCAGCCAAATACAGGAGAACTGACTTGGTCAATTTCGAACGAGTGCCCTCTTCGGCTTTTAGGCGTACAAAGGTTTGGACGGGATGAAGCAGCAAGTCCCGAATTTCACTAATAATCTTTTCCATACATTCCCTCCATAGGATTTTGGTAAGAGTAACAGGTTTATAATTAACATAACACTATTTCGGATGAATATCAACCACCAACCCAGACATTTTGGCGGCCAATTTTTTCGCGCAACTCTTCCACCAGGTGCAAACTGGGCCGAATTTTTAAAGAACGCGATTTGACAATATAGGTGCCATTTCCTTGAGTTTTGATATTGATATAAACAGGGATGTCGCCTTTGTTTTGAGCCAGGATATCATGAACCTGGGTGAGCAGCTCTTTATCCAGTTTGTCCGGTTGCATTTCCAGAATGAGATTTTTGGTAAACTTTTTACGGGCTTGGTCAATAGAATAGGCTTCACCGATAATCAATTTAGGATCGCCGCCCTCGCGCACATTGATTCGGCCGCCCACCACAACCATAGAATCGACATACAGATGC
>CAYPZM010000200.1:0-9448 GCA_964414825.1 uncultured Cytophagia bacterium | reverse complement strand
CTGCAAATCGAAAACGAGTACGAATGGCAAGCAACGGATTATATGCGGCCGCCAAAAGAAAATTTGATCATTTACGAATTATTATTGCGTGATTTTCTCAAGGAGCACAATTATCAAACGCTAATAGATACGCTCGGCTATTTTGAGCGCCTCGGTGTCAATGCCATCGAATTGATGCCGGTTTCCGAGTTTGAGGGCAACATCAGTTGGGGCTACAATCCGTCGTTTTATTTTGCGCCGGATAAATATTACGGCCCTAAACATGTGCTGCAACGTTTTGTGGATAAAGCGCACAAGCGCGGCATCGCGGTGATTTTGGACGTCGTGCTGAACCACTGTTACGGCCAATCGCCCATGGTGCAACTCTATTTGGATGATCTCGCCCAAAGCCCGTGGTTTAATGTCATTTCGCCCAATCCGGTGTTTTCGTGGGGCTACGATTTTGATCACGAAAGTCCGGCCACGCAGCAGTTTGTCGATCGCGTCACCGAGTTTTGGCTGCGCGAATACAACATGGACGGCTTTCGTTTTGATTTCACCAAGGGCTTTACCAACACGCCCGGCGACGGCAGCGGTTACGACGCTGCGCGCATTGCCATTTTAAAGCGAATGGCGGAACACATATGGTCGGTCGATTCCACGGCCTACATTATTCTTGAGCATTTTGCGCCCAATAATGAAGAGCGCGAGCTGGCCGATTACGGCATGATGCTATGGGGCAACACCAATTACAATTACAACGAAGCCACCATGGGCTATCACGAGGACAACAAGTCGAATTTTTCCTGGGGCACTTACAAACAGCGTGGCTGGGAAAAGCCGAATTTGGTCACCTATATGGAAAGTCATGATGAAGAGCGATTGATGTTTAAAAATCAACAATACGGCAATTCCAGCGGCGGCTATAATGTGCAGAATTTGTCAACGGCACTTGAACGCATTCAGCTCGCATCTGCGTTTTTCTATCTGTTGCCCGGACCGAAAATGTTGTGGCAATTTGGCGAGCTGGGATACGATTACAGTATCGAATATAATGGACGCACCGGCCCCAAGCCGATTCGCTGGGATTACCTGGAGCAGCCAAACCGCCATGAGCTGTTTCAAGTGGTGTTCGCGCTCATCAAGCTCAAACGCGATCATCCGGTATTTTCCACATCGCAATTCTCTTATTCACTCGGGCCGGCATTAAAGTGGATCAAGCTCGAAAGCGATTCTATGAATGCCGTCATCATCGGCAATTTTGATGTGCGGCAGCGTTCGACAACATTTAGCTTTCCGCATGAAAACGACTGGTTTGATTATTTTTCCGGAGACACGCTGCAACTGGCGTCCACCCAAGCATCACTGGATTTGTCGCCCGGTCAATTTTTCATTTATACGGATGTGAAATTGGAAACACCGGATATTTCGACATTTATCAGAACGAATCCTGTTGAAACGCCGAACACATTTGCATTGGAGCAAAACTATCCCAATCCGTTCAATTCCGGCACAACCATTCGATTTAGCCTGGAGCAAAACCAGCCGATCACATTAATACTGTTCGATGTTCAAGGGCGGTTGGTGCGAACACTTGTTGAGGAGTATCGCGATGCCGGCAGTCACGCGATCCATTGGGATGGCCGTAACGAGTTTGGACACAATGTGGCAAGTGGAGTTTATGTGTACCAACTCGCAACTGCCGAAGAAATATTCACTCGCAAAATGGTGTTGATGCGGTAGACAAATTAATTTTCTGTTATTTATAGAATTAATTTGCTTTTTTCCTAAAAAATCACTTCATATAAATAGCTATAAAGCAAGGCGATCTCTTGCAGGGGTGGTACATCTGAATTCGGCGCCAATTACTCGCCTCGTTTCAACCTGTCGTGGGGGCAACTTTAGGGCGCAGCTTGTGAAACAGTTATCGAACAAAAAACTTGTACAACTTTGCGCGCGCTTTCCAAGAGATGAAACCGCGTGGATCGAATTTATCCGGCGTTTTGACAAACGCATTCGGCTGGTCGTGTATCGTGCGTTTAAAGCAAAAGCTTCGCCGCGGGATATGGTCCATGCTGAAGAACACGTGCAAGACCGCGTTCAAGATGTTTACAAAAAATTGTTGGAAAACAATTGCAAGGCCCTGCAAAATTTTGTTGGCAAAAATGAGGACTCTATTTATGTCTACCTCGGGACTATTGCGCAGCATGTGGTAATCAACTATTTCGTTCGCGAAAAAGGTACGCAAAAGCGACCCAACATCTCTTCTTCTTTGGATGCTCTCTACGAAAACCAACACTTTAACGAACTCTTTTTAGACCCCAGCTATTCGTACAAAGGTCCGGGAGCGGATGACAATCTAAATTTGGAAACGCTCCAAGCGGAAATCGAATCCATTCTGAATCAATACTTGCGTGTCAAACATAAACATCGAAATCTCATTATTTTTAAACTCTATTTTTATCACGAGTACAAGGCAAAGGAGATCGTGGAAGCGTTGCCGTACTCGCTATCTTTGAAAACTGTTGAAAATATCATCTCTCATCTCAAAACCGTGGTTCAGGATGGATTATCCACTCACGATGCAAGCTAGAGAATGGGAAAGTGGAAAGGTTTTTTTGTCTCTAGTTCCGGAAAATCGGAACGCCCATAAAAACAGATCAGATGCGCACGGATTCAAGTATTCACAGTAAAATGCGAGAGAGATATGCAGCATCAGGAAGCATGTATTAGCGCTGAAACGCTTTACAAATATTTATCGGGACAACTAGGTGGTACCTCTTTACAAAAAGTAGAAGCACATCTAAGTTCCTGTTCGGAATGTATGGATCGTTTTGTAATGGCAACCGGAGTCGATAAACTCCACATCTCTTCCGAAGAAGAGAGCATTTTAAGCCAAATCGACACGCAATCGGTTGAGGAAAAATTGGCCAGAATTCGCCCGTTTTTCCCCAACGCCACCGAAACCAGCACGAAGAGACGTCAAAGCATTTTTACGCGCTTTGCCAACCGCCGTCCCGCTTCACTCCCCCAACGTCTCAAACCTGCAATTTTATTTGCCGGACTCGTTTTAGTTTTATTTGTGGGCAGGCTTTCGATCAATTTTTACAACACTTCCTGGCAGATTATACAAGCCAAATCCGCGCTCGAGAAGCACCATTCCATTCAAGTGGGACAGGTCCGGCTCGCCGGCGATTTTCCGCCCAGCGGCATAGGTACGTTAATGGCGGAAGATGAGCCAGCGAATCAAGCATTAACCAAATCACAAAACCGCATCAATCGTGCGTTGTCGCGACAACCCAATCGCCCCGACGCCCTGCATGTCGAAGCGCAAATTGCCATTTTAAACAACAATTATGCAGTTGCGGATTCATTACTCAACGAATCGCTGCAAGTCGAATCCGATGCAGCCTCTATAAATGACAAAGGTATTGTTGCATTCAAGCAAAATAATTTTCGAAACGCCAAAATATATTTCGAACGCGCCATTCACAGCGATTCAACTTTTGCAACGGCTTTTTACAACTTGGCGCTTGTGGAATCTCAACTGAACCAATCAGAATCCGCACGACAACATTTGAGAAAATTTCTCCAACTCGAAGACAATAAAGCCTGGCAACGAGCGGCACAGAGCTTGTTGCGGCACATGTAAATAATCATAAAAATGGGGAGGGGACATGAGCAGCTTGATTCTGGCTATTCGCAATCGGATTAAAAAGAACATTCCGATTCAACGAGTTCAGCAACGCAAAACGCTATTCGCCTATGAGCTTGGAAAAACGCTTGCCTTTGTTTGTACTACTGTTTTTCTCTTTACTACTCTTATTGCCCTTCCGGTGCCATTTAGAATTATCACCTTTTTCTTTCTCCTGTTTGTCACCTATTCCGGTGTTGGCTCTGTTTTATGGGTAGCCGGACTGACCATCTTGTTTTTTGTTGTTCCTGGAGCCATAGCACTAACCAACCTCGGCACCATTTACCTCACAGCCTTTCTTTACGGCGCCATGTTGGCTCTGTTTTATAATGATGCGGTCAACCTGTTTCGCTGGATCAGCAATCTTGCGGGATGGTCGCCGCAAAAAACGGTATTTATCCACGAGTTGGATAAAAATTTACCCTTGCAAGTGATTAAATCGCCAATAGAAACAGAAATTACATCAGAATCCTTTAGAGAATTAGAACCGCAAGAAAAGCTCTATTCCTTTTTGCTCGGCGACGTCATTCCACAACATCCGTTCACCATTTTGTTTGTGGCTAATCCTGTTATCGCAAACCCGAACAAGCAGCCACCGACGCCTGATCCCATAATCAATAATCGGGATTTGTTTTTGCGCGCCGTTGATGACGCGCTATTGAGTTTTGAAAGCAACGAGATCGTTGGGCATCCGGACATTTGGCCCTACATTCGCGTACTCACGCTGTTTGATGAGAATCTCAGCAGCAAAAATTTTCAAGATAACGATTATGCTTTGCTGCAATCCTTTGGCAACGATTTTATCTTGGATGGGAAAATTGTGACACATCTCATCTATCCCAAGCAAGAAATGGTGCCAATTCTTGATAGTATCGCCCTCCAATCGCAGTACAAGACGCAATGGAACAAATACAAATCCGATATTGATGTAATTTTTGCATTGTCTGCTTCCGAAAAGTATACTCGATCCCTGGCATATTTTTCAACTTTTCATAAAGAAAAGGAAAAAGGCACTGGTTTCAGATTTCATCATCTCAGCCCGCCCACCAAGGGTAGAGCCTATTCTGCATTTAGTCCTGTAACATTAAAACATGAATACCACGCCGGCTCGCCTGGTGTTGTGGCTTTGAACATATTGGGAGCTCGAAATAAAACCTACATTCACGAATTTGCCCACGCCATGTCATCCACACACAACGGCGCAATTGTTGACGAGTATTATGATAATATTATTGTATCAGATACTAAACCACCCGGCGAAAATACTGGACCGCGTGAAAAATCTGATCCTATCAAAGTACAATCAGAACCGATAAAAAGTGAACAGAAGGAATCATATACAGTAACATTTTATATCAATCGTATAGAAAAACCGACACAGATGAATGCACCCAAAATTCCACAAAGATTCGCCTTTTACGAGAAAAAAGTTTACTATAGCGACCTCTCCCATCCCTCGGAACAAGAAAATTGGAAAAGTTTTTTTCCTGACCGTTCCGCCAGGTCCGACAGTTGTATAATGGATTATACTCTGGGCCGTTATAAATTTGACAAACTGATCGCTCGATTTATGTACGATCGTTTACACGCCAAAATTCACCGACCATAGGAGATATGTTATGGAACCCTTTGCGCCGTCGTTGGAAAAATTGTTGCTAAAAAATTTACCAGGTTTAAAACAAAAACAATTAGACGACTATACGTCAATCAGCACAACACGGCAAACCGCGTTTAGCCATTGGCTTTTTATGCTAGTTCCACCTTCACTGCTTTCCGATGGAACGTTAGCAGACAGTGCTCTTGAAACACACCGCAATGACTTGTTAGACGATATGAAAAAGCTACGGGATATGGAGTCCGAGGTATTTTTTAAAAAATTGCCATATAAGGAAACAGAAATCGAGAACGCATATAATGCCACTCATGAATTCTGGGCTGCAAAACGGCGGTTTGCCCTGGAGCAGGGAAATTTCGTTCAGCTTCCCTATTCGTCTGCAAAGATAAAATCCTTTGTTTCTGCGGCCTGGAATTATCGGAAAACGCAGTTTCGTACGCTCAAAGATCGTTGGCATTTGCGTTTGCCATTTCGGAAACAAGAAAAATTTAACGAAAATCCGGATGCGATAAACATCAAAAAAGAAAATTCCGATATCACACCGGATGAGGAAAAGTGGCAAGAATGAAGCGCATTTATCTACATAGTTTTCTGGCGATATTTTCAATATTACTGAGTTTGCAGTGCTCAACATACAACGATCGACTGCTGACTTTAAATAAGCGTGTGGCGCTGGACCCGTCGTTGCCCGGCTATGCGGTGATGCAGGAGGTCTTTTCCGTTTATTTGAATATACACATTGCGGACTCGTTGCAACAGGCCGTGCAAGATTCGGTAGCTGCTTTGCTTAAACGACCGATGACGTTTGCAGAACTGCCATTACAAACGGAAAAAGAGCTCTATGCCAGTGAGACAGGCATGACAAGCCTCTGTCGCGACCTTCTTGTGCTGCGCGCCCGCGGCGATGAAGCGCGCTTTTCCTCCGAGCTGACTCGCGGACTTGATGCGGCACAAATTCTAAACAAAGAGTTGGGAAATGATTATTGGGAGGGACGACTCACCTTCCTAAAATCCTTTTCAACAGCCGATGCACTCGCGTGGCTTTCGGCCTATGTTGCAGAACAGCAATGTGCAATTTGTTATGCAGATATCAATAAATTCCAAGAGGCCGAGCAATTAGCGGCGCTGGCTCTGCGGAATCTGCAACACATTCCGGATGACCGGTTGCGGTTGGATATCTGCCAACGGCTGGCGGTGATTTTGTATCGATTCCGCGGCTATTTCCATCTGGCATTTTCCATGCTGCAGGAAGGAGCATTGCAAGCAAAAATAAACTACTACTACCTGCGTGAGGTGGGTAGCTTGTATAACCTGGCGAATGCCCAGACTCTTGCCGGCCATTTTGAGAAAGCGCTATCGCTTTTGAATAAAACAGCCAAGCTGACAACACTTTATCGAGCGGTGCCACTTGTGGAATACTATGCTCAAAAGACCAAAATTTCAATGACGCAAGCGTATTACGAGATGGGACAATTTCAAAAATCCTTGCGCATCTGTGAAAATTTTGCAATGCAAATGCCCAATTTAGCTGACAAGCTCGACATTATGATTAACAAAGCGTATTCGCTCGATCAGCTTGGTTTTCTGGATAGTGCCGTATCTGAATACAAAAAGATCATCGAGGAAGCAGATGCGGCCAGGGATGAAGAGAGAAAAATTGTGGCATACCTCGGCCTTGCACGATTGCATAACAAGTTTCTTGATCATCAAAATGCACAATATTATGGTGAACAAGCACTAGCGCTCTGCAATAATAGCAATTTACCTGAGGATAATGATTTATGGTGCCATGTTTTACTCAAACTTGCTTCCATATACTTTGATATAGGATTGCAAATCCAGCTAACCAATACCATGCAAGAGCTAGAAAACAAAGTAAAGCAGATCAAGAGCCCGTTTGCCCAAAGTGAGTGGTATACCTTTTTGGGGAAATTTTACAATTCAAAAGGTGACCTCGATAATGCAAGAACTCTGCTTAAACAAGCGCTCGAAATACAACTGGAGCATTCTAATTTTCGAACCTCCCACATGACCCGCCTTGCTCTTATTGATTTGTATATGGCCCAAAAAGAATACACACTGGCGAAACGAAAAGCCGAGGAGTTGTGGCGCGATTGTCAAGACTCGGGGCATTTTCTCCTATTAATAGATGTCCAGGCAAAAATTGCGGATATCGAGTACGCGCAACACAATATTCATCAGGCTATTGCCTGCTATAACGATTTTTTTGAGGATGTAGAACAGGTTTCCCAGCGGTTTAATGATCCTGATTATTTGCTGCTCTATAATCAGAAAATATATGGGATGTTGAAACATGCGGCAAAACTTGAAACGGATGTCGGGGACTATTCATCCGCATTGTCCAAGTTGGATATGAGCAAAGAATTATTTATTCGAGCGTTTTCGCAAGGTTGGCGTTCGACAAAGCAAACTTTCAATGTCAATTTGGCCAAAATACAGCAAAGCCTCCAAGATGACGAGCTCATTTTAAACTATGTCCTCCAAAACGATGCATTGTATATCTATGCTATTAGTGCGGATACCATTGCCGTCGATTCTAAACAGATTTCCACACTCCAATTTAGACGAGATTTGATAAAGTATCTCGAGCTAATAACCAGCACGGCCACCCTTTTGAATTCAAATAACTTTCAAGCGCTTGATCAGCATCATCAAGATATAGAAACGCTCGGCGTTTCATTATCTGATATCATTCTAAATTGGGATATCTTGCAGGGGGATCGCTTTAAAACTATCTATATTTTGCCGGATGATATTTTATTCGAAATACCTTTTAGCAGCTTGTTGGATATAAAGAACAACAATACATTTATAATACAATCTCGTAAACTGATCACTATTCAGTCATTGAACCACTTTCAAACCTATTCAAACCAAATAAAGCCGTTCAATCAATATAAAATACTGTTGAGTTTGGACGAATCATTTCTTCAAGCACATCAATTGAGAACCTTTCTTGACAAGAATTTCAACGAGATTAATGAGCTGACCTCTCAAAATCGCCCTCGAGTGGATGAAATACTTGCTCAGTTTAGTGATAATTACGATTTGTATATCATTGTTGGACACAGCTCGGCCAACTTTTTTTCGCCAAATGAGTCGCAGATTCAATGCACCGTCCGCGATAGCAATAACACTCGACATATAGTGAATTTAAAACTGCAAGATATTAAAAAAATTACCTGGCCAGAAAACTCGATCATTTTTCTCATTGGATGTGAAACGGCAAGGGGAAAACTTTACCAGGGTACAGGTTTGGCAAGTTTGCAGCGATATATTTCGATATTGGGAGGTCAGTTTGTCGTTTCGAGTATGTGGGAAGTGGATGCTACGTTTACCATAAATCAAACGATATTCATTTTGCAGCAAATGATAAATGGACAAACTTTGGTGCACGCTATGAGGGCATCTCAGTTAGAGTTGATGCGCTCACTGTCCAACGACCCTTATTATGGGGCCGCACACCCATTTTTGTGGTCCAGTTTGTCGTTGCTCCAGCACTAATTCAGACAGGAGGATTTATGTATTCAGGGAATGTAGGACTGGAAGGCAGCCGCGGAGGTGGCGGCCCGGATGAAGATCCGCGGCGCGCCGAGCAGTCTGTTTTAACTCACGGGTTAGTGTCGCTGGCGTTTGGTTTTGCGTTGGGATTGACGTTGCTATTGTTTTGGGCGTTTCTTCAGCTTTTCAGAAACTCGTCAAATACCATCGCAAAACAATTCAATTCTGTGGCTATCGCAGATTGGTGGGTACTTTTTATCATCGGTCTGGTTCTGGGAACCGTCATTGCCGGGGTGTACAACATGCTGGTATTTCGCAAAAACATGCTATTCGGCGTGGATCGGGATTTTTCGTGATCGCTAAAATCCATGAATCAAAAAACCGCCGTCTACGGCAATACATTCGCCTGTAATGTAAGAGGCGGCGGGCAAACACAAAAAAACGATGGCGCTTGCCACCTCTTCGGGTTCGGCAATGCGTTTCATGGGGGTTCGGACGAGGACGTCATTTAAATACGCTTTGTCTTCAAATAATTTTTCCACCATCGGAGTTTTTGTATACCAAGGCGCCACGGCATTCACGCGAATGTTGTCGTGCGCCCATTCAACAGCTAAATTGCGCGTAAGCTGCAACAAGGC
>CAYPZM010000199.1:0-9468 GCA_964414825.1 uncultured Cytophagia bacterium | reverse complement strand
AGGCTTTGCAAGTGGCAAGGCAGCAGGGAGTTACATCCATTCAAGACAACTCGGGTATAAACACAATAAAGTATTATCATGATTTAGCTGTTAGAAATAAACTGACAGTTCGTGTTTCGGAGTGGCTCGATTTTAGTGATGTGGCTCAGCCAAACAAATTACAAAAACAAATCGAGCATTATTCCAAATATGAAATTGATAATCTCGTACACATTGGCTTGTTAAAAGGATTTGTCGATGGCACTTTGGGCTCACGCACGGCTTATTTTTCGGAGCCATACGCGGATGATTCCACAACGTCTGGCATTCCACAAATTGAGAAAGACGAGCTTTACCGTTTGGTTTCAGTCGCCGATAGTTTAGGATTACAAATAGGGCTGCATTGCATTGGCGAAAAAGCAAACAATTTGGCCATAACTGCCTACGAGACAGCGTGTCGAAAAAACAACTCAACAGGCATTCGACACCGCATCGAGCACGCTCAAGTATTACGATTGCAGGACATACCTCGATTTGCGGAATGGGGCATTATTGCCTCAATGCAGCCGACGCATTGTACAACCGATTTGCGATGGGCGGAAAAGCGAATCGGCGCAGAACGCTGCCGAGGAGCCTACGCCTGGAAAAGTCTAATAGAATCCGGGGCAATTGTTGCCTTTGGCACGGACTGGCCAGTTGAACCGCTAGACCCCATGCGCGGGCTTTACTCTGCGGTAACGCGACAGAATATCGAAACAGGTCATCCGGAAGGCGGCTGGTTTGCAAAAGAAAAGTTAACCATAGAAGAAGCAATTTACTGTTACACAATGGGTTCCGCGATTGCAGAGTACAAGGAGGCCCAAAAGGGCTCCATCACTCCTGGTAAATTAGCGGATTTGATCATTTTATCCAAAGATATTTTGACCCTTCCAAAAGAGGAGATTTTGTCCACAAAAGTCGACATGACCCTTTTTGACGGAAACATCATTTTCACCCGAGAAGGCACGGATATCCAGGTGCACACTCCTTGATCATGCCCTGACCAACTGCGCCACAACTTCAATATGCGCCGTATGCGGAAACATATCAACGGGCTGCACTTTGGTCAACTTGTAGTTTTCGCACAACACCTGCAACTCTCTCGCCATGGTCGCCGGATTACACGACACATGTACAATCCGTTCGGGATTCAAATTCAACACCGCCTCTACGGTTTTCGGATGCATGCCGCCGCGCGGCGGGTCCAAAATAATCACATCGGGCTGCCCGTAGGTTTGCAGAATCTGCTGCGTATCATTTAACGTAGTTTTGAGATCGCCCAGCACAAACTCACAATTGGTAACATTATTTAGCTGGCAATTTTCTCGCGCATTTTGAACCGCGGAATCTACGCTTTCAAATCCGATCACTTTGTTAACATGTTCATTAATATAGATGGAAATTGAGCCTGCACCGCAATACAAATCATATACCAGCTCATCGCCTTTGAATTCGGCAAAATCCAGGGCCACATCGTACAACACCTTGGCTTGCTTTGTATTGGTTTGAAAAAAAGAATTTGCAGAAATGTTGAATCGGTACGGCCCCAAGCGTTCCTCGATTATGGGATTGCCATACAACAAAATTTCATTTTCGATAAATGCAACGCTCGACTTGCTTTTGGTGATGCCGTTAATCAAACTGGTGATTTGCGGAAAATCCGCAATCAAGGTTTGTGTCAATTCCGCAGCAATGTTTTCGTTGTATTCCAATGTGATCACATTTACCATCAAGTCGTTTGTATTAAAACTCGGCCTCACAATTAAAAATCGCCAAAAGCCCTGATGCCCCTCGGTAGAATAAACGGGCAGACCGCTGTTTCGAGCAATCTCGCGAACTTTGTGCAATATCTTTGCGGCAATCGGATCGGTCAAATGACATTCTCGAACATCCAAAACTTTGTTATAAAAACCCTTGGCATGAAATCCCAAAAACAGACCGTTTTTTTCAAAAGAGTGGTTGGAAGCAATTTCTTCCGAACTCAACCATCGCTCTCGTGAAAAGGAGAACTCGATTTTGTTACGATAGTTGTAAATATTTTGTGCCGGAATCGTGGGCAGCATTTCGAATCCCTGCATGCCGCCAACGCGTTGCAACAAATCGTTTACTTGATGATATTTTTCTTCACATTGTTTTTGGTACTCCAGGTGTTGAAACAAACAGCCGCCACAAGAGCCAAAATGTAAACAGCGCGGCGTTACTGCGAAGGGGGATTCGGACACCACGTTTAAAAGTCGCGCCTCGGCAAAACTGGATTTTTTCTTCACGATTCGAGCTTTAACGGTTTGTCCGGAAAATGCACCGCGCACAAAAACAACAAAGTCATTCACTCGGCAGATGCCTTGGCCGCCATAAGCCAAACTCTCCACCGTTGCTTCAAATTCAAATCCTTTTTTCAAGATATCCTCGTGTTAAATATTTTCAAACATTAAAAGTAGATATTTTTTAAACGAAACGCAAAAATTATTCTGATCAAGTTGAATTATTTGATTTTTTTCTTTGTTTTTAGGCGCAAGTTAGCTACATTTGGGGCTTTGTTTAAAACATAAAAATAGACAATTATTATAGGATTAGACAAATAGATGGGTGACATTTTAAAAAGACGAAACATCGGAATCAGTGCTCATATTGATTCCGGTAAAACGACCCTTACCGAACGGATTCTGTTTTATACGAACAGAATTCACACGGTTCATGAAGTCCGTGGCAAGGACGGCGTCGGTGCCAAAATGGATTCCATGGAGCTGGAACGCGAACGCGGCATTACCATCCAATCCGCTTCCACCAATGTGGACTGGAAAAACCATTCGATTGACATCATCGATACTCCGGGTCACGTGGATTTTACGGTCGAGGTTGAACGCTCCTTGCGCGTTTTGGATGGCGCCATTCTCGTGCTCTGCTCGGTGGGTGGTGTGCAGTCGCAATCGATAACCGTTGATCGTCAAATGACGCGCTACAAAGTGCCGCGCATTGCATTTGTAAACAAGTGCGATCGTATGGGCGCCAATCCGGAAAAGGTAACCAATCAACTGCGCGACAAATTGAATCATAACGCCGTGATGATGCAGCTTCCCATTGGATTGGAAGCCAATCACGAGGGCGTTATTGATCTGGTCAAAATGAAAGCATATTATTTTGAGGGTGCGGCTGGCGAAGTTGTTCGCGAAGATGATATTCCTGCGGCGCTGTTGGACAAAGCGCTGGAGAAACGCGACATTATGCTGGATGCGGTTTCCATGTTTAGCGATGAGCTGATGGAAGCGTATCTGGAAGACCGCGTTACCGAAGAGATGATTTACAAAGCTGTGCGAACCGGCACGCTTTCTTTACAACTGACACCTGTTTTTTTGGGCTCGGCCTTCAAAAACAAAGGTGTGCAGCTTTTGTTGGATGCGATTTTAAATTATCTGCCGTCTCCTGTCGATGTGACCAATTCTGCTCTGGATTTGGACAATGATGAAAAGCAAGTTGTACTCACATCAAATGAAGACGATCCGCTGGTTATGTTAGCATTCAAATTGGATGACACTCGTTTTGGACAATTAACCTACGTGCGCATTTACCAAGGCACGATTCACAAGAGCGATGAGATCATCAATGCACGCACCGGCAAAAAAGTGCGGGTGGGACGGCTCATTCGCATGCATGCCGATGAAATGTCGGACATTGAAAAAGCCGGGCCGGGAGAAATCGTGGCGCTGTTTGGTGTGGATTGTGCTTCCGGAGATACGTTTACCAGCGGCATAAATTATGCGCTTACGTCCATGTACGTTCCCACGCCGGTTATTTCGTTATCCATAAAGCCCAAAGATAACAAGTCTTCTGAAAACCTGGCAAAGGCATTGAATCGCTTTTCCAAAGAGGATCCGTCATTTCAAACTTATGTCGATCATGAAACCTCGGATACGATCATCAAAGGCATGGGCGAGCTGCATCTGGATGTGTATTTGGAGCGCATGCGCCGCGAATACAAGGTCGACCTGGAAGTGGGGGCCCCGCAAGTGGCGTATCGGGAAAGTATTGCCCAAGCTTCAAACTTTGATTATACACATAAAAAGCAGACCGGTGGTGCGGGTCAGTACGGTCGAGTAGTCGGCATTATTGAACCCAATCATGAAGATGATTTTGTGTTTGTGGATGAAATTAAAGGCGGTGTCATTCCATCGGAATATGTTCCGTCATGCGAACGCGGTTTCAAGATGGCGACGGAAAAGGGTCCGATGACTGGATTTCCAATTGTGGGCATAAAAATCACCTTAAATGACGGCAATTATCACCCGGTCGACTCGTCGGATATGGCGTTTCAAACCGCTTCCTCAGCGGCGTTTCGTGACATTTATCCAAAATGTAAACCCATCATTTTAGAGCCGATTATGCGCGTTGGTGTTGAGGGCCCTTCGGAATTTCAAGGTGCCATTCTCGCGACATTGAATCAACGGCGCGGTATTATTCAGAGTGCATCCGAAGACAATAATTTTACAGTTGTAGAAGCGGAAGTGCCCTTGAGCGAAATGTTTGGGTATTCAACCGTTCTGCGCTCATCCACACAAGGCAAGGCAGAATTCACCATGGAATTTAGCCGCTATGCCAAAGTACCGGAATCTATTTCGGAAGAATTGAAAAAAGAGTTTGCAGAAAAGAATAAAAAGTAATAAGGTTATTTAGAAAAATACCTTTAAAAACGCCAAAGAGGATATTCATGATCAAAGAAGAGTTAATAAAACGGAGCCCGCTTCGAATCTTTGAACAAACACTAAACGGGGGGTTGCCGGCCGGAAGTCTTGGGGTGTTGACCGCGCGCAAAGGAGTGGGAAAAACGGCAAGTTTGGTGCACATTGCCACGGACAAACTTTTGCGTGGACAAAATGTGTTGCACATTTCGTTTGCGGATGATCCAAAACACATTGTAAACTGGTATGAGCAGGTGTTTCGGGAAGTGGCCAAAGCCTATCGGCTTGAAAACGATATGGACGTACACGATGACATTATTCGACACCGGCTTATTTTGCACTTTCGTAATGCCAATATCACCTTTAAGGAAATTGAAGAAAACATTGCCCAGGTCAATTCCGGGCTGCAGGGGCATCCCGACACCATTATTGTAGACGGTTATGATTTTGAAAACGAAAAACCGGAAGCGCTGAAAACATGGAAAGAGTATGCCAAGCGCAAGAATGTTGCCATCTGGTTTTCAGCCACGCTGCATCGGGAGAATCTGGCTCTTGATGAGAATGGGATTCCGGCGCCGGTCAATGCTTACACGAATATGTTTGATGCTATCATCATGCTGCATCCCCTTGCCGATTTCATCGAGTTCAGGCTGCTCAAATCTGATCACGTCATTCGCGAGCAGAAAATTCACATCAAACTCGATCCACGAACCTTGTTGATCTCCAATCACCGAGTTTAAGACATACAAATAAAAAACCCGCTGCAACACAGCGGGTTTTTTTATGCGCGCCCGGAGGGGCTCGAACCCCCAACCTTCTGATCCGAAGTCAGAAGCTCTATCCAATTGAGCTACGGGCGCATGCCTATTTCGAAATCGAATATAGCAAATATTTCAGCGAACATCAAGATTTGTTTGCTTTTTGAATCTTGGCCCACGTATCTCGAAGACCAACCGAGCGATTGAACACCAACTGCCCATCACGTTCCGATTCGGGATCTAGAATAAAATATCCCTTGCGCTCAAATTGGCAGATATAGCCTTCCGGGGTCTCTTTCAAACCTGGCTCTACCTTGCAATGTTGCAGAACCTGCATCGAATCCGGATTGATGTATTCCAGAAAATCCTTCTTTTCCTCTTCAGCATCCGGGTCCGGAACTGTGAGCAAATTCTCAAACAGCCGCACCTCGGCATCCGCGGCGTGGGGCGCACTCACCCAGTGAATCGTGCCTTTAACGCGACGTCCATCTGCGGTTTGACCGCCGCGCGATTCCGGGTCATAGGTGCAATGAATTTCCACAACTTTTCCCTGCTCGTCTTTCACCACATCCACGCAAGTGATGTAATAGGCGTAACGCAGGCGCACCTCTTTTCCGGGCGCGAGTCGAAAATATTTCGACGGTGGATTTTCCATAAAATCAAACTGCTCGATATAAAGCTCTCGCGAGAACGGAATTTTGCGTGTGCCCGCCGATTCATCTTCGGGATTATTTACCGCGTCCAACCACTCGACTTTATCTTTCGGATAATTATCAATAATGACTTTGACCGGCTCCAGTACGCCCATGACGCGCGGCGCGGTTTTGTTGAGATCTTCGCGCAGGCAGTGTTCCAAAAGGGCAATATCTACCATACTGTCCCTCTTGGCCACACCAATGCGTTCAGAAAAATCGCGCAGGGAGTGCGGAGTGTAACCGCGGCGGCGCAACCCGGCAATGGTCGGCATGCGTGGATCGTCCCAATCATCTACAATGCCCTGGTTTACAAGAAGCAATAATTTGCGCTTGCTCATTACCGTATAGTTCAGATTCAATCGTGCAAATTCGATTTGCTGGGGATGAAACACATCCAATTGCTCCAAAAACCAATCATAAAGGGGACGATGATCTTCAAATTCCAATGTGCAAATGGAATGAGTGACGCCTTCGATAGAGTCTTCCAAGCCGTGCGCCCAATCGTACATGGGATAGATACACCAGTCATCACCGGTCCGCGGATGACGCGCGTGCAAAATGCGATACATAACCGGATCGCGCATATTCATATTCGGATGCGACATATCAATTTTGGCGCGCAGCACATGCTCGCCATCTTTAAATTCTCCGGCACGCATGCGAGCAAACATGTCAAGATTTTCATCGACCGATCGATTTCGATACGGACTCTCTTTTCCCGGCTCTTTCAAGGTGCCGCGATATTCGCGAATTTTTTCCGAGTTGAGAGAATCCACATATGACTTGCCTTGTTTAATAAGTTCAGCAGCATAGTCGTACATTTGCTCAAAATAGTCCGAAGCATAATAAAGATGCTCACCCCAATCAAAGCCGAGCCATTTGACGTCTTCTATAATGGAATCGATATATTTTTGCTCTTCTTTGATCGGATTGGTATCATCAAAACGCAAGTGGCAGCGGCCGTTATATTCTTTGGCCAAACCAAAATTGAGGCAAATGGATTTGGCATGGCCAATGTGCAAAAAGCCATTTGGCTCAGGCGGGAAACGGGTAATCACCTTGCCTTCATTTTTATGATTACGGATGTCCTCGTTAATGATCTGTCGAATAAAATGAACGACTTTGCCGGATTCCGTTTCTTTTGCGATTTCAGATTTTTTTGTATTCATTGTAAATCCCTCATTGAGAACATTGTAATAAAAAACGGTCACTATCAAAATAGCGACCGTTTATTCAAGCTGGGGTGCAGGGATTCGAACCCCGATACCATGATCCAGAGTCATGTGTCCTGCCGTTGGACGACACCCCAGTAACTATTCTTTGAGCTGTGGAATAATTTTTACGGCTTTTTTCAAGCGTCGAATGACGGTTTCTTTTCCCAACACCCGCAACATATCAAACAAGCCGGGTCCAACACCTACACCCGAAACTGCCAGGCGAACCGGATGAATGATGCGTCCGCTTCCGGCGTCGTGTCGTTCGGAAACGTTGCGGAGTTTGGTTTCTATAGCTTCTTTGTCAAAGCTGTCTAATTTAGAAATTTCGTCAATAAATTCAAGAATTAATTTTGCCGAGTCTTCCTTCCAGCGTTTCTTCACCACTTGAGGATCATAAGATTCCGGATCGGTAAAAAAGTAGCTGCTGTACGTAAAAAAGTCATTTCGAAAATGCAAACGCGATTGTAAAAGCTCAACAACACGTTGCAGATAGGATTCTGATTGATAATCAATATTTCGCGATTCCAGCTCTGTTTTGAACTCCTGGCTCAAAGTTGTCAAATCCAGGTTTTTAATGTGCTCGCTATTCAAATGATTCAGTTTTTGCAGATCAAAAATAGCGGCAGATTTGTTGACGCGCTGAAGCGAAAATTCATCTTCCAATTCGGACAAAGTGAAAAATTCACGATCATTACCCGGACTCCAACCCAATAGGGCAATGTAGTTGAGAATCGCCTCTTTTTCATAACCGGCCTTGATGTAGGATTGCACATCCGGGTCGACTTTGCCCGAAGGCAGCTCATCAAGCGATTGAATATCGCGTTTGCTCATTTTTGTACCATCGGGATTAAAAATGAGGGGCAAATGCGCCAATTCCGGCATATCCCATCCGAGACACTCGTACAAAAACATGTGTTTGGGAACACTGCTCAACCATTCCTCGCCGCGAATGACATGCGTTATTTGCATGAGATGGTCATCCACAACATTAGCCAAATGGTAAGTTGGAAAGCCATCCGATTTGATCAGAACTTGATCATCCACCTGGCTGCTGTGAACCGAGACAGTTTCGCGAATAATATCCGCAAACGTAAACGTTCGATCTTTCGGCATTTGCAGCCGAATGACATACGGCGTATCGGATGCTAATAAATTCTGAACCTCGGAGGGTGATAAGGTCAAACTATTTCTCATTTGGGTTCGCAATGATGCGTCATACTTGGGCGGAGGCTCTCCCGCTTCACGCGCTTTTTGGCGAACCGCTTCAATCTCTTCCGGCGTGTCAAAGGCATAATAGGCAAAACCGCCTTTTACTAATTGTCCGGCATATTTTTTATACAGCTCGGTGCGTTGCGATTGAAAATAGGGTCCAAACTCGCCATCCTGCTCCGGACCTTCATCCGGCGTAAGGTTGGCCCAGTTTAGCGCGGAGAGCAAGCTGTCAACCGCACCTTCAACATAACGATTCCGATCGGTATCCTCTATTCGCAGAATAAAGGTGCCGCCATGCTTTCGAGCAAACAAATAGTTATACAGCGCAGTTCGTAAACTGCCTACATGAACAAAGCCTGTTGGGCTGGGCGCGAATCTAACTCGTATCATAATTTCGGCTATCCTACAGTTGAACTGACTTTATCTGTTTGGTCGACCGATTTCAATTCCACTATAAAGCCACCAAACCATCCAGCAAAAAGATTATACAGACCAGTTAAAACCATTGCGGCAAATGTGGAAAGAAACGCAACAAACAGCGTTGAAAACATTAAAATAAACGCAACAAATGATGAATCAAACGTCTGACTATTGTCAAAACCGGCACGCGCGACGGTTTGTGCGATGGCATCAACAAGAAGAAAAAAGGCGGCATTGAGCAGACCCATAAAAAAACCGAACAACAGGGAAATGATAAAAGCGATTTTAACGATTGGCCAAATTTCCAGACGTTTTATTTCATATCGCATCACTTCCCCAACATTCGGTTTAAAGAGCGGAGAGACAGGGATTCGAACCCTGGGTAGGCAAAATACCTACAACGGCTTAGCAGGCCGCCCCATTCAGCCACTCTGGCACCTCTCCGAATATTGTTTGCCAACAAACCTCCTTGGCA
>CAYPZM010000198.1:0-9474 GCA_964414825.1 uncultured Cytophagia bacterium | reverse complement strand
TTTCGTTTCCTTGTTCACGGTAATGCGCAATGGCGTGCAACAGACCATCGTAATAAAACATTTCCACAATATCATGCTGCGGTGCGAGTGTTCTGGCTTTTTCAAAGTACACCAAGGATTGTTGAATCGTTTGCCACTCGAAGGCTTTTTTCAAAAAAAAACCTATTTCTCCGATAAAGATCTCTTTGTAATCTTGGGGATTCCTATAATACCAAGTTGTGGGTCGGAGCTTTAAATCTAAAGGTAAACTAGCGTTTTGGGAGCGAATTGTTTTCAAGTCATCTTCCAATCCCAATTTAGTATAGACTAGAGGGTCGAATGTGATATCGTCCGTGTCAAGAAAGCGGAAGGCCTGGGCATCGATACCCGAGGATGCCAACAGCGCTTCGGCGGTCGGATAATCCGCCAGCGTTGCCAATAATTCATCTGTATGACTTTTTTGTATGTCACCCTCCGTTGCTGAGGATTGCGCTGTTTGTACCTGAGCGATATAACTTTTTATACTAGAATGGGACATGAGATCTGAAGGAAGAATAGTTAGGATTGAATCTGTATCGACGGCAAATTGTCCTTTTTCGTGTGTAAGATCAAGAATTGAAGAAATACCATTTGCACAAAGGTTTAGTACGAGCCAAGATTGTGGCGCCAGTTCAAACGCACGAATGAAACAATCCAACGCCATTTCAATATCGCTGCGGCTAGCGGCATCGAAAGCTTTTAAGAGCAGGAAACCGCACTCACCGCGAAAAGCTTGTTTCTCCTCCTGTTGGATTGGGGAGAAGTTGTAACTAACCGTTCTCGAAAGATTGTCCTTATACTTAAATTTTCCATTATCCTGATAAAGCTCCTTTTGCGCAGTTGTATAGTCCGGATACTTTTTGATGACAAACATGTGGGTATATTGATTCGAGTCTTTTATGGGGATATCAACTTTAAAGATTTTACTAAATTTGATATCTAGAGGAGAGAGAAAAGTATGTTGATTCGCGGATCGATACTTTCTGACATTTTCAAGCTCATTATAGCTTTGATGCTTGAGCAACTCTCCAATGGACTTTTGCCGCTTTTGGCATGCACCAATTTCTATGGAGACGGCTTTAATTTCCTTACGATCGAATAAAGATTGCGAAGCGTAATCCAGCGCCTGTCGTGCCTCGTCGTAGCATTTGGAAAATAAATAGTAACGGCAAGCTTCTACGGCAAGGTTTTGGAGTATCATGTATGCATAGAAACGCTCATTTGGATCTTTGCATTTTTTAAAATGATCCATAGCAATAATATGGGCATTTTGATGTTTCCCCTCGAATGCTTTGTATAAATAAAATCCGCTCTCTCCAAATGTTGCAGGATTATTAACAATGAAATCATTGCTTTCGCCGACTTGACATTGTTGTAAAAAGTCGGAAAAGGTAGAATAATAACTATTGGAAAAATGCAAGTATTCGGACTGTGACTTTGCCGTATTGTTTGAATTTTTAAAGAGAAGCGGTCCCAAGAATCCATAGGAGAACCTAATGTCTTGAGGCTTTAAAAAATGATAATCTGAAATGTTAATATCATTTTGTTTGGCCCATTGAGCAGCTTCTGAAAACGTATCGAATTGCCGCATGATATGCGTCGCAGCATCATATAAGAGGACGCTGAAATTAGCTTTTAAATTATAATTTTCCTGTATTTCACTCAATATCTCAAATGCTTTGCCAAACTGTTTATCATTGTAATAGCAAATACCCAGATCGAACAAGGAAACGCTGTCCTGAGGATTTTTCTGCAGAATGGATTGGTATACCTCAATCGCTGCTTTGTATTGACCGAGATTCTGCAGGTTTTTGGCGTGGTCACGGGTGGCGTCGCTGGCCGCGACCCGAACCGCAAAAACGGATAGACACAACAACAGGATGAAATGTTTCATGAGGCCCTCTCGTCTCCGGATTGTACTTTTGTTTGGGATCGGGGTTGGTGGTTCAACGCATACCTTTCAGAGTGTTTGCGATACTGATGTGGTTTTGGTTGATGGACTATGGATTCTTGCAGCTCGAGTTGGATACTGCATGATCCATCATATATTATTCGCCGACTTGGTTTTCGGCTTCCGCCAGCAGTTGTGCGATTTCCGCATGGTTGTTCCGTTCCGCGAGCTTTAAAGCCGTCCAGCCGTCCTTGTCTTTTACCCTGGGCTTTGCCCCTGCTTGCAGAAGTGCCTCAACAATTTCAACATGGCCGCCCTTTACAGCCGGTATGAGTGCAGTTGATCCGTCTCGACGTTTTAAATTGGGATCCGCCCCCCCTTCCAACAAGACGTTGACGATATCGATCTTTCCGTCTTCTGCAGCGATATAGAGTGAAGAATTGCCGTATCTCATTTTTTCGTTCGGTCGGGCTCCGGCCTTTAAAAGAGCACGAACCATTTCCAGATGACCTGTCTCCACGGCAAGCATAAGTACGGTTTTATCGTGTTCCAATTTGAAATCATTGGGATTGAGACCGGCAGTTAGAAGAGCCCGGACATTTTCAAGTTGCCCTGTCTGGACAGCACCAGTTAATATAGCCCTCAACTCATCTTCGTTTTCATCAATCGGATCCGCTCCCGCTTTTATCAAAAAATCGACTAGATCGACATGCCCTTGTACCGCTGCAATTCCTAATGCAGTTACAACTCCCCTTTTGTCTTTTGCATTAATATCCGCACCGTTGGATAAAAGTGTTTGTACAATCTGCTCATGGCCATTTTGAGCTGCAAGCATTAATGCCGTCCAGCCCTTTTGGGTGCTTGCATTTACATTGCAGTCTGCATCAAGAAGCGCATTAACAACATTTGGATGGCCTTCTTGCGCAGCCAATATTAAGGCTGTCCCCCCATCTTTGGTACTCGCATTTATATCCGCTCCTAATGACAGAAGAAGCTGGACCACCGGTAAGTTTCCTGTTAGACTCGCATGCAATAAGGGGGTCCATCCGTCAGAATTTATCGTATGGATGTCGGCACCGGCATCAAGCATTTTTTCAATAACATCAATTGGTCCCTCTTTGGCGGCAACCAAGAGGGCGGTAGTGCCGTCCTCGGATGCTATATTAACGTCTGCTCCTGCATCTAGGAGAGCTCGTACATTCTCCAGGCTTTCTTTGAAGGCACCCTTTGCAGCCCTAATCAGTTCTGCTTCGTCGTTAGAATTTTGATCTTTTCTATAAAAGCCCGAAAGGGCCATGTTCCGGCATGCCTTAATTAACGCTGTTTCACCGTCAGAATTTTGATAGTTTATATTCGCACCCGCATCCAGTAAGGCTTGGACTATTTCAAAATGACCATATGTAACCGCTGTAGATAAAGCAGTGCCAGCTCCATCTTTACTATCTATATTTGGATCTGCTCCTGCCTCCAACAGAACGCTGACAACATCCAAATGACCGACTTGTGCCGCGGGTATCAAGGCCGTGACTCCCTCATTATCTTTTGCATTGACATCTGCCCCGTTTTGTAAAAGTAGATCAACCACCTCGAAATGACCATTTTGAGCCGCCATTCTTAATGCCGCTACACCGTCACTATTTTCAGAATTAACATCAGCGCCAGCGCTTATTAGCGTTTGGACAACATCAAAGTGACCTTCTTGGGCGGCGCTCAACAAAGCCGTATAACCATTGTTGCTTCTTGCATTGACATCAGCACCGGCATTGAGCAATTCCTGGACAATCTCCAGATGCCCAGTTTGAGCTGCCGCTCTTAATGCTAAATGTGCATCATTATTTTTATCAGCAATGTCAAGGCCTGCGGCGAGAAGCGCTTTTATGACATCCAGGTGGCCACTCTGCGCAGCCCCCATTAGTGGCGTGTACTCTCTTTCACTTTTCAGATTTGCATCAGCTCCTGCAGCAAGTAACATTTTGGTTATTTCCAAATGTCCTTGATTAGCAGCTAGCATTAATGCGGTAGCATTATCTTCATATTCTTCACTCTTGCTTTGGAGATTGGGATCAATGCCTGCTGTGAGTAGCGCCTCTATGACATTTTCATTTCCTTCATAAGCAGCCGTCAGCAACAATGGATATGCATTATTGATTTGCTTATTCGGTTCCACTCCTGCTTCCCGAAATGCTTGAAATACCTCCATATTTCCCTTTTCGATGGTAATTTGTATAGGTGTTTTTCCTTCTTTGTCTGTAATTTCCGTGTTCGCTCCCGCATCCAAAAGGGCTTTAACCACCTCAGCAAAGCCCCCACTCGAAGCAAGAATTAATGGTGTCCACCCCTTGTTGTTTTGTTGATTGGGCTCGGCTCCGGCATCGAGCAGCGCTTGGACGACCTTTGCATGCCCTTTAAAAGAAGCATGAAGCAATGGTGACCACCCCTGTGTGTCCTGCGCATTTACATTCACATTCGCAGCTATTAAGGCATTTACAATTTCCAGATGATCTCTCTGCGCCGCAACCATCAAAACGGTAGCACCAGATTGATCAATAGGGGCGTCGACAGGGGAGCCTTGTTCTATCAGACTGTCAACACGTGCGATGTCATTGCTCTCTACAGCTCTCAAGAGTTTAAGAGGCGGTGTCTGGGAATGTAACGCACTACTTCCACATAATCCGATTATAAGGCACGTCATTAGAATTATAATATGCTTATTCATGGCCAGCCTCCATTCAAAGGATATCGTGTTTACATGCATTTTTAATCCTGCAATAGTTCGTCATTAGTCTTGGATGCAAGCTCCTCAATTTCGGATTACCAAGAATTGTTCGGTCTATTCACTGATGTTACAGTCAGCGATTTAAAGAGTGCCCGGAATAATTTTTTTTCTTCTCACTTCCGACGTTTTTCTGAGCTTGGCTTGTTAAAAGCAACTCTTCAAAGCCCCCCCGAACTTTGAAGAGATTTGCCAATAACCCCTCCGTTTGCTTTCCAGTCGGGAAAATCATAAGGCTTTCAACCAATAAATATGCCAAAATAAAGTAATGTCTTTATTGCCCAAGATGCCTAAAAACAACAGGTAAGCCGGCTCGGGTTGATCCGAAGCGATGGCAGTGTGGTAAAACCACAACAGGGTCACCGAGATTTTTTGCAAGTATATGAATTTTCACGAATTAGCGTGTTGTAAAAATGATACGGGGAGTGTCGTCATAAATGTGGCGCGGATTAATTGTCGATGCCCACTTGCTGCATTTTCCGGTACAGATTGGCCCGATCCATGCCCAGGATTTTTGCCGCTTCCGTGCGGTTGTTCTTGCATTCACTCAATACGGTGAGGATATAATTGCGCTCAAATTCGTTTCGCGCCTGTTTGAGAGTTTGCGGGGACTCGTTAATTTCAACCTGGCTTTGCAAGAGCGCTTTGATGTGATGAATATCAATTAAATCCGTGTTTGCCAGCAAAAGCAGCCGTTCCATAAAATGCTGCAATTGACGCACATTGCCTTTCCATTCGGAGGCGCACAAATAATGCGTAACCGCCTGGCTTAATCTGGGTTTGTCAATGCAAAACTCCTGGGCATACATGTTCAGGAAATGATCGATAAACAAGGGAATGTCTTGCCGCCGTTCGCGTAAAGGCGGCACGACCAGAGGAAATACGTCTAACCGATAGTATAAATCCTCGCGAAAAGTACCATGCTCCACCATGTCCGCTAAATTTTTGTTGGTGGCAGCAATGATACGCACATCCACCACTTGAATGTCATTACTGCCCACTTTTTGCACTTCGCCGTTTTCCAAAAAACGTAAAATCTTTGCCTGGGCCGACGGACTCAAGTCACCAATTTCATCCAAAAACAAAGTCCCTTTATCGGCATCGACAATGCGGCCCCGGCGAGGGACATGCGCGCCGGTAAACGCGCCGCGTGTGTGGCCAAACAGCTCCGATTCAATCAGCGTTTCGGGAATGGCCGAGCAATTTAGTTTGACCAATTTACTTTTGGCGCGCTGACTGCCGTCGTGGATGGCCTGGGCGACCAATTCTTTTCCCACTCCGTTTTCGCCCAGGATAAGCACCGGCGAGTTGGTCGGTGCAATTCTGTCAATGAGCGAATAGACCATTTGCATGGCCGGTGATGCGCCAATCATATTGTACTTTTTCAAAGAGTTTGACTTGAGCTGCGAGAGTTCGTGTCGGCTGTTGCCAAGAGCCAGGGCATTTCTGATGCGCAGCAAGATGTGTTCTTTTTCAAACGGCTTTTCGACAAAATCGTAAATGCCGCGTTTTGTGGCTTCAACCGCTTTGGAAATGGTTCCGTGTGCAGATATCAAAATAATAGGAACATCGGGCTTGGCGTGCAACATCTCTTTGGCCAGGTCGATGCCGTTCCCGTCCGGAAGCATCATGTCCAATAACACCACATCGACGCAGGTGGAAGAAAATTGCTCTCGGGCTTTGGCAATGGACATCGCCTGCAATACCTGGTAGGCCTCGCGCTGCAGAATTTTGGTCAAGATTTGGCAAATGGATATATCATCATCCACCACAAGAATGGTAGGCTGAATCATTTTTTCCTCGTTTTGTCTGTAATCTCGAATAGAAAGGCATGAACCGTGCCAGGTTAAGCAACAGGCTTGAGCCGGATCGTGACAGTCGTGCCCTCGTTTTCCTGGCTGGTGATGGAAAATTGCCCGTTATGCATTTCAATGATTTTCACCACGATGCTGAGGCCCACAGTCCCGTACCTTCTTTTTTCGTCGTAAAATAGGGCTGTGTGACCTGCTGAAGCAGTTCAGGGGGAATACCAACTCCGGTGTCCTGAATACGTAATTCAATAAAATCTGTGATGTGTGCCACATTCGGATCCACGATCTGGGAGAAATGCGTAGAGATCATAATCGAGCCATGTCCATTCAGACTGTCTATGGCATTGTACAAAACGTTTTCGAATACGAATGCAAACTGCTGTTGATCGAGCAATGTATAGGGGAGCACATTGTCCCATTCAAGTGAGAGATGAATATCCCTGGGTAGATTGTCCTGGTGTTGTGAAACCAACTCTTCAACAAATTGATTGATATTGGTTTGTTCCAGATCGAGTTCACCAAACTCACTAAAACGCATAAAGCCATCCGCCATACGGCGCAATTTATCGATTTGCAGGGAAATAGAAGCAAGGTGCTCCAGCGATTCGGAATCGGTTAATCTCTTTTCTTGAAGGTGAAAGTGCAATTCTTCGCTGTTTAATTTCATGGCAGTGAGTGGATTTTTTATCCCGTGCGCCAGCTTTTGTGCCACGCCGGACCAGTGCTTGATGTTTCGAACAAAATGCTCTTCTTTGATGTACCGTAAATAGACGCGATATAACGATAGTAATGCAAGATATTCAATATCCAATGCCGCAGGTATATCCGCATGCTGTTTTTCAATGATAAATTGGGGAATAGAAATATTTCGCCTTTGCAGGTTTTTCTCAAGTACCGATTGAATCGTCGACGGAATCAGATTGGACGATTTAATGTTAGAGTCAACTAAAAACTGCGATTTATCCAGAGACAGCTCTTCCCAGTCTTGCCCAGCCGCTTTGATGTTCAGGTTCTTGTCAAGCAACAGAGAGCGAGAGAAACTTTGTGTTTGCTTGAGCAGACGTATATAATGGCCGCGCAAGACGTGGATGCGAGTTTTATAAGAGGCGACAGCAATACTGAACAAGGCCAGAGTGCCCAGGCCCCACCAAAAATATTTCGCATTGCCGCTGTAGGTTTCGAAAGGAATTAATGATGATTCTAATTCCAGCAGGCGCCAGGTATCAGAGACGTTTTCTTTTGCCGGCCCGCTGGATTTTAGTAACAAGCGATCAAAATGAGCGGCCTTTACAACCTGTACCGTATGGGATAGTTCTATCTCCAAAGGAAATGAGGCCAGTTCCCGTAAGGAGGAATCCAGAATAATCAGCCTCTCTTTTTCCAATTGACAAATGATCTCCAGTGTCCCGTCACCATTCATATCCAGAATAGCGTCAATTGTTATTTCTCGGCGGTAAGGTTTTGAGATGTGTTGAAGGTTCAGCTCCTGATCCAGCATACGCACATAGCCGTCAGTGTTGCCGATAATAATATCGTCTTTGCCATCCGAGTTGATATCCGCACAAAGTCTTGCTGGATTGTTCAACTGGTAGGGAATGCTTTTTCCAAAATATTGGGGCGGGATTACCTGATTTCCGGTGAGAGGATCGAGGATTTGCAGATGATCATGAGTTTTATCCTTACTTTGATGTTTGGACAACACACAAATCATAGAGCCGGCTTTACCGAAATTGCCCACGCACACAAATGCGCCGCTGAATTCCAAGCCCATGGATTGTTTCCACATCAGGGTACCGTCATTGTCCAGCATAAACACATACGAGCTGTCATCGCTGGTGCCGTTGCTAACGATATTGTTTGATGGTGCATACGTGCCAAACACAATCTCCTCAAACGAGTCGTCATCAATATCATGGAAATCATAAGTGTAAACCTGAGGGCCGCATGTAAAGCGCCAGAGTTCCGCATCCTTTTTTAAGTCATAGGCGAGAAACCCACGGTGAGCTTTGGGGTTGTACGAGGTATTTAACCGAAAGAGTGACATTTGGCCATCCGGGTAGGGCAGATCCTGGATATAGCTGACTCCCTGTTCATAGCCAGAGCGAGGATCTTTGGCATCAGCAAACAGTGTGTGCTCGGTACGAAGCTCCTGCTCTCGCTCGGCATGGCTGAGAAATGTCATAAATGTGGAATCATCAGTTTGATGCGACACGAAAAACGAAACCGAATCCAAGGCTGTGCCTTGAATCGGCATAACATTGAATGCATTGTATTGCCCCATACGAAAACTTTTAAAAAAAGTCTTTTCGGTTTGGTCGATAACATCGACTTGTAGCCGGTGTTCAACGACCAGTTCATCAATCCCGTCACCATTCATATCAAACGGTAAAATACGATTCAAATTCCGAATCCATAGCTTGTTGACGCGATGATAATGTTGCGGAGGTTGAGAACAGTTTAAGACTAAAACTAGAATGCCGATTCCCCAGCCTGCACCCATATATTTACCCATACATGCCCCGAAGTGTTTTTCGAATTTATTGTGGAAGGTGATAAAACATACTAAAAACGAATAGATTATGCAACGATTAACCCCGCATACTCTTAAAAATCTTGACTGAATAGCGGATAGCTGAAAAATGCTGGTTGATCGAAAAAGGCCCTTGTTTTTTACGTCCAGAAGTTTATTTTATGTCATCCAATCTTTGGAGAGAGAGCATGACAACAACAACACGACGATCCTTCCTCAAAACATTTAGCGCCGGTTTGGCCGCAGCATCCTTGGGTCTAACCTGCACGCGCAACTCGCCACCGCCCAATATTATCCTTATTATTGGTGATGATATTAGCTGGAATGATTTTGGGTGTTACGGCCACCCGACTATTCGTACGCCCCATGTGGACAAATTGGCGGCCGATGGCATTCGATTTACCAACACATTTCTAACCATCAGCTCGTGCAGTCCCAGCCGTTGCAGCAT
>CAYPZM010000197.1:0-9481 GCA_964414825.1 uncultured Cytophagia bacterium | reverse complement strand
TGGCCGAACAGGGATACGACCCGGCGTTTGGAGCGCGACCGTTAAAGCGCCTTATTCAAAAAGCCATTGTTAATCCGTTGGCCACAAAATTACTGGAAGGCCAATATCACAGCGGCGACACGGTGCGAGTTGGGTGTCGGGAAAATTCGCTTGATTTTCAGTAAAAAAAAGAATACATTTTTCAACTCTTTTGGAACTTGGATTTGTGGTTGCTCGTTAAAGCCGAAAACCAACCGTAATGTGAGGAGGAAAATTCACATGAGAAAAGGGATCACCGTCGTAGCTTCCCTGCTTTTAGCAGCCTTGTTAATGACAAGCTGTGGTCAAAAGATGACCGAAGAGCAGCTCTATGCTCAGGCGCTCTCCTATCAAGAAGAGCAGCAATGGGAAGAACTGGCGAAAACGTATGAAAAATTGGTCAAAGCCTATCCGGAATCCCCAAAGGCTGACGAACATCTCTACAGCCTCGGAATGGTGTATGCGAACAACTTGAAAGAGTTTGATAAAGCCATCGAAACATGGCGCAGACTGCTTGAAGAGTATCCGGATAGCTGGAGAGTAACCAACACAAAATTTATGATCGGCTATTGCTATGCGAACGATATTAAAGATCTGGATCAGGCCCGTCAGGAGTATGAAAGCTTTTTAACAGAATATCCGGATCATGAATTGTCTCCATCTGTCAAGTGGGAGCTTGGTCATTTGGGACAAGATATTAGTGATATCGATCTGCAGCTTGGTGATACTGAAGGCAACGCCAACGCCGCTGCAAATTAACAAGCAGCGTTTGACGCTCTGCTATTCTTTTTTAAAAGCCGATAATTTGGAAGTAGTGCCATTTTCATCGGCTTTTTCTTGGCTGCTTGTGCTACTTTAATTTCCATAACGTGGTCAAATCTGTGGGAGATGGCTAGAACATGATTGTTCAATTGCGACTGGCTGTTGTAATGATGCTTTTTTGCATCAGCACGTTATCATCTGCTCAAGATTCGTTGCGCGCCCCGGTAGATGAAACCCGGATTGCGATTGAAGCCTTTGTCGAAACAACCCAAGTGCCGCTCAATCGTAATGTCACCTTTTTTATAACATTGCAATGGTCTGGTGATCTCGACCGCTTTGAAGTACATCCGTTCGATAATCCCCTGTTGGAAAATTTGCATATTCAAGGTTCGGGTTCAGCGAATCGTGTGGCCAGTATCCAGGGCGTAACAACTGCGGTGCGGGAATATACGTTTTCTCTCAAGCCGGAATCATTGGGCATGGCTTATATTGAACCTATGATGGTTGTTTATACCGATTTGACCAAGGATACCGAACATCGGCTGACCACCAACCGCATTCCGGTTAAAATTGTCGAGCCTGTTGCCGACCGAACGTCCCGGATTGGCTTGTGGTGGTTGATTATTCCGGTCCTTGGCGCCGGTGCGGTTTTCTTTTTTCTGCGACGTTTACTAATTCCCAAGGCTATCCGAGAAACCGAGATCGATGAAGAGGCTGCCATCCCGTTGGAGCAGGTTTATTTGCAAGAATTACATAACGAAATCGATTTAAATGATCCAGCTCAGGAGACGTCCAAAGCGTTTTCAAAAATGTCGCGCTTGTTGCGACGCTTTTTGCATGAAAAGTTTAACGCACCCGGATTTGAGGCCACTTCCGGCGAGCTGTATCAATATTTATACAGCCACAAGTTTAGCGATGAATTTATAAACAATGTAAAGGGTTTGCTTAGCACAGCCGATGTAATCAAATTTTCCGGCCGCACAGTCGATCGTAACGAGGTTGAGCGAGCCTACAGCCGGGTGGAAGCGATCTTTGAAAAAAGTTTGGCTGGCGATATCCAGCATGATTTGCAAAACGAGTCCACATCAGAAAAATTCTAATTTCGAGTTTGGAGGATAAACGATTCATGAGTATCGATATTAATGCGATTAACGCCAAAATTGAAAAAGAGAGTGAATTTGTAGAAAAGATCACCAGCGAAGTGAGCAAGGTGATTGTCGGCCAAAAATACATGATCGAGCGCTTGCTGATCGGTTTGTTGTCCGATGGCCATATTTTATTGGAAGGTGTGCCGGGTTTGGCGAAAACCATGGCCGTGCGCACACTGTCCGATACCATCAAAACCAAATTCCAGCGCATTCAATTTACCCCTGATTTGCTGCCAGCCGACATTATGGGAACGGTTATTTACGAACAAAAAACCGGTACATTTTCCGTCAAACAAGGCCCGGTGTTTTCCAACCTGGTTTTGGCGGATGAGATTAACCGCTCGCCCGCCAAAGTGCAATCGGCACTGCTGGAGGCGATGCAGGAACGCCAGGTGACTATTGGCGAGCAGACATTTAAACTGCCGCAGCCGTTTCTCGTGCTGGCCACGCAAAATCCTATCGAACAAGAGGGTACGTATCCGCTGCCGGAAGCCCAGGTTGACCGATTTATGCTCAAGCTTTCGGTAGGCTATCCGGAGCGCGACGAAGAGCTTGAAATTATGCGCCGCATGACCCAGCTCGAAACGCCCAAAGCAGATGCAGTTGTTACTCCTGACGATATTTTGCGCGCCAAACAAGCCGTGCACCAAGTTTATATCGATCCCAAAATTGAAAACTATATTGTAGATATTGTTTTTGCCACGCGTAAACCCAAAGAATACGAACTGGATGATCTTGAAGAATTGATCGCCTTTGGCGCTTCGCCACGGGCCTCGATCAATTTGAGTATGGCGGCTCGCGCTCACGCCTTTTTGCGCCGCCGCGGATTTGTAACGCCCGAAGATGTGCGCTCTATTGGTTTGGACGTGTTGCGCCACCGCGTGATCGTCACTTACGAGGCCGAAGCCGAAGAAATTACCGCCGAAGAGGTGGTGCGCAAAGTACTGAACAAGATTGAAGTGCCGTAGAGCGGTATTCTGGTGTTCTATAGACGCGATTGTTCGCGTCTCTGCAACATGGATGACTTGTCTCGTCAATCCAGCAAGTTCATAAATATCCATTTTGACAATGAAAATTTTAGGAAACCTTTCACATTCAAAACGAGTCACAACCTTTAGAAATTATTACCTCTCAGCGCCTTTGCGCGAGTCTTTCAGGTGCAAGCTCGTTTAAGCTGAACTATGATCCCAAAAGAAATTCTAAAAAAAGTCAAACGTATTGAAATCAGTACCCGCGGATTGGTGAACGACGTGTTTTCCGGTGAATATCATTCTGTGTTCAAAGGACGCGGTATGGAGTTCGCCGAAGTGCGCGAGTATCAAATGGGCGATGACATTCGAACTATCGACTGGAATGTGACGGCGCGCCAGGGCCATCCGTACGTCAAGGTCTTTGAGGAGGAACGCGAACTCACTGTTGTGCTGCTGGTGGATGTCAGCTCGTCGGGCGAATTTGGTACCATCGAACAAATGAAAGGCGAGATTGCGGCCGAGATTTGTGCGCTGTTGGCGTTTTCGGCCATCAAAAACAACGACAAAGTTGGGTTGATCATTTTTTCAGATCAAGTAGAAAAGTTTGTGCCGCCGAAAAAGGGCAAGTCGCATGTGCTGCGCGTAGTTCGCGAAATCCTGTTTCACGAACCACAGGGCACACAAACCAACATTGCCGAGGCACTGCAATTTTTATCGCGCGTTACGCGCCGCCGCGCTGTGGTGTTTTTGGTGTCGGACTTTATGAGCAGCGGCTATGAAAAAGCGCTGCAAATTGCCAACAAACGACACGATATTGTCTCCATCACCATAACCGATCCGCGCGAGCTGGAATTGCCCAATGTCGGATTTATTGAGCTGGAGGATGCGGAAACCGGCGAAACGTTTATGGTGGACACGTCCGACCTGAACGTGCGCCAGGAATTTGCCAGCACCACCACCGAAGCGGTCCAAGCCCGCGAAAAATTGTTTCGCTCTCTTAATGTGGATTATATCGACATCCGCACCGACCAATCGTATATCGAACCGTTAATTCGTTTTTTTCGTATGCGGGCCAAACGGTTCCGCTAATTTTTGGAGGATGTATGAAGAACGTCTTTATCACAATTGCGCTAGCCGGACTGCTGGTCGTGTCTTTTTTCGGCTGCCAAACCGATAGCAAGCCGCAAGTTGACGGCGACAAGCTGCGCGAATATGCCAGCGACTTGATCAACCGGTCGCTATTCAATCAGGCCATCGATGTTTATAAAGATTATCTGGATACCTATAAAATTGATGAGCGCGAGCGCGCCAATGTCAACTATATCATTGCCAATACTTATTTCGAACGTTTGAACGATTACGAATCCGCGTTGGCATATTATCTCAAAGTCAAACATCTTTATCCCGAAAGTGGGCTGATCGATGATATCAACAAACAAATCGTAGCCTGCCTGGAACGGTTGGAGCGCTCGGAAGACGCGCAACAAGCGTTGGATGAAGCCGTGCAGATGAATCCCGACAACGTGCAGAAAAAACGTCCCGGCGCTATTGTTGCGCGAATTGGCGACCGCGATGTTACCCAGGGCGATCTGGATTTTGAAATCAGCAAATTGCCGCCCAGCGTGCGCATGCAAATACGAACTCCGGAACAAAAGATGCGCTTTTTGCGTGAATATGTGGCCACCGAATTGCTGTACGATACGGCCAAACGTGCCGGGTTCGATAAAGATGCCGAAGTGATCGAAGGCGCGTTTCAAGCGAAAAAATCGCTCATGGTGCAAAAATTATTGCAGGACCGTGTAGCCGCCAAAGCCGAAATCGAGCCCGATGATGTGGAGCTGTATTACGAGGCCAACAAAGATCAATATGTTGAAAAAGATGAGCAAGGCAATGTCGTGGCCGAAAAACCGCTAAGCGAGGTGCAGGAGGAGGTTGCGCAAGATTTGGCTCGACAAAAATTCCAAAACGCCTATCAGGCCATGATTGAACGCATGATGTTGACGGAAGACGTACAATTTTTTGAAGACAATGTGAAATAGGTGGAACCGGTTTTGAAGCGATTACGCAGCATCCATATATGTTTCGCCCTGTGTTTTTTGATCACACTCGCGAGCGCTCAAGAAGACATTTCCGTGGAATCGACGGTCGATCGCGATCAGATTCTCATCGGAGACGTGGTCACCTATTCGGTACAGGTTTCCTACGCGCCCGATGTCGAGGTGCAAATGCCGTCATTGGCCGAAAATTTGGGCATGTTTGAAATTCGTGAGTACGAGGTCGTTGAGCCGAAAAAAGTCGATGACCGCATGATAACTCGCACCGATTATCTCATCTCCACGTTTGATACCGGCGAGTTTGAAATCCCGGAGCTGGAAATTATGTATCGCGGCCAAAACGATTCCGCTTGGCAATCGATCAAGACCGAGCCCATCACCATCCGTGTTGAAAGTTTAAACCCGGACGAAGCCGGCGACATTCGCGACATTAAACCGCCGATGACGCCGCCGCGCGATTATCGAGCCTATATTCTTTGGGGCCTGCTGGCTTTATTGGCAATAGCTGTCGCGGTTTTTATCTGGTATTTTCTCAAACGCCGTCGCGAAGGCAAACCCTTGTTGCCCACGCGCACCAAACCGCCGCGTCCGGCGCATGAGCTGGCACTGGAACAGTTGGACGGGCTGGCCAAAACAAACCTTTTAGGCGAGGGAGAATTTAAAGAGTACTATACGAGAATGTCGGATATTATTCGTCAATACATTGAACATCGCTATTTTATTTATGCTACAGAAATGACAACTACGCAGCTTTTAGCAACTATGCGCAACGAAGGCATTAAAAAACCACATATCGATTTATTGCACACGTTTCTGATGCGATGTGATATGGTGAAATTTGCAAAATACATCCCGTCAGAAGAGGAGCTGGCGGAAACGACCAATATGGCGTATCAGTTTGTTCACGATACCAAACTGGTGATTGTGGAAGAACCGGAAACTGAAACGGAGACGGAAGGCGAGAAAATAGCGAAAGTGGCTGACACAGAGCCTGTGGAGCTCGACGAGCCTGATCATGCAGATGTCCCCAAAAAGGACGAGGAGGCGAAACATGATTAGACTGGCGAATCCCGAATTTCTTGCGCTGCTGATTGTGGTACCGTTGATGATTTATTGGTACATCAAACGGCATCAAACCCGCAAAGCTGCATCCACGTTACGGTATTCGAATGTGGGCATCGTAAAACAAGTGAAAACCTCGCCCAAAAAGCGTTTGCGCCATACGCTTTTTATTTTGCGTTTGCTGACAGTCATTTTGATGATAATTGTGTTGGCGCGTCCGCAGTCCGGTCAAAAAGAGGCCGAGGTCTCCACCGAAGGTGTAGATATTATTTTGGCCATGGATATCTCCAGCAGTATGCTGGCCGAGGATTTCAAGCCTAATAATCGCTTGGAGGCGGCAAAATTGGTAGCTGCCGATTTTGTGCAAGGCCGCACCAATGACCGCATTGGCCTGGTAGTGTTTGCGGCCGAAAGTTTCACCCAATGCCCGCTTACGCTGGATTATGGCATTTTGGTGCGTTTTCTCGAAGAGATTAAAACAGGCATGGTGGCTGATGGTACGGCAATTGGCATGGCCATTGGCAACTGCGTCAACCGCTTGCGCGACAGCAAGGCTAAAAGCAAAGTGGTGATTTTATTGACCGACGGCCGCAACAATCGCGGCGAATTGGACCCGATAACCGCCGCCAAAGTGGCAAAAGCCTTTGATGTTCGAATCTACACGATTGGCGCCGGCAAGCGCGGTGAAGCGCTGTATCCGGTTGATGACCCTCTGTTTGGCAAGCGTTACATGCGCGTCCAGGTGGAAATCGACGAAGAGCTGTTGCAGCAAGTGGCCGACATTACCGGCGGCCAATATTTTCGCGCAACGGACAAAACCAGTCTCGAACAAATTTATGCCGAAATTGGTGAAATGGAAAAGACCAAAATTAAAGTGACCGAATACACCCGCTACAGCGAGCTGTTTTTACCGTATCTGATCGCTTCGCTGGTGTTGCTCTTGCTGGAAATTATTTTGTCGCACACAACATTTCGAAAGATTCCATAAGGTTTAACGATACATGTTACGATTTGCAAATTCATATTTACTCAGCCTGATTTGGATCATTCCACTTTTGATCGTGTTTTACGTCTTTGCGTTCCGAGCCAAACGCCGCGCCATGGAACGCTTTGGCAATTTGGAATTGTTGAAAAAATTGAGCCGGACCACAAGTCGCGGACGGCAAATCGGCAAAATCGCGCTCATTTTAACGGCCATCTTTTTTGTGGTGTTTGCCATGTCGCGTCCGCAAATCGGAACCAAAATTGAAGAGGTCAAGCGTGAAGGCGTGGATGTGATTGTGGCCATGGACGTCTCCAAATCGATGTTGGCACGCGATGTTCCGCCGAGTCGTTTGGAAAAAGCCAAGCATGAAGTTGAAAGTTTTATCGAACGGTTGCGTGGCGACCGTATCGGGTTGATTGCCTTTTCCGGCGTCTCGTTTGTACAATGTCCGTTAACCTTGGATTACGGCGCCGCGAAGATATTTCTTGATATTATGGATCCCGAGCTCATCCCGGTTGCCGGCACCGCCATTGGCAAGGCTATTGAAAAAGCAATTGAAACGTTTGATCAACAAGAACGAAAATACAAAGTTCTGGTGCTGATCACCGACGGTGAAGATCACCAAGGCGATGCTATGAAATGGGCAGAAGAGGCCGAGCGCCAAGGCATTGTAATTTATAGTGTTGGTATTGGCTCTCCCCAAGGCGAACCCATTCCGGTTGCCGAAGAGGGCAGTGGTTTTAAAAAAGATCGCAGCGGCCAAGTGGTCATTTCCAAGCTGGACGAATTTACACTGGAAAAAATTGCCCTGCAAACCGGCGGCAAATATTTTCGCGCCACAAGCGGCGAAGATGAGCTCGACACTATTTATGACGACATAATGCAAATGGAAAAGAAGGAGCTGGGTTCGCTGCAATTTTCGCAATTTGAGGACCGGTTCCAGTATCTGGTTTTGCTCGCATTTTTGTTGTTGATGATTGAATTTCTACTGCCCGAACGCGTCAAAGTCAAGCAAGAATGGCGCGGGCGGTTTATGTAAAATGTAGGATGTTGAACATGTCAAAATTCATTATCATAAATAGCTTTATCCTGCTTTTTGCGACTTTTGCTTTCGCACAACTGGGACGTGGAAAAGTAGTTGAAGGCAACCGCCTGTTTGAAGAAGAAAAATACGACCAAGCGCTGAATAAATATCGTGATGCTCAAGTTTATTCTCCTGAATCGCCGTTGCTCAAATTCAACATTGCGGATGCGCAATATAAAAAGAACAAATATGAAGAAGCGCTCAAGGAATTCGAATCCGCCTTGACTACCGATGATGCCACGGCGCAGGCAAAAACTTATTATAATCTGGGCAATACTCTCTATCGTATGGGAAAACTTCCGGAAAGCATTTTGGCGTACAAAGAGTCGTTAAAAATAAATCCGGATGATGAGGATGCCAAATACAATCTGGAATTTGTGCGCCGCCAGCTCAAAGATCAATCCGAAAAACAGCAGCAGAATCAGCAACAACAAAATCAGCAAGATCAACAACAGCAAAATCAGCAACAACAACAGCAAAATCAGGATCAACAAGAACAACAAGAACAACAAGAACAGGAACAGCAGCAGCAACAACAAGAGCAAGAGCAGCAGGAACAAGAACAGCAGGAGCAACAACAGTCCAAACCGTCTGAAGAAGAGCAGCAAAATGAAGAACAACAACAGCAACAAGAACAACAGATGCAGCCTACGGAAGAACTTTCCGAAGAAGATGCAGAGCGCATTTTGCAGGCCTTGAAAGAAGATGAAGAAAATATGAAAAATGCACGCAAGCAAAAAGTCCAGGGCAATGTGGGCGTATTAAAAGATTGGTAGAGGCACAAATAACACAATGAAAAAATTATTGTTTACAAATATGCTTTGGTTGTTGATGGCAGTTGCCGTTACAGCGCAACCGCTTACAGTGACCAGCACGGTGAATCAAACGACACTTGCGGTAAACCAGCAACTGGCATTGACCGTCGAGTTTTCCGGCCAGGCCGCGCAAAAAGTGAGGCAGCCCGAACTGCCGGATATGGGCGGCTATTTAAGCTTTTTGAGCTCTGGGGGCACGTCGCAAAATATTTCATTTGTAAACGGTAAAATGTCGGTTTCAAAGTCTTTTACCTATTATTATTTGGCGGCCAAAGAGGGCAGCTTTACCATCCCCGCCATCAAAGTGACGCATGAGGGTAAAACCTATTCATCAAAGCCCATAAGTGTCATAATTACAAAAGGTTCCGCTCAGGCGCAGCAACCCCAACAGGCGGCACCATCTACTCAGGAAGAAGAGGGAACCAACAGCGAAGAATTGTTTGTGCGCACGTTTGTGAACAAAAAACGCGTGTACCAGGGTGAGCCGATTTTACTGACCTATCGCATTTATTCCGCTGTGAATGTATCGGGCTATTCAATTAGCAAACTACCGGAAACCACTGGATTTTGGGTGGAAGACCT
>CAYPZM010000196.1:4928-9506 GCA_964414825.1 uncultured Cytophagia bacterium | reverse complement strand
GCCATCCGGTCATGGCAAAACTTTTAGACACGCCGTTGACATAAAGCACTTGATCGCGAATCTGCGGAAATTCGAGCAAACTGGCAAAGGGGTGCTGATCGAATAGTATTTCATCGTAAATTTCATCCGAGAGCACATAAATGCCGCTTTTCTCAACGAGGTCTACAATGCCCGCAAGCTCATCTTTCGAATAGACCGCACCGGAGGGATTATTGGGTGAATTTAAAATGAGCAGCCGGGTGTTTTTTGTTAGCGCTCGTGTTAAAGATTCGGCATCGATTTTGAGCGTTTCACTGTTGGGCTCTATTTCAACAACTCTCGCACCGGCCAGTTTAATTTGCTCCGGATAACTGACCCAATACGGTTTAGGCAGCAACACCTCATCATCGGAATCACAGACGGCCAAAATAGCTTGATAGACGGCATGTTTGGCACCGGAGGTAATAACGATCTCTTGTGGCAAATAGTTCACAGAATATTTTTCTCGCAAATAATCGCTTATGCTTTTTTTGAGCTCTGAAATTCCATCTACAGGCGTATATCGGGTGTAACCTTCTTGTATCGCTCGAATGCCGGCCTGTGTGATGTGTTCCGGCGTATCAAAATCGGGTTGTCCTGCGCCGAGAGAAATAATATCGTTTCCCTGTTGGCGCAAATCGGCTAAAAGACCGGTTAAAGCAACCGTCTGTGATTCCGCCAGTTGCGAAAATTTTTCAGAAATGTGTATCATACGTGATGCTGCGCTTTGCGCTCGCGCACTTTGGCAAGCAGTTTTTGTTTGACGTATTCCGGGACAAAACAGTCTATTTGGCCGTCAAAGGAAATCAATTCTTTGACAATGCTGGAATTCAAATAGGTGTATCGCTCGTGCGGCATCAAAAATACAGTTGTGAGCTCGTCGTTTAATTTGCGGTTCACCAGCGCCATTTGTAACTCGTACTCAAAATCGGACATGGCGCGCAACCCGCGAATGATAGCGTGCGCCTGGCGCCCTTGGGCAAAATCCACTACCAACCCGTCAATTTTATCAATTTCGATATTTTTTACATCTCGAACGACATATTGAATCATGTCCATGCGCTCTTCAACCGTAAACATGGGCTGTTTTTGCAAATTGGTTGCAACGGCAACAATCACCTTATCAAACAGCGCAGCAGCGCGCACAATGATGTCGATATGGCCATTGGTGACGGGATCGAACGTTCCGGGGTAGACTGCGATTCTTTTCATAATAGCTTGTAAAATGTTATTTTAGTGTCACCCATTACTTTTTCTTTTGTAATGCCCAAACCGGGCGCCAAGGGTGATGGTTGGCGCACCGAACATTCGTAAATAAAAAAGCCGGATAAAGCCAAAAGCTGCAAATCGACCACCAAAGACAATATTTCATCAAACTGAACATAGTTGTATGGCGGATCGCAGAATATAAGGTCAAAATTGGACTGTTGCGTATGTTTTAAAAAGGCCACAACATTTTGCTTTACTGTTTTGCACGCCAGCCCTAACTTTTGCGAATTTTTTTGAATAATCTCAAGCGCTTCCAACGAGTTATCCACAAAGGTAACATCTCCGGCGCCGCGGCTCCGGGCTTCAAACCCAAGGGCGCCGGTACCGGCAAACAAGTCTAACACATAGGCTTCGGAAACCAGGTCACCGAGGTAGGAAAATATAAACTCTCGAACGCGATCGGATGTGGGGCGAATCTTGTTGTTTTTGGGGGCAAAAAGACGAGCACCTTTGTTTGTTCCGGCAATTATCCGCATACAACAACCACATATATGAAAGCCCCAGGACGGCATGCATCACCGGGGCAAGACTCTCGATTTCGCGTTTTTGGATTATATATAAAAGCGCAATACACAGGTAAAATCGTCATTACCAGCGGGCATTAGAATCAGTTTGCTTACCTGTATCCCGCTCACCTGTTGGGACATGGTTTGCAGAAACTGCTGGCACCTGCTAATGCTGGCATTTATTTTTAGAAATATGAATGCACGACCTCCGGCTTGCTCATCCATTGTAAATGACGTTACAGTGACAGCATGCTGATCCGCGATGGTATCTACAACGGAGCGAAGGTTATTCTTTTCCGTTTGCGACGGAGCAGACTCCGGAACCGGAAACGTACCCGATATCAAGACATTCCTACCGGCTGTGGGTTGTGTGGATGTTATTGAAATCTCGGATGGTAGCGATTGAATCAAACGGTCGTAAACCGCCATGGCATTATCCACACTATTGGATGTGATTTCCGCGGAAAACGAACCCTCATCTAATACCAACGTGCCGAGCTGATCTCCCCCCTCCAGGTTCTGCTGAACGCGCTGTAAAATGGTTGCGGCCATGGCTATGGATGATAGTTCGGAACCGGTAGGTTGTTCCTGCTCGCGCAAAACCTTGCGTGCAGGCTCTTGCTGATCGGCCTGTTCGGTTTGGAGGTTATCGGAGACAATGCCTGGTTCGTCGATTATGGTTTGCTTGGGTTTGTAAAATCCAAAATAGATAATAACCACGGCAACAACCAACAGCAGAATGGCTCCTAAAATGCCCATACCTAACCGTTTTTTCTTCTGCCCCCGCCGTTTGGGCGGCAGCTCCGGTTTTGTTTTCTCTTCGGAGAACAGGGGTTCGGATTCGAGTTCTGAAAAATCTTTATGATGATTCCGTTCCTGTTCGCGTTTGTCGTGTAACAGATTCATAGTTGCCCCTCAGCTTTAAAGAACCATGCCAAAACAGGATAAAAAGTTTTGTGGTCGTTCGTCGGCAAGCAGTTGAGATTCAATATTGAGTTGTTTGTGCGCATTTTTAAACGGCTCAACAAGTTGCACCGCCGAATCGTGCGATAAATGTTCCAGAGGCGTCAATATGGCGTGTTCTGCATTCTCGCCGGAAACAAAAATGCGATGCAATTGTGGCGGCACTTTGTCCTGTAGCCGATCCACCAATTTTTCGATTTCGCTATACGTGTGCGAGGCCAAATCATCTGCAGGCAAATCATAATACTTGTTATCGCCAATGAGCAACGGCAGTTCTTCGGACAACACATACTTGCCGTCCAACAGCAGAGAAAATCCTATGCCGGATTTGTTATACTCGACCACGGCGCTCAATCCTTTTAATTTATCCGCATAGGCATTTTGTAAGGCCCGAATGGATGCAAAGAGGTCAACATCCAAAGCTGTGAGATTGAGGCGCGACTTTATAAATATTTCTTCAATATAAGACACAATGGCTTTTCTCAGAGCCACAAACACAACAATATCGTGCTGAGAATTGGGCAGTTCGGTATGTTCATAATCAACATTATATTCATCACGAGGGGCGATGAGTAACTGTTCCAACTCCCATTCGATATGTTGGCGTATTTCCTTGTCCGACAGCCCTTTATCCACCGCAAAAGTTTTTTTGATGGTCAATTTACGATCAAAACAAAGCTTTGCCGACTGAATAGAACGGTTGAAATTTTCCAACGATTTGTCAATGACATTGGCAAATTGGGGAATGAGATTCGAATCGCCGATAGTTGAATAATCAAATGGACTCGGCATTGCCAATTGGACAATGCCGGTTATATTAATTTTCGAATTCCAAACTTCAGCTTCAATAAAACGAATCGTATCTTGCGAAAAGCAAATTCCTAATCTTAGTGATTCGTTTTCCATATCATTCCCCTAACAAGTTTGCCAATTTTTTAAGGTGAACATGTCCGCCACATTTGATAACAATCATCCGGAAAAAAGCTTACCAGTTTTTTTCACCACTTTCCAAACCGCCGTGGTTTTCGATCTTTAATCCGCCCAAGAACGAGAGTTTAAAATCATCTTTCAAGGCTTTCTGGTGAGTCGAATCTATCGGACAATAGATATCGATCAGCTTGGGAACCGTGTCGTTATTTACCTGAATAATGTATTCCTGATTTACAGTGGGACAGGTGTAAATAGTCTGTAATGTTTTGTGCGCAATGGAATCCATTCGTGCGGAAAATTGCGGCCAATGGCGCAGCGAATCGATAATAAAGGCTTCAGTCGTGTCCAAATCCACACTTTTGGCAAAGGACAACATTGAATCGACGAGTGTGTTCACTTGGTATTCTTTGGTTAGCGTGATAACCGAATCCGGGCCTTCGCCGAATACAGAGTCCACCGTAATGGATACAATAGTATCCATTGTAGCAAAAGATTTTATAATGGTGGACCCCAGGACAGAGTCCAGGCTGGCGTAACGATGCAACAGTTGGTTTGTGGTATCATCCAAGATAAACTCGATCACCTTTTCCAGGGTGTCATTATAAACCAGGTTTGCGTCCAGATAGGTTACTTCAGCATAATAAATGTGTTGAAGATTTTCACGACACTCTTTTTCATTTTGTTCTTCTTCTTGCCAGAGTCTGGCAGGATAAGTTAATGTGAAAATCAGGGCAACAGCTAAAACCACGGCCAACAGCTCTAATAAGATTGATCCTTTGGCTTTGTCTGTCTGTTTTTTTTCTTTTGACATCTTTCCTCCTAAATAGAAATCGTAACACCCAGCTTATTCGGTTTTTATATAGTCTTTTATTTTATCAAAAGTTTTGGGTCC
>CAYPZM010000196.1:0-4918 GCA_964414825.1 uncultured Cytophagia bacterium | reverse complement strand
ATGTTTTTAACGTTTTGAATTTCTGCGATCGTTTTAAACGGTCCATTCTCTTTACGATAGTCGACAATTCGCGCGGCAATCGCGGGACCGACCCTGGGTAGCAATTGTAATTCATCACTGTTAGCCGTGTTGATATTAATTTTGCCAATCAGGGCTGTTTTGGTGATCGAACTTTGTTGATTATTGCTCGCATACTCGGCTTGTTGAATGTGAGAGCGGGCCTGAAATTCTTGATATATCTCTTCTTTTTGCACATGCCACGTTTCATCGGCTTCTGTGGCATAATTTCGTACAACTTTTACCCCCAGACCGACCACAAACGCGAACAAGAGAAGGAGAACAAATCGCTGCTCTTGTTTTGTCAAAGCCAACATAATTAAAGGATCGCTTCTTTCATGCGCTCAAAAAAGCCCTTGTCCTCTTTTTTAGGGTACATGCTCTCAAATGCAGCCAGCTCTTTGAGCAACGCCTTTTCTTTGCTGCCCAATTTGTTTGGCGTCCAAATATGTATTTTGATGAGCTGATCGCCGACTTTATAGGAATTTAGATGTGGAATCCCCTTGCCTTTCATGCGCAAGATTTTTCCACTTTGCGTTCCGGATGGAATAGAGATGGTCGCTTTGCCTGTGAGTGTGGGCACTTCAACCTCGTCGCCCAAACAGGCTTGAACAAATGACAATTGTAAATTGTAGACAATGTCATCACCATGGCGCTCGAATTCGGCGTGCTTTTTTTCTTCGATGATGATGAGAACGTCGCCCTTGGGGCCACCGCGTGGGCCAACATTGCCCTCGCCGCGTACCGTAATGTATTGGCCTTCAGCAATACCTGCCGGGATATCCACTTCAATGGTGGACTCTTTGCGCACACGTCCGTCGCCATGGCAGGTGGGACATGGACGATCGACAATTTGCCCTTCGCCACCGCAGCGTTGGCACGTTTGTGACACCGTAAAAAAGCCTTGCCGATACGCTACTTCACCATGGCCCTGACAGGAAGGGCACATTACCATGGACGTTCCCGGACTTTTTCCCGTGCCGTTGCACGTATCGCAACCGATCTGTTTTTTTAACTTTAGTTTTTTTCTGACGCCTTTGGAAATTTCTTCAAGCGTCAACTGCAGGCGCAATTGCAAATCGGCACCGCGCCGTTTGGAAGTTCGGCGCGCACCACCGGTACCGCCCATGCCAAAAATGTCGGCAAATCCGCCGCCAAATACTTCTCGAAAAATATCGAACGGGTCCGAAAAGCCGCCGCCAAAGCCACCACTGAAACCACCGGCCCCACGAGCACCGGCTTTACCAAATCGGTCGTATTGAGCGCGCTTTTGCGGATCGGACAATACGGCATAAGCTTCGCCAACTTGCTTAAATTTTGCTTCTGCTTCGGCGTTATCGGGGTTTCGATCCGGATGATATTGCATCGCCAGTTTACGATAGGCTTTTTTTATCTCATTCTGATCCGCATCCCGATTCACACCCAATAATGTATAATAATCTTCTTCAGTCATAATTCTCTATATAAAGTTACAACGTACATTTGGACCTGCTACTTGTTCACGATAACTTTGGCGTGGCGCAAGACTTTATCCTTAAATTCGTAACCTTTTACGTGTTCTTCCACCACAACATCGGAATCAACATCCGGATTATCAACTTGCATCAATGCATCGTGTTTATTGGGATCAAAAGGTTGCCCCACCGTTTGCATATGTTGCAGGCCCAAATCTATTAATATCTTTTTAAACTTTTTCTGAATCATAATAACGCCCTGGTGCAGCGTTTCGAAATCCATATTTTCAACGTTGGATTGCGCAAACCGGTCCAGATCGTCCAAAACCGGCAATAGGGCACTAATGAGTTCGGAATGAGCATAATCGATCAGCTCTGACTTTTCCTGATTCACTCGTTTTCGGAAATTGTCAAATTCAGCCGCTGTTCGCAACAACTTGTCTTTGAGCTCGATATTTTCTTGAACGGATTGTTCTAATTCTTTTTTATAATTGCGTCGATTGACGCTTTTTTTATTATTTTTGCTGGTTTCTTTTTTTTCTGCGTTTTGAATTTCTTCAGACATATTTCAAATTTAACTTTTCTAGTTCGATTTCGATACCAAATAGTTTAATGTATCGGACATAAATTGAACCAACGAAATAATTTTGGCGTATTGCATGCGTGTTGGCCCAATAACGCCAAGCGTCCCCACAGCTCCGTCAATGGAATAACTTGTGGTGATGATGCTGCAATTGCGCATCAGCTCTTCGCTGTTTTCTTCGCCGATGACAATGGAAACGCCGTCACCGTGAGCATCGGAAAGTACTCGGACGAGCAGATCTTTACGATCCAATAATTCCAGTATTTGACCAACTTGTTCTCGAGAATCAAATTCAGGATTGGCAATAACGTTTCTCGCGCCGGAAATAAAAAACTCGCCAGCAGGCTCGATGGTGAACAATTTATCCGATTTTTCCTTGATTTTTTGAATGAGCTCTTTGCTGCGACTGTCCAAATCCGTAAAACGTTCGTCAAACGATTGTGTAAGCTGATCAATAGAAAGCCCATGCAGTCTTTCGTTTATTACGCTGGTGGTTTCATTCAAAAAGTCCAATGAAAAATCGTTATCAATCTCTATAATTATTGTCTTTACCAGTCCCGAAGTAATGCTGAGCACGAGCAGCAGTTTTTGATCGGAAATTTGCAATAATTCCAGTTTTGAAAAAATGCCCTTGGTAAAACGTGGTGACAGCACCACACCAAGCTGACTGGATATTTCGCTGAGCACATTTGCGGTTTTGCTGACAATGAGATTAAAATCTTTGGAAAACGCTTGCAGTTTTTCGACAATAATGCTCTGTTCTTCGCTGGAAAGCGGGGCGCCTTTTTCAAGATTATCAACGTACGTGCGATAGCCGTTGGTGGTCGGCATCCGCCCGGCCGATGTGTGCGGCTGCCAGATGAGACCTTTATCTTCCAGGTCTGTCATCACATTGCGAATGGTCGCAGGGCTGATATTAAGATCATAATTTTTTGATATATAGCGCGATCCAACCGGCTCGGCATTTTGAATAAAGCCGTGCACAATGGCCAGAAATACTTGACGCTCTCGTATTGTTAATTCGTGCTTGTTCATGGTTTTCTAAATGACACATATTGCCAAAAAAATTATCACAAAAATACTGAATTTTATCTGCGTTGTCAAGCGAAATTTCCTCACCAACAGGCGTCGTAAGTCTTTTAAAATCATCTATAAAAACCTCTTTATTGCAAAGATACTGCCCACAAAACCAAATAGCAACCCGGTTAATAAAATCATCCCATAGAGCTCATTGGGAATATAAACCATGCCCGGCCATTGCCAATTTATAACTTTGAAAATCATTAACAGCACTACCACAACCAAACCGCCACCCAAAACTCCTTGGAGAATGCCTTCTATTAAAAATGGACGTCGTATGAATGCGTTTGTGGCCCCAACCAGCTTCATGGTATCAATAATCGGCTTTCGCGCCAAAATTATGAGCCGAATTGTGTTTGAGACCATAAACATAGAGCCTAAAAAGACCAGGAAAAGCAAAATGCCCATCACCGTTTTAGAGACGTGGGAAAATTGTATTAAAACATTAAATGCAGCCTGGTGATAGACAACTTCATCGATGCCAAGCTCATTTTCCAGTTGTCTGCCCAATTGTTCGACAGAGGCACGCGAGCGAAATCCTTCTTCGAGCGACACCACAAAGGATGCGGGAAGCGGATTTTCCTCCAACACATCAAAAATGTCTTCGCCAAACTCATTTTTAAACTCTTGTGCTGCCTCTTCTTTGGAGATAAATTGCACATGAGTGACGCCGTCCAAGTCGTGAATTTTCTTCTCCAAAGACTGCCGTTCTGCTGCAGATATGGTATTGCTGAGAAAAACTTGTATATCGTAATTGGCGTTCAGCACATTCATTATGCGATTGACATTTAGGGTGAGAACGGCAAAAAGGGATAGAATTAAAATCAAAAAAAAGATGGCAAACACCGTAATAAATGTCGAAAATCGGGCTTGAGCAAAACCAGAAAATGCTTCTTTAATGCTGTAAATCCAACTTGTCAAATTATTTGTCCCTGTTCTATCCGAATCATTCGTCCGTTGTACTCTTGGACCATATCATAATTGTGCGTAGCCACCAATACGGACGTGCCGCGTGTGTTAATCCTGGTGAGGACTTGCATGATATCCTGCGAGGTTACGGGATCGAGATTCCCGGTGGGCTCATCTGCCAAAAGAATATACGGTTCGTTGACAATAGCGCGCGCAATGGCAACCCGCTGTTGCTCGCCGCCGGAGAGCTCCAGAGGATATTTGCGGGATTTATGACTCAACCCCACATCCGCCAGGGCGCGCAATACACGGCGTTTGATCTCTTTATTTTTTCTGCCAATGACTTCAAGCACAAAAGAGACGTTGCTAAACACATCGCGGTCGTCTAATAATTTGAAATCCTGAAACACCACGCCCAGTTTACGCCGCAAATACGGGAGTTGCTTTTGCGTGATAAACAACGAATTGTATTCGCCCACCCTAACATTGCCTTCGTCCGGCCACTCTTCCAAATAGAGCGTGCGCAGTACCGTGGATTTACCTGCACCGCTGGGACCGACAAGAAAGACCAATTCGCCCGGAGCGACATGAAATGAGACGTGGCGAATCCCGTCGCCAGTGGCATAAGTGACGCGAACGTTATTCAATTCAATCATAGTTTACGCTTTTTCAACACAAAATGAACGCGTTCGCTTTTTTCGGAACGCGGCAAAAATGTAAAATCTTTAAACGAAGCAACATATTCAAAGGGAGACTGGGCGATTAACAATTCAATCTCATCCAAATATCTAATCTTTTGTTTATGTGTTTCACAAAAAATGGTTTGTGGAACATT
>CAYPZM010000195.1:0-9517 GCA_964414825.1 uncultured Cytophagia bacterium | reverse complement strand
GCCTTGCTGATAAAAATCGAGTTGTAAGTGGCGATGAAGGTAAATGGTGACACAATGACCTCATCGCCAGCATCCACACCCAGCACGTGCAAGCTGATGAGCAGAGCTGTAGTGCCACTGGCCGTGGCCAGACAGCGTTTGGCGCCGAGCATTTCCGCGTAAGCGGATTCAAAGTCCGCCACGTGCTCGCCGCTGCCGCGCCACCAGCGCCCGCTGCGCATGACCTCCAATACTTTGGCTTCCCATTCCTGCCGCCATTCCGGCCATCCGGGCCAATTGGCCTGGCGTACCGGCGTGCCGCCCAAAAGTGCGGGTTTTTCTTGAGCCGTCAGAATCGTGGGCGACATGCTTAGCAAGGCCGAGCCCGCGGCCGCGGATTGCATAAATTTTCGTCGCGACAATTTATCCATGATGTTCTCCCTTTTTTGGTGAGAGAAATTTCCGGGAAATGGTGCCCGGAAAACCAATTGCTACTGTTTAAACACATCCACTTGCCAAGGCCCGCGTATTTCGCCGTTAATTGTGAGATTGGCTTGTAAATCGAGATCGCCTTGCTGCAGCTCGATATTCTCAAACATCAATTCGGTTTGATTTTGCGTGAATGTTTTCTTTAAGGTTTGCGCTCCAAGCTCCAACTCGGCTGTGCCGCCATCCGGCAAGTTTTTAGACCGCAAGCGAACGTCGTATGTGCCTTCTTTCGCCACGTGCAACATCCAGTAGCCGTTTGAATCGGGAGCCCAGGGACGGCCCTTGGTGTGCCGCCAATCTTGCCGCGTCAGCACCACCGGATTTTCTTGCGGCGTACCAATGTGGATGCGCGGCGGCACAAAGTTATCCGGTCGCGTGGAGCTCACGTCCGCAAACCAGGAATCGTACGCCTGTTTCAGTTCCGCCACAATCTCGGGATGCTCGGATGCGACGTTGTTCATCTCTAATGGATCTGATTGCATGTTGTAAAGCTCAAACTGCGGTTCACCGTCAAAGTTTTCTTTGCCAAAGCCGCTATCGTGCAGCAATTTCCACTCTTGATTACGAATCAAAAAATTGTGATACTGTACCGGCTCATCGCCGCGGTGCGCTTGAATGACAATGTGGCGATCCGGCCAATCAGGCGACTCCTGGGTCAAAAGGGGCCAGAAACTGCGGCCATCCATCTTTACATCGGAAGGGGCTGGAACGCCCATGGCGTCAAGAATTGTAGGTGCAATATCGATGTGCGCCACCACGCGGTCGCTGCGTTTGTCGGCTTTCAGGGTTCCTGGCCAGTGCAGAAACAGCGGCGAACGCACTCCGCCTTCATAAACATTCGATTTCATGCCCATCATTCCGGCCACGTAACGGCGCGTATTCGGACCATTGTCCACCATGAACAGGACCAGCGTGTTATCGAGCTGATTCAACTCCTCGAGCTTGTCAAACAAGCGCCCGACATTATGATCCACGTTGGTGATCATCGCAAAAATGCGCGCCAGCCTATCGGTATTTTGATCGTCGGGCAGTGGGTGGCCGTTGTCTTGCGGAAATTGGTCGCTGGAAAGATCCATGCTTTTGTACATCTCGTACAACTCTTGCGGCACATCGTCATACGGGCCGTGCGGCGCATTGGTGGCCAGGTAGGTGAAGAACGGCTTGCCCTGCTGCACGTTCTGCTCCATCCACTGCATGGCAAAATCAAAATAAATGTCCGTGCAATACCCCTGTATGGCTTTTTCTTCGCCATTGTGAAATAAAATCGGATCGGTGTATTTGCCCTCTCCGCCTGGCGGATCGGACGGCTGTCCAATGCCGCCGCCGCGGTGCATGAGCACTTTGTCAAATCCCTGGTCTTGCGGCCGCATGGGCGCATTGTCGCCCAAATGCCACTTGCCGAATAGTCCGGTAGAATAGCCGCCACGTTTGAGCATTTCCGCCAACGTCACTTCTTCCGGCTCCATCATGGCGCGACCGATATAGGTGTCGATGGCGCGCGTGCGGTAATTGTAACGTCCGGTCATCAAACAAGCGCGGGTGGGAGCGCACACGGGACTCACATAGTAATTGGTCATTTGCGCGCTGCGCTCGGCCATGGCATCCAAATTCGGCGTTTGGATGATAGGGTTGCCTTTGCTGCCAAAATCGCCGTAACCCTGGTCGTCGGTTATAATCAAAATAACATTCGGGCGCTTTTGTGTAGCTGTACACGTTTGCATCGCGAGCGGGAGGGAGGCCGCAGCGAGTCCCGCTCCCATGGTTTTCAAAAAGTGGCGGCGTTGCATAAATGTCTCCTCTTGGTTAAAATGGATCTTTCCAAAAAAAAATACATTTGCAACGCAGAGGCTCAGAAGGCGCTGAAGCTCGCAGAGAGAGAAATATAATCAACTAAAAATATGTGGGTAGCGACTTGTGACATCCCATCGTTTTTTCTCTGCGAATCTTTGCGGCCTCCGCGCCTTTGCGTTTGGAAAAAGTTAGATCGATTCTCTTGTTAAAAGCGGATCGTTGAGCTCTTGCTGTTGGCGTTTCAACTTTTGTTTGAGCTCTTGAATCCTTTGCTGATATTCCGGCTGACCGGACAAATCGTTTTTTTCCAACGGATCATCCTTTAGATTATAAAGAATGAATTGGTCAATTTTTGGATAATGAATCAGTTTAAAATCACCATCAATAATCATGCGCTGCAGATCGATATAGCCGCCGTAAATGAGATCGTAATTCGATTCTCGCTTTCCGGAAATGAGTGGCAACAGACTTTTAAAATCGACATACTCGGGCTGTTCAACGCCAGCCAGTTGTAGCGTGGTTGGCATAATATCCTGCAAGTACACCGGCGTTGATTTTTTTTGTCCTTTTGGAATGTTCGGGCCCACAACAAACAGCGGCACGCGTACGCTGTGATCGTACATGTTTTGTTTGCCCATAAAACCGTGCTGCCCGCACGCCAGGCCGTGATCGGCCGTGAAAAAGATATAGGTGTTGTCCGCTTGACCGCTGGATTCCAAAGCATCGAGAATGCGGCCAATCTGCGCATCCATGTGCGTGATGATGGCGTAATACTCCTGGCGATGCACTTTGGCGGCGTACTCGGTGCGCGGAAACGGCGCCAACCGCTCATCGCGCAAACCGGGGCCACAGCCGATGGCATCCTTGTGAGGATACAGAGGTTGAAAATTTTCCGGCACGTCAATGCTGTCGAGCGGATATTTATCGACAAATTCTTTTGGCGATTGCCGTGGATCGTGCGGTGCATTAAACGCGAGATACATAAAAAACGGATTTTCGCTTTTTTGCGCCTGATCCAAAAACACGAGTCCGTGATTGCCGAGCACCTCACTCCAATGCGTGCCGCCTTCCCAAAAGCCACCCATAGATTTATCATAGGGCGACCATTCATCCGGCTCGCCTTCTCTGGGGCGATCATAACCCAAATGATGCTTTTCGGGATGTTTCCAATCAAAATGGTCTTTCGGCATGCCGGGGCGCACATCGCGCACCTGATCAAAAATATCTTGCGGATCGATATCTTTGACGTGCCACTTGCCGCTCATATAGGTGTCGTAGCCTGCAGCCTTTATCTGTTGCGACCAAAAGCGGCCCTCGGATTGTTCGGTTTGCAAATCCGGCTCCAGCTCATGCGCTGCCCATAAAAAGCGGCCGGTGTTCAACATGGTGCGACTCGCCACGCACACGGCACCATGCCAGGCGCCCATGTTGTAAGCGTGCGTAAACGTAACGCCGTTGCCAACCAGGCGGTCCAGGTTTGGCGTTTCTACATCCGTGTAGCCCAGCGCATTGATGGTGTCGAACGCCTGGTCATCCGCAAAAATGAACAGGATGTTTGGCTGTTTCCTCGAAAAGAGATTCGAGCAGCCTATACCCAAAAGTCCGGCTCCGAGGGCTGCGGATTTTAGAAAATGTCGACGGTTCATCTTGTTCTCCAGATTTGGATTCACGCAAAGCATTAAATTCCAAGTGATTAACCGGTGTATTATACAGAAATTTTAAAACGCAGAGGCCGAGGTCGCAGAGATTCGCAAAGAAAAAATTATATAGTTTTCCTCTGCGTTACCTCTGCAAGCCTGGCGACTTTGCGTTTTACATTTTTGAATTTTGCATGTTTTGTTTCTCAATACGTATGCCCATGCACCCTGGACGTCCGGAATCCAAAAATAGTGATCACCACAAAACAAATGGCCGGCAGCATAAACGAGACGCGTACACTGGAGAGCGTCATAAAGCCGAGGTTGAATGCGTCCATGTCCATGATGGCGGCTTGCAACGGCGGCATAATGGAACCGCCGCCAATCGCCATAATCAATCCGGCGGCGCCGAGCTTGGCGTCATCGCCAAGGCCTTTGAGGGCAATGCCGTAAATCGTGGGAAACATGAGCGACATGCAGGCGGAAACGCCGATGAGGCAATACAAGCCCAACATGCCGTGAATAAAAATGGTGCCAAGAATGAGAGTAAAGCCGGCGATCGCCAGGCTCATCAACAATCCGCCCGGACTAAAATATTTGAGCAAATAAGTGCAAATAAACCGGCTGGTGCAAAAAATCGCCATTGCGATAATGTTGTAACCTTGGGCGGTTTCTTTGGACATGCCGAGCTCGTACATGGCGTATTGGATGATGAACGTCCAGCACATGATTTGTACACCAACGTAAAATGCCTGCGCCACTACGCCTTCCATATATTTTTTGTTGGTCCACAAGCGTTTTAACGTCGGCTTTACATTTAATGCGGTGCTGTCGCTTTCGCCCTTGCCGCGCGGAAGTTTTGAAAATACAAAAATGAAAAAGAATACCAGAACGATAATTCCGATGGCCACATAGGGGACGCGCAATATCGACAAATCGTTCATTTGCAGCGCGCGGAATTGCTCCGGAGCGGTTTGCGCCAACATCTGCCGATTTTCCTCCGAGGTGATGTCTAGTCGCGCCAGGACAATTTGCTGCGCCACAAACATTCCGGTGAGCGAGCCGATCGGATTAAACGCCTGGGCAAAGTTCAGCCGACGTGTAGCGTTTTCCTCGGCTCCCATGGCCAAAATATAGGGGTTGGCGCTGGTTTCGAGAAATGAGAGACCGCAGGTGAGGATAAAGTAGGAAATTAAAAAGGCGGCAAACGACAGCATCATACTGGAGGGGATGAACAACAGCGCACCGAGCGCATACAGACCGAGTCCCACCAAAATACCGCGTTTATAATTGAACCGTTTGATAAACAGCGCCGCGGGAATGGCCATAACGCAATAGCCGCCGTAAAAGGCAAACTGCACCAACGAGCTTTCAAAATGGCTGATGAGCATGATTTGTTTAAACGCCGCGACCATGGGGTTGGTCAGATCGTTAGCAAATCCCCAAAGCGCAAATAAACTGGTGACCAGTATGAACGGGTAAAGGATCTCGCGCGAGATCACTTTGGGTTCCGCTGTAACGGCTGTTGCATTGGCCATGTTTCTGTACCTCTCAATTTGGTTTCTTCTGTTTCTTCTGTTTTTACTAGTCTCGGTTTATGGACTCGTCTGCTGGGTCAAGCTCAAAAATGCGCTCCATTAACTGCCATTTTTCCTTTGCCGTGGAGTCCGGAGTGGATTTTTGATATTTGGACATTTTTGCTTCCCATTCCGCTTGCCGCGGCAACGTTGCCAGCTTTGCCATGGCAGCATCGTGGTCAAAATTCAGGACCGTGTCCATAATCATGAACAAGGTGGTACCATGAATATAAATCTCCATATCCAAAATTCCCACCTCTTTAATGCCCTCGCCGATTTCCGGCCAGGCGCCGCCGTTGGCGTGCAAAGCTTTGTATTCCTCGATGAGCTGTGGATCGTCTCTTAATTCAAGGGTTTTGCAATATCGCTTGAATAATTTGCGCATAGGTATTTCCTCACAAATTCAGATTGTAAAATTTGATGGCTGTTGTTTGCCAAATGGTTTGTGCCTCTGCCGGAGAAATAGATCGCTCTTCGAGATAAGAACTGAGGATGTCGACCACATTGGCATAAGATGCGGCTACCGTGCATACCGGCCAGTCGCTGCCAAACATGATGCGATTGTGACCAAACGATTCAAAAATGATATCCAGGTAAGGATAAAATTCGGTAGAAGTCCAGCTTTGCCAGTCGGCTTCGGTGACCATTCCGGAAATTTTACACCAAACATTGGGGGATGATGCAAGCTGTTCAACGTGGGTTTGCCACGGCTCCAGGACGCCGGTTTTGATGAATGGCTTGGCAATGTGATCGATCACAAAACGTTGATTTGGAAAGTGCTCGACGAATTGGATAGCGGCTGGTAAATGTTTGGGGAAGATGAGAATGTCGTACGCGAGGTCATACCGGTGTAATTGGGCGATGCCGCGCATAAAATCTTCGCGCAGCAAGAAAAGGTCATCCGGCTCGTCCTGCACCACATGGCGAACGCCGACAAGTTTTGGATTGTCGGCAAATTCCTGCAACTGTTCATCCACATTATCACTACACAAATCGACCCACCCGACCACGCCTTGAATGAACTCATGCTGCTGTGCCAGCTCCAGCAGCCAACGCGTTTCCTGCAATGATTGCCGGGCTTGCACGCAAACGGAGCCGTCGATTTCATTGGAGATCAGTTTTTCTTCAAGATGTTCCGGCAAAAAATCGCGCTGCAAAGAGGACATTGAGGCATCGATCCAGCCGTACTCTTGCGGGCAATAGTGCCAAAAATGTTGATGGGCGTCGATGTTCATGGTCAAAATTTTAGGATTTGTTCAAATTTTATGGCGATTGCAGAGGCGCGATTAATCACGTCTCTACGCACACACATTGTGAATTTCATATCCAAAAGTTTTTGCGGTCATTTTTCTCATTCCGCCGCTATTGTTCTTCCAGGGATTCTATCCCTGGAAGCCGAGTTGACGAGGGCTTCAAGCCCTTCTGATTTTCCAGGGATGGGGGGGTGGAATCCTTTTAAGAGCAATAAACGAACAAGTCACTCCCGAAAAGACGGGAGTTTAATACTAAACTTTACGACCTATATATGAATATCTCGTGTTTATCAATCCCAATTCTTTTAACCGCTGCCAACATTCACTCGGAATGGTGATCGAAACGGAACGCACGTTATCCGCGATACGCTCAGGCTTGCTGGTGTTGAGCGCAATGGCGGCTACAGCCGGATGCGACAAGCCAAATTGCACACAGGCGTCTGCGGGATTGATCTCAAATTCTTGGCACGTTTGAAAAAAGCGGTGACGCCATTCAAACAGCGGTTGATCCTCCTGAGAATTCGGATCGGGAATGCGATAATCAAAATAACGGCCGCCGGTGAAAAATCCGGCATGAAAGACCGCGGAATTGATGACGCCAATGTCGCGGCGCTGCAGCTCATCAACAAATTCCAGCACATCCGGTGGGTGAGAATAGATCGTCAGGCTCAACGCCAGCATCACCCAGTCCAGATCGATTTTATTGACGATTTCTCGAATGATTTGCCAATCCTTGGCGCCGATTCCGACCGCTTTGACGATGCCTTGCTCTCGCAGCTCAATAAGCGCCTTGTAAGCTTGCAAAATATCCTCCAGGCGCGCTTGTCGTTCCGAAGGATTCGTGGCCTGCGCCACAAATTCATCCGGATCATGAACCGAAACGAGTTGCGGCGAATAGGGTTCGCCCAACAGTTCACAGCCTTGCTCCCAGCACTGCAAAATGCCATCGTAACTGATATTTTGCATTGCGTCGTGCTGCAGGCCAAACCAGGCGCCCGATTCAAACGTCGGTTCCGGTGTCGTGAGCGGCACGCGATACCATCCCAGTTTATTGCTGATCAGAACACGGTCCGGCGAGATGTTCAGCTCGCGCAAGCCCTTGCCCATGACTTCCAGCGCCAATCCGGCGCCATATTTCCCGGCAGAATCCAGAACCACCGTGCCCGGCATGTGCTCAAACATTTGCCGCAAAATTGCCAGTTTGGTTTCCCAGGACAAGGCGCGGTACAGATTGCCGAGACTGCTGGTGCCAAAAATCAGAGGGGGAATTTCGAGACCTGTTTTTCCAAGTCGTTTTGTTTGAATACTTGCCTTCAGTTTTATATCTCCAGATGGGGCGAAAATTAAGGAGCAAAACAAAAGTCGTCCAAGATATCTATTCTGGACCAGGCAAATGGAGAAGAATTTCCAGGCCTAAATTGGGCTCTATGCCCACTACTTTTGCGCGTCCGGAGTTGGAATCCCTGGACGAACAGATATTACAAAAATCGTTCGAGTCTATTTTCCTAAAAAGATCGGCTTTACGTGGCGCTCGAAAATATTCTGCGTCACATTCACCGCAATGGAAATGTCATACGCCTTGAGCGCGTCGAGATATTGATCGCCCATTTCGGCGGCGACTTTGTAGCCGACATGCAGCAGTTGCCGAAACGATAAATTGTATTCCGGATTTTTTGCATCGTGCCGCAAGGTGTTGGCGTAAAGTGTGCCATCCCACAAATCCACTTCTTCCGGCGTGGGCAGATCGGTTTCGTTAATATCGATAACCGATGCGTACGGTTTGGCAAGTTCATCATATCGTTCATAGGCGGAGCGGTATACCTGGCGAGCGATACGGAGTCCCTGACCGCCGGCTTCGGCCAGGCCAATCAATTCCTCCAACCACGTGGTGCCCGCAGTTTTGAGGTGCAGCCCGGCGTCAAATTTGGTGATGGCCTGGTGAATCGGGCCATAAATCGAAAATTTGTCGCTGCCGGAATGCACGCTGAGTTTTAAATTATCCGGCAGAGTAAATTCATTTACCGCGAGTCGAATGACGGCCAAATCCTGCTCAAATTCTTTTCTAAACTGCTCCACATCGCCCACATAATCGACGCCTTTGTTAAATCGGCCAGTAAACTTGGGCGCGATGGTTTGTGCGGGAATCCCTTCCTGCGCAATGGCGGCAAGAATAAAAAACAGCTCTACCGGCGTTTGCGGCTCGTTGGTTTCGTCCATGGAAATTTCGGTGACAAAATTTTCGGCGCCTTTTTGATCGACGATGTGCCGATAAATGCGCCCGGCTTTTTGCACGGCAAATAAATATTTTTCGGCAATGGCTTGAATCAATTCTTCATTAATTTCAAAAGCCTCGTCAATTCCTGGGATTTCCATTGTTCCGATGTACGTATGAAGATTCGTGACAAACGATTTAATGCTGTCATCCTCTGCGCGCTCGCCAATAAAATCGGCAACATCCAGCGTAAAAAAATCACTCACCGGAATAAAGGGGTCAATGATTTTCAGGTTGACGTGATCGGCATCCACCAAATAGGGCCCTTGCCAATCCAGTGCCTTGACTGCCTCATCGGCCTCGCGTCGGGTGTCTTTCGGGCCGGTTTTGATGATCGAATGCTCGCGGTACGATTTGTTCCACACCGGCGTAATCTCGAGGCCGTGTGCCTTGGCTTTGGCAATGCCGTGCAATTGCGCAATGCCCTGGTGACCAAAGCGGTCGCCGACGCCCATGGAGTATTTTGAAAGTTTCATTTCTAGTCCTAATCTTTGTTAATTAAAAAAGTTGCCACAAAGG